>JBBSGZ010000141.1:0-9892 GCA_038253555.1 Thermoanaerobaculia bacterium
CCTTCCCGGCCAAACGGCTTCCCGGGGGGCCCCCCGATACGGACCGTCTGGGTGCCCCGGTTGGATTCGAGCTTCAAAATGTCGATCGAGAAATCGTTTCCCTCCCGCGGGGCGAAGAAGGGGTCGGAGGTGAAGTAGAACGGCTTCCCGATCCGGCCCGAAAGGTCCGGGACTCCGAGGCCGGAGAGCTGCCGCCCGCCCGCAAACTCCTCGGGAGGGAAGGTCACCGGAATCCGAATCACCGTCGCCGGCCGGGCGGCGCCCTCGGACCAGAAGGTGCTTCCCTTGCGGTTGTTCCGGACGGAAGGGCGTTCAGGCGGGACCCAGGCGCGGACCGCGAGGAAGGCGGCAATGCCGACGGCCAGCGCGATGACGTCCATCCCGATCAGGAGGACGAGCCGGCGCCTGGCGAAAAACAATATGCCGCCGGCGACGAAAAACAGGGCCGCGGCTGCCGCGCCGATCACGACCGGGTTCGATCGGCCGAAGAGGAAGGGGACGGAGATCTCGTCGGCGACCGCGAACGCGGGGATCCGATTTTCGGGGTTTCTCTTCAGAAAGTCGAAGATCTCGTGGCCGCCGGGGTCGAGGCCCGTGGAAAAGGTCGCCCAAGATACGGGCGTCTGCGCGGGCACGGTCGGCGTCAGCGGGGAGTAAGAGCCGCGAGCCTTCAACGCGGAGAGGTGAGGAAGGCGTCCGGCCGCCATCATCGTCTCGACGACTCCGGCGTCCACGCCGTCGAATCCCAGGACGATCGTCCGCGGGACATCCTGCGCGCGCGCGGCGTGCGCGGCGATTGAGAAAAGGAGCACGGGAAGGAAGCGGCGCATGCTGCAGGGATGAGTGTAGCGGCGGAAAGTCGCCTTGTCAGTGGTCGCTCCCATCTCTTTTTCCAGGGGGCGGGCGGCGCCTCCGATCGGAGACGCCCTCCCGCCTTACAATCGCGCCATGTCCAGCCGGGCCGAAGATCTCCAGACCCTTCTCGCGCGAATTCCGGACCCGGAGATCCGGTCGCTCTTCTCACCCGAATTCATTCTGTGCTGCGAGCATTTCGACCGGTTCACGACCGACATGGTCCTGAATCTGGTCCGGGACCTCGAGCTCGAGCCGTCGATCGCACGCGGAACCACGGCCTCTTCCCTCGTGGCAGAAAAGGGATTCGCGCCGCGCGCGCGAGTGCCGCTCGGCTGGTTTCTGAGGAAGCTCGCCTCCGGCGGATACCTCGATGCGACCAGCGGCGGCGGCGAAGACTCGTACCGCTCCCGCGGACCGCTTCCGCCGGGCGATCCCGACAGAGCCGAAGCGCGGGCGCGAGCCGTCGACCCGCGTTCCCTGCCGCCCTTCACGGTGGTACGGGCCATGGTCGAGCACGTGCCCGCCTTCCTGCGCGGAGAGAAGACGGGCGAGGAAATTCTTTTCTCCCCCGCGCGGCTCCCGCTCTGGTTCGACTACTTTTCCAACGACAACCTTCTGTACGCCATCAACAACCGCCTCGGCGCGGAGGCCGTCCTGCGGGCGCTTCCCGCTGGCCGTTCCGCGGTGCTGTTCGAGCTCGGGGGAGGCTCCGGTTCGGCGGCGCTGGCAGTCGCCGAGCGCCTCGCGCGGGACGCGGCCCTCAACAGAATAGAGAGGTACGTCTTCACGGAAGTCGTCCCTACGTTCCTGCGCCGGGCCGAACGGACGATCCGGGGGCGCTTCCCGGAGTTCCCCGCGGAGTTCAAACGCGTCGACATGGACCGCGACTTCGAGGAGCAGGGCATCGAAAAAGGGTTCGCGGACGTCGTCTATGCCGTCAATACGGTCCACATCGCGAGGGACCTCGACGCAACGCTGCGCCGGATCCGCGAGAGCCTGAAGCCCGGCGGCACCGCGGTCTTTTCCGAATGCGTCCGTCCTTTCGACGGCCAGCCCATCTACGTCGAGTTCGTCTTCAACTTTCTGGAAAATTTCACGGGAGTGGCGACTGACGCGGCGACCCGGCCGAACCACGGGTTCCTGACCCCCGAAAACTGGCGAAACGCCTTCCGCGCCGCCGGGTTCGAGCAGCCGAAGATCCTGCCGGATGTCGAGGAGCTCGCCCGCCATTACGACGCCTTTTTCGTCGCAGCCGTCTCGGCCAAAAGGCCCGTGGGGTGAGGGATTTTCCAGGCCTGCCCCGATGTTGGTACCCTTTATGAGCAGGAAGAGGAGTAAGTCCATGCCCATCGAGACCCGTCTGAAAATGTTCCCGCTCGCGGCCGCCGCCGCTCTCGCCGCGGGTCTCCTGCTCGTCGCGCCCGGCGCCGCCCGGGCCGCGGAGGCCGCTCCCTGCGTGCCGGACGCCACGACCCTCTGTCTGAACGCAAGCCGTTTCAAAGTGCAGGTCGCCTGGAGCGTTCCCTCGCAGGGCACGAGCGGGGCCGGGAACGGAGTCGCTCTCACCGCTGACACCGGAGAATTCTGGTTCTTCTCAGCGAACAACATCGAGCTCGTCGTCAAGGTCGTTGACGGCCGAGCCTTCAACAACAAGTTCTGGGTTTTCTACGGCGCGCTGTCGAACGTTCAGTACACGATCACGGTGACCGACACGACGACGAACGCCGTGAAGACGTACGTCAATCTCAACGGAAACCTCGCCAGCGTCGCGGACGTGACCGCGTTCTAGTTATCCGCCTTCGCCTTAGCTCCCTTTGCCTCGACTCGCCGGGGGAAAAGCGGGACAGGCCGCGGATCCCTATTTCCGGCTCGGATCGTCCCAGAACGGATAGAAGCAGTACCACTGCTCCGGGTGCGCCCGGATGTACCGCTCGAGGATCGCGACGTATCGCGCCAGGTTCTCTCGGAGCGACGCGTCCCGGTCGGGCCCCCTCACGATCGAGAGCGGCTCCTCGATGATGGCCCGATAGCGGCCGTCCTCCGTGCGCAGGATGAAGGCCGGCAGGACCGTGGCTCCCGTCGCCATCGCGACCCGAAAAGGACCCCGTGGGAAAAAAGCGTCCCTTCCGAAGAACGGGACGGCGATGCCCGTGTTGTTGAAGTCCCTGTCCCCCTGCATCGCCACGATCGCGTTCTGCTCGAGCGCCCTCAGCACCGCGAGCGTCGGCCCGAAGCTGTTGTCGATCGGGATCTCCGTCACTCCCGCGCGGCTGTGAAGGCGGCGCCGGGCTTTCTCGACGCCGGGGAAAATGTCGGGTACTAAGACGACGTGAATCGGCTGACGGACCTCCGCCAGCATCAGGCCGCCAACCTCCCAGTTGCCGAGGTGCGCGGTCAGAAGGAGCACACCCTTGCCCGCCGCGCGTCCGGCCACGAGATGTGAGAAGCCCTCGACGCTTTCGACGAGGCGCGCGGATTCGGCCGGCGGGCGGCTCGCAAAATGGAGGAAGTCGAGCCATGCGGAAGAGTGGCCCCGTACCATCTCGTCGGCGAGCCGCGCCACCCTCTCGGAGGAGGCTTCCTCTTTGAGGATGATCGCGAGGTTCGACCGGATAGCAGAGAGGTATTTCGGCCGCAGTCGAAAGTAGGTTCCCCCGAACGCGCGCGCCATGGGGTACGCAATGCGCCTCGGGAAGTGACTCGCGAAAAACAGGGTGCCGGGGAACCAGAGGTGGGATGTCGCGGACGCGACGGCCCGCACGAGCCGGTTCCGGCTGGACATCTTCTCCTGCACGAGGCGGAGTCTAGGTCAGTCGCCGGCCCAGACCGGATGGGAGCGCGATTCAGGCGAAACGCGAGCGCGGACTTCACCCGCTCAGCCGAGCCGACGGGCAGGAAGCGAGACCTGAAACTGAGAATTGAGAACTCAAGAGGCCTTCTGCTTGAGCATCTTCAGAAGCGCCTTCTCGGAGCCGTGCAAAGCGGCGGCTCGCCGCTTAACCAGCTCCTCGACGTTCTCGAAATACTGGTCGAGGACTCTGCCCCGGTCGAAGCTCGAGAGCACGGCGGGATAGATGTAGGAGGAGCGGCAGATCGCGGGAGTGTTCCCGAGCCTTTCGGCGGTCTCTTTGATCGCGGCAACCACTTTGCGCTTGCGCGCCGTCTTCGTTTCCGCCGCCTCTGTTCCGGCGCGCGCGAGGGCGCAGGCGCAAATCAACGTTCCCGCCCAGGTGCGAAAGTCCTTCGCTGAGAACTTCTCGCCCATCACTTCCTTGATGTACTCGTTGATGTGCCGGCGCCGGATGTCGACCCAGCGTCCCTCCTCGTCGCGGTATTTGAAGACTTCGCCCGGAACACGCGCCAGCTCGCGCACGATCCGCGCGACGCGGCGGTCCCGCAGCTCGCGGTGCTGCTGCTTCCCCGACTTTCCCGGAAAGTCGAACGACACGAGATCCCCGGTCACCGTCACGTGCTTTGCCCTCAGGGTCGCGACCCCGTAGCTGCCGTTCTCGTCGGCATACACCTGGCTGCCGGCCCGGAGAAAACAGGTGGAGAGAATGCGCAGGATGCAGGCGAGGACCTTTTCGCGCGGGACTCCCTGCAACGCGAGGTCCCTCGCCACCGCCCGGCGCATGCGCGGGAGCGCGTCGGCGAAATGGACCAGCCGCTCGAACTTCTCCTTCTCGCGCCGCGCCGTCCGGCGCTCGTGGTACAGGTACTGCCACCGCCCCGCGGCGTCTTTTCCCATCGCCTGTACCGGCCCCTGAGGAGAAGGGTGAACGAAAACGTCCTTCCAGGCGGGCGGGATCTTGAGGTCCCGGATTCGCTGGGTGTCCGCGGCCGACGCGAGCCGTCCGTCCGCGCGGAGGTATCGGAATCCGCTCTTCGGGGTGCCCCGCCGCCGCAATCCGGTCCCGCTCAACTTTTCGAAAAGTGTCATGCGGGACGCGGAATGCAAGACCTCTACCGTCGCCTCCGCTCACTGCGGGAGCTGCCTTCGCCGTGCTCGGCGAAGGCAGCGGCGAGCGGCTCGCCTGAGGGCTCGACCGCTCGCCTCACGTCGCTTCCGCTCACTGCGTTCGCTCGCGCTCCCGCTTAGCCACCATCCTGCTTGCGGCGCAGCTCTGCCCCCTCGCCCCGGGCCCGGGGAGAGGGCTGGGGTGAGGGGCCCAGCAGGTCGGTGCTGCATGTCGGCTGCTGCGTGATCAGACCTCCCTCGTCCCGTGCTCAGGGAGAGGGCTGAGGGGTCCCGCAGGCAGGCAGGACGCGCTCGCCGCTGCGGCAAATTTCGCCGCCCCCCGGGCCGGAACTGATAGGTTTTCGCGTTCATGACGATCTGCGCTTCGGCTCCCGCCCGCGTCGATCTCGCCGGCGGGACCCTCGACCTCTGGCCGCTGCACGTTCTCCATCCCGGCACGGTCACGATCAACGTCGCCATCGGTCTCTTCGCGTCCTGTCGGGTGCGGCGCGCCCAGAAAGTCTTCCGGGTGTTCGCTTCGGACGGCGCGTTTGATTGCCGCGCTGCGGAATCGGACGGCCTCCTGGCGGAGCCCCGCGCCGCGCTCGTCGGTTCGCTGCTGGACGCTTTGACGATCCGGGAGCCGCTGGAGATCGAGATCGAAACATCGGTCCCGTTTGGATCCGGGCTCGGAGGATCGTCGGCTCTGACGGTCGCTCTCATGGGAGCGCTCGAACGATTCGCGCCGCGAGACCTGGCTGGAGTAGATCGCGTCGACTTCGTGCGGGACGTCGAGACGAGGGTCCTCGGGAAGCCCGCCGGTGTGCAGGACTATTATCCCGCGCTCGCCGGAGGCCTTCATACGATTCGCTTTCTGCCGGGGGCGACTCGCGCGACGCGGGAAGAGGTGGAGCCCGCGCAGTGGGAGCGTCACCTGACTCTGTTCGACTCGGGCGCGGCGCACTCTTCGGGCCTGAACAACTGGGAAGTGTTGCGGGCGCGCCTCGAGGGAAATTCGGACGTCACACGCGAGATCGAAGGTGTGAGGCGCGCCGCGGCGGCCATGGCCGGGGCCGTCGCCTGCCGCGATTTTCAGGCGATGGGGTCGGCGCTCGCGAACGAATGGGAAGCTCGCCGGCGGCTCGCGCCCGTCGTTTCGACGCCGGTGATCGAACGCGCCATAGCCGCCGCGATCTTCGCCGGGGCCTGGGGCGGAAAGGCGTGCGGCGCCGGCGGAGGCGGCTTCGTCGTGATTCTCTCGCCGCCCGAGGCGACCGCGCGCGTGCGCAGCGAGCTCACGGGACTCGGGGTCGGGAAGGTGGTGTCGGCCGCGGTCGTCTCGCGAGGGCTCGAAGTGAGGCGGGACAGGGCCGGAGAGGAGACTCCTGAATCTCGTGGGGCCGTTCGAAATCCGGCGGGCGGCGCGTAGGTCCCTTTCAGACCCCCTTCATCCAGGCGACACATCGTTCGAGCTCCCGGCGCATGCCGGCCGGCGACGGCGCCCGATACCATTGTCCGCGACCCGGTAGCACCCACTCGAAGGAGTGGTCGAGAAGGCGTTCCATCGACCGCGTCTGCTCCTTCCACGAGTACCAGCACGCGTCCCGGAAGGCCACGAGTCCTTTGCGGCGCCCCGACCAGGCGAGGTGGTCTCCCGTGAAGAGAAACCTGTTCCGGTACAGGAGCACGGCGTGGCCGCGTGTGTGCCCCGGCGTGGGAATCGCGAGGAGATCGTGGCTCAGCGAGACGGGGTTCTCGCCCCGGAGGAAGCGCTCGACGCGGGCCGTGTCCGCCGATCGGTCCGCCTCGTGAAGTATCCGCTCGCAGGAAAAGCGGCTCCGAAAGGCGCCATGGTCCGCCACGTCGTCCCGGTGCGTCAGGAACAGGGCCGAGAGGCCGCCTCGATTCTCGAATTCCCTGAGGAGGTGCGGCACGGCTCGCGGGGAATCGACGAGGACGTTTCCCTCGGGGCGCTCGATAAAGTAGCTCCACGCGCCGAACGAATCCTTCGACGTGAATCCGCAGAACGAGACGTTCTCTTCGACGACCTCGGGGAAAGACTCGATCGCTGCCCGTGCGTCTTCTCGCGGCGACGTCCCGATCGATCCGGTCGGACAGGCGACGAGGGCCATCAGGGCGCGACGCTTCTCGCGCTCCCCCTCCGGCTGCCGGGCGACGAAGGAGTGATCGGACGCTTCCGCGAAGACGGTAGGAGCGATGCGGCGGCAGGCGTCGCAGTCGATGCACGTCCGGTCGACATAAAACGCCCCGTCTGCGTTGTCCGGCCAACGCTCGGGCGGTCTGGCCACTAAATCCTTTCCGGCTCGGCGACCGTACGCGGCCCGGGTGCATCGCCGGTGTTCACCGTCGTTTTCGGCTCGATCAAAAGAACGTGCGCCTCCTCGTCGGCCATCGGCTTGTGTTCGACGCCCTTCGGAACGATGAGGAACTCGTTTTCTCCCAGATCGACGTCGCCGTCTCGGAAACAGATGCGCAAGCGTCCCCGGACGACGAGGAACATCTCGTCCTCCGCCTCATGAGAGTGCCAGACGAACTCGCCGAGGACCTTGACCAGCTTGACGTGGTTCTCGTTCAAGTCCCCGACGATTCGGGGGGTGAAGTGCTCCTGAAAAAGCGCGAGCTTTTCGGCAAGGTTGACCTTTTCCATGCCAACAACATACGCCGGGAGACGCCGGCTCGTTTCGCCCGGCTCAAGCAGCGCGACGCTCCTTTCCGTCGACCGTGAGACTCCCCGCATGGCCAGAAGGCGGACCGATCCGGGCGTTCAGTCCCCTTCCGGGCGGTGGGAGAGGGCCGCGGTGGGAGAAAAGCCGGCGGCCCCGGGATGTCTCCGTGTCTGTCGGTCCGCGAGGAGCCCGGGTTGATGAGTCGTCTAACCGGAAACACGAAGTCGGGGGACGAAAACCGCCCTGGGAGTCGAATCTTCCATCTTCCCTACATCCGTCCTGGCTCGGGAATGCCCAGGAGATCCAGGGAACGCGCCATTTCGCGCCGGAAAATCCGGGCGACCGCGATCCGACGGTTCCTGACACCCGCCTCCGCCTCCTGAAGGATCGGATGGCGGTGGTAAAACTGATTGAAGCTCTGGGCGAGCGTGAACGCCTGCCGGGCGAGTGTGGAAAGTTCCAGGGTCTCGACCGCCCGTTCGGCCACTTCCGGCAGGGACGCCGCGTCCAGAACCAGCGACCAGAGGTCGTCCTCCCAGTCGCCTTCCGGGAGAGCGGCGACGATTCCCTTCTCGTCCAGCTTCCGGAAGATGTTGCCGGCGCGCACGAGGGAGTACTGGAGGTAGGGCCCGGTGTCTCCTTCGAAGTTGAGCGCCTCGTCGAAATCGAAGGCGATCACCTTGTTGCGCCCGAACTTGAGCAGAAAGTAGCGCAGCGCGCCGATCGCAATCGCCCGCGCGTCCGACTCCGCCTCGGTCCCTTCGCTGTCGCCACGGCGTTTCAAGACCTCGCCGCGGGAGCGTTCCAGGAGCAGCTCGACGAGATCGTCCGCCTTGACTCCCAGCCCTTTGCGGCCCGACATCTCGACGTATGGCTTCTTCTCATCTTCCGCGGAGAGCCGGTATTCTTCGCCGAACCGAAGGGCCAGCTCGCGCGCCGCGGCAGGGGATAGGGCAACGATCTCATAGGAAAAGTGGGCGCTTCTCTCCGCCTCCGCGGCGAACCCGAGCACGCGAAGGCCCTCGCGAACCACCTTCTGCGGGTAGGACTGGCGGACGTCGATCACGTTCACGACGCGCTGCGCCTTCCCGAACGAGGGCGCGTCCGGGCTCCCGCCTTCGTGGGCCGTTCTCCAGACCGGATGCTGGCGCACGGATTCCGGGACCTCGTCCGCCTGCACCGTTCCGGAGTCCCACGCGGCCGAGAAGGGGAGATAGTCGAAGTCGATCCCCAGGAGCCCGAACTTCCACAGCTGGTAGGCGATGTCCTTCGCCGTATAGGTGACGGTGCCGTTCGAACGGACGAGGATCTTGTCCGGCTCTTCCATCCCGGCGAAGCCCTCCGATTCGGAGAGGCGCAGGACCCAGCAGCCGGCGTGCTTGCCCTCGGTCTCGAGGATGACGGCGCCGGAGCCGCGGAGCATTTCGAACGCGCGCGACCAGAAATTCTTTTTGAGGATGTCGCTCTCTCGCGGAAGCAGGTCGTAGGCGATCCCGATGCGTCCCATGGTCGCCAGGTGGGCGGAGGAAACCGCATGAGCGACCGCCGCGGCGAGGCGAGCGACCTCGTTGTCCCCGGCTTCGATGGCATGGAGCACCTCGGACCGCCACGACTTCGTCTCCGGACGCGCCTCGTACGTGCGGCCCACCTCGGCGTACACATCCCAGCAGAGGTAAGCGAAGCCTTTCGAGTTGGGCTCCGCGCCGGGAAGACGCGCCTCCCGGATGGCCGTATGAGCCTCCTCCTCGGTGCGGACCCCGCCCAGGTGCATCATGCCCGCGACCACGTCCGCCACCTGCACCCCGGTGTCGTCCAGGTAGTTCTGGACCTCGACCTCCCCGCCCAGGAACCGGAGGGTTCGCACGAGCACGTCCCCGAGCACCGCGTTGCGCAGGTGTCCGATGTGCGCCGCCTTGTTCGGGTTGATGTTCGTGTGCTCGACGACGGTTTTTCCGGGGCGGCGGGCGGGAGCGGGCGCGGCCTCGGCGAGAGACGCGACGAACTCCGGCCGGGCGAACGCCGCATTGACGTACCCGCCTCCCTCGACCCGCAGGGCGGAAATCCCCGCAGGCATCACGACGGCCGCGACGATCTCCGCCGCGATGGCCCGGGGCGCTTTTTTCAGCGCCTTCGCGAGGTCGAACGCCACGGGCGACGCGAGATCTCCGAGCACCACCCTGGGGGGACGCTCCACGACCACGCGCTCGATCGTCACTCCATAGAGAGAGAGGGCCGCATCGGCGAGCGCCCGCGCGAGCGCCGAGCGAAGGTCGTCGAGTGTCAAGGCTGGCATGGCGGCGGAGTATAAAACGTCGCCTTCGCTCACTGCGGGCCGTGGGGGGGGGGGGGGCCGGGGGCGGCCCCGCCGGGGGGGCGGCGGGGGGGGGGGGCC
>JBBSGZ010000142.1:0-9882 GCA_038253555.1 Thermoanaerobaculia bacterium
ACGGGGGGAATCCTGCCCCCACAGGACCCGTCCAACTCGACCCTGCCGACCGCCTCCGGTGGACGCGGGCTCTATCTCGCCGACTGGACCGGCCAGAATTTCCTGCGCGTGACCGTCGACACGGACCTGGTTGGCAGGATTCGCTCGGACAAATACCAGGACGGCCGGGGTTATGTCGCCGATGGATGGACCTGGCAATGAGGGCCCGCGGGCTGCGATCGGAACGTGGTCTGACGTTGATCGAGGTCGCCGTGGCGATGACGCTGCTCGCCTTCGGGCTTCTCGCGATCGCGCCGCTTTTTGCGAGTTCGGTGAAGACGAACGCGTCTTCCAACCAGCTCGGCAATGCGAACGCGCTGGCGGGAGAAAAGCTCGAGGAGCTGATCGGCTATCCGGCAACGGACCCCCGTCTCACGATCGCGGATGGCGCCAACGCCGCCGCGCCGGCGGGTATTGCGACGACCGGGCCGGGAAGCATCGTCGCCGTAAACCCCCGGTGCATGAACGATCTGCCTCTCTGGTTCGAGCCGGAGACCGGCGGAGTCTCGTTTTCGTCGTCCTCGCCGGGCGCGGGATGGCGTGTTTTCCCTTACACGCGCAGCTACGTCATCGAGCAGTGGGCCCCGGATCTCGCGACTCGCGTGACCGCGCCCGCGACCTATTCCGTCAAGCTCGTCACGGTCACGGTGCGCCCCACCGCAGGCCCTTTCCCCGGGCTGCGCGCGACGACCCAGTCCGCTTACATCCGCTTTCGGGACGCCAGTGCGAACTAGCGTGGGCGCCCGACGCGAGGCCGGCTTTACGCTGATCGAGGCGCTCGTCGCGACGGCCCTCGTCGTCGGCCTGGTCACCGGCATCTACGGGCTGCTCGATTCCTCTTCCCGCATCGCGAAGCAGGAAACGTCGGTGTCCGAGGCGCAGCAGTCGGTCCGGGCCGGAATCGGAGAGCTCGTCCGCATCGTCCGACAGGCCCGCGCGGGACAGCTCTTCTATGCGAGCGCGATTCTTCCCACCGCCAACAACATCGCCGGGGGACAGTCGGTCCAGGACGTCTCGGGGGCGCGGCACTTCATCCGCCAGGGCACCGATGCGCTTCGTGTCCGAGGCGTTCTCTTCGGCGACGAATACGCGCTCACACCGGCAGACGTGACCTGCAGCGGCGCGTGCGATGGCACGTCTCTGATGACCGTGGCGATTCGCGCGACCGCCAACAGCGGCGTCGTGAATTACGCTCCCGGCTCCCTGCCTGCGCTCGCCTCAAAAACGCGGCCGTTTTATTTCGTGATCGCCGATTCGGCGAGCCAGACGGTGACCGTCGGCAGCTCGATCTATCTCGTTCCGCTCTATTACGTCGGGCGCGTGGAAGCCACCGGCAGCTGGTACACCCGAACCGCGAACACCTTCACCTTCACGATGAACCCGCAGGATTCGGGCGCCCGCGCGTTGAATGCGACCGCCAGCGGTTCCCCCGCGCTTCAAAAGCCCTTTCTGTGCGGCGCCGTGGATGACGTGCTGCTCTTCGTCGACGAGGGCGCCGTTGATTCCTCAGGCAGCGCCCTCGACACGCATCCGGTCCTTTCCGCCGCCATCTCGGACCCGTCCTCCGGCGCGTTTGACGTGACCCCTCTCGTCGGAGAAGTGGAGGACTTTCAGGTCGCGTACGGTGTCGATGGAGCCGACGGGTCGACCCCGGATCGCGGAATTTCCTCGTCGGCGGTCGATATCTCGAGAGCGAACGCGGACGAGTGGGTCGGCGACTTCCCCGGCGAAGTCGAGACGATGCTTCCCGTGTCGACGTCAGGAATCACCCAGGTCCAGGGCTTCATCGATCGCAGCATCACGAGCGGTCCGCCGAACCCGGCGCTCGCGACACCCGCCCTCCGGTCGATCTGGCTGTCGCTCGTCGTGAAGTCTGCGGATCCGGATTCCGGATACGACGGGCCAGGCGCCACCGGGATTCGGACGCTCGACTCGACCGCCGTCCCCTTTTCGGACCCGTCCAGAACCGGTCGGCCCTACCGCCGCCGCATGCAGTCCTTCGCCGTCGCCATGAGGAACTACCAATGAAACATAAAATTCGGTTGCGCCCGCGGTCGTCCTCTCGCGAAAGAGGCTTCGCTCTGTTCCTCGCCATGCTGATGCTGCTCGTCCTGACCATCGCCGGCATCTCCCTCATGCTCACGGCTGCGAGTGAACAGAGCCTCTCGAGCCATCAGACCATGGTGTCCAAGACCTTCTACGCGGCAGATTCGGGAGTTCAGTACGCGACGGCGAAGCTCGCGACCGACGCGAAGTACGTCGGCGGGAAGCTTCCGGTGGGTCTCTCCGCGCATTATCCGGGCGGAACTTCCGCAGACATCGATGTCACGGTCACCCGACCGGTGAATGTCGGCTACACGATCCACCCGGGCGACCAGATCCAATCCGCCGGCGCAAGCTATGGATCCAACCAGATCGTCGAGAACTACTACAACTTCAATTCGTCCGCCCAGGCTCCGTCGATTCAATCGCGAAAAACCATCACGACCGCCGTAGGAATCTACCCACAGCTCCTCGCGATTCCCCAATGAGCGCGCGCCGGCTTCGATTTGCTCTCGGGCTCGCCGTGCTGGGGGCGCTCGTCTCTCCCGTGCTCCTCGGCGACGACAAAGACCTCTTGAAGCGAGGCTCGGTCCCGCCGAATGCCCTGATCGTCTTCGGCAATTCGCAAACCACCAATCAGCCGATCCAGGGAAGCTCCAGCGCCTGGGACGGCGACGCAGACTCTCCTTCGAGCAAGCTCGGCGCGGCCAAGCGCGTGCTGCGCCAGTTCGTCCAGGAAAAGCGAGGCAATTTCAACGTCGGGTTGACGAGCTTTGCGCACAACCCGAACGCCGGCAGCATCTCGATCTACGGGAAGCACTGGCTCTACTCGCCGCTGGCGGACGACTTTCCTTCGGAGAGCTGGAGGGAGCCGGCTGGAACGATCGAGCGGTGGGGACCAAATGGCGAGGGTCCGTGCACGAGCCTGCAGACACCCTCCTGCACGGGAGTCTCGCCCTTTTTTCTGGCTCTGTCCGCCAACGCGGCCGTGGTCGGCCCCTTCTTCGGCTCACTCGGCAGCAAAGCTGCCTACGTCTACCTGAATGGAAACGCCAGCTCCGCGTCGTCGCGCGTGCGCTGGACGCTCTCGCGAGGTCAGTACGGAGACGCGTTCACCGACGGCACCCTCTCCGCATATCCGCTGGCGGGCTCCCCGCCCCATTCGCTCGAGGTGACGAAGGAGTATCAGGAGAAGGTCTCGGGAATCTGGCAGACGAAGAGCCGAACTCCGGGCGGCGACCCTGGCACCATCCTCGTGCCGTACGCCCCGCCGGCGTCGCTCGACGCCGACGCGTTCTTCACGACCGCGCCATCGGCGGGAAGCCAGGTCGGCTTCCTGAATGACGGAAAGGGCGATTTTGCCGTAGGGTCCAACTGCTCGGGCTGGGAGTTCCAGACCAACAGCGCGCCGCTCCCGCTCGTCAAAGTCCCGCGCGACTACAAGTGGGGCGCAACCTGTCAGCCCGCGCAGGATTCGTATCCCTGCATCTCGCGACTGATGCGGCCTCAGGCGGTCCTCTCGAGGTACGACACCGCAACGGGGACGTTCTCGACGGCGGACCACGACAACCCGGGCTACGGCGGCCCCGGCAGCCAATATGCGGACGGCTGCAACCCCGCCCTGCTCGGCGCGGTCGACGCCGGGCTGAACGTGACGGAAAATCAGGCAATATTGACCACCCGCAACGGCTCTCAGGCTCCGATCAAGGACCTGTTGAAAAACGTCTACGACTACTTCAACACCTCCTCCATCGACGGTTTCCAGAATGGCAAGCGGCTCGACGACCCCGACGCGAGCTGCCGGACTTCCGTCGTCATCCTGATCTACGACAACTTCAACGGATGTCAAAACGACAACTGCTCGTTTCTGACGAACTTCGTGCTGACTCCACTGAAAAGAATCGGCGTGCCCGTCTTCGTCATCGGGTTCGGAGCCGGGGCCGTGGCCACGTCCTCGACCGGAGTCTGCATCGCTCAGAACAGCGGCGCGGTTCTTTCCGACGGGACGGTCGGCTATTTCCCCGTTTCTTCGGCCGCCGGTCTCTCCCAGGCCCTTTCGGACATCTTCTCGATCGTCAACGAGGGGGCCAAAGACTTCGCTTCGGCCACGGTGTCCTCTGTCCAGGCGGGAGCGGGCCAGATGGTGTATCTCGCGACCTTCAACGCCGCGAAGAACCGCTCGATCTGGAACGGGCGCGTCAACGGATACAGGCTCGATCCGCAGGGTTCGCTGCAGATCGGGGCGAAGACCATCTCGGACCCCAACGATCCCAACCGGGGGCTGACGCTGCCGGCGCCGTCGAACTCGCCCTCGTCCCTGATCTGGAACGCGGGACAGAACCTCGTTCAAACACCGGGCACGGGAGCGACCAACCCGGCAGCGGTGCTTTTCCCCGGGGCGCCTCTCTCGTCGGGGACCTACGCCGACAGCTCGAACGACGCCGTGACGACGATTCCAACGCATTTTTATCCCGGGAGAAAGATCGTCTTTTCCCTTCCTGTCTCCATGCCGTCGCCCGTCACCACCCTGCCCCTCTCCTCCGCAGGCGGCGTCCCGGAGAGGCGGTGGGACCTGACCTATTCGCCGACCGCGCCCTGGTGGCCCTCGGCTAAAGCCCTCCTGGGCCCTCAGACCGCGCCTCCGGGCGTGCTATCGCCCGCGGTGACGGACGCGGATGCCGCCAACACCCTCCGGTTTCTGTGGGGAGACCGCGACGCCGTCATGACGACGACGGAAGCGAGCCAGCGGTATCAGGGATTGAAGCTCGGCGATGTTTTTCATTCGACACCGGTCGTCGTGGGACAGCCGGGCGACTATCCCTATTACGTCGCCGACCTCCACTCGTACCAGAAGTTTTTCCGGACGTATCGTCAGCGGAGGCGCGTCCTCTTTCTCGGAGCCAACGACGGCCTGCTGCATGCGTTCGACGCCGGCGCCTTCGGACGCGATCCCTCCGCGTGCCAGGCCCTCTCCGACGGCACCACCCCGCCCTGTTACGACTTCGGGACCGGAGCAGAGCTCTTCGCGTACGCCCCCCGCTCGATCTTCCAGAATTTCAAGCGCCTCAAGGACGCGACGGGTCCCCAATCCAAAACGGACGAGTGGACGGTCGACGGCGGCCCCGCGGGGGCGGACGTCTTCATCGACGCGAACCACGCCGGCACGCCCGATCCGGCACGGCGGGCGTGGAAGACCATCCTGGTGGGCGGGATGCGGGAGGGCTCGGCGTTCGAGGGCACGAGCGGCGCGACGCCCCGCACCTCCGCCGGGAGCTATTACGCCCTCGACGTCACGCAGCCCGACGAGCTCACTCTGGATACAACCGGCGCCGTGGTTCCTCCGGCTGCCCCGCCGGGATTCACGGCGCCGAAGTGCCTGAATGCCTCGGGCGACGCCAGCTGCGGCCGGGACGCGGCGGACCCGGCGGTGCGAAGCGGCCAACCCCCGCGCGCCTGGCCGACGGTCCTCTGGGAGATCGCCGACACAGGGGACGCCGATTCCGCGGGCTCCCCGGGCGCCGGATTTCCGGACATGGGCGAGACCTGGTCCAAACCCGCGGTCGGGCGCGTCAAGATCTGCGTCTCCAATTGCGCGAGCACGAGCACTCCGGCCCCGGGATTCGAAGACCACTTCGTCGCGATCTTCGGCGGGGGTTTCGATCGCGAACGACTCAACAGGCGCGGCAACTGGCTGTACATGGTGGATGTCGAGACGGGGCGCACGCTCTACCGGGCGAATTCGAGCTGCGGAATCAATGCGGGCGCCGCCGGATGTGTTCCCGTCTTCTTCGGCTCGGTCCCCTCCGAACCCTCCGCGCTCGACCTGAACGGGGATGGTTACCTGGACTTCGTTTACGTCGGCGACGCCCGGGGCCAGCTCTGGAGAATCGATCTGACCGATCTTCGGCTCTCCTCGACGCCGCCGGGCGGCACCTTTGCCAACCAGCTCGACCTCGTGGCGGGCTCAGGCAAGCCGTTTCTGTTGTTCCAGGCGCCTCAACCTCTCTCTCCTGCCGCGACGCCGTTTTATCCGATCTACTTTCGCCCGACCGCGGTCTCGCTCGGATACACGTCGGGCAACAAGGCGATCATCGGCATTGCATTTGGCACCGGCGACCGCGATGACATTCTGGCAACGGTCGACACGTCGAGCCTCACGTACAGCCAGAGGTTCTACTACGTGCTCGACGACGCCAATACGCGCACGAGGACCGAAGCGGACCTGATCGCGATCGCGTCGTCGACGGCGGCAAAGTCCTCCGTGCCGGCGACGCGCGGGTGGTTCCTGAAGCTCGCCCCGGGTGAAAAGGTGATCACGGATTCGCTTGCGATCAAGGGCGTCATCTATTTCTCGACCTTCAATCCGAAGCCAGCAGGAGCTGCTGCGGCGGCGTGCGGAAACCCGCTGCGTTGCGGAGGAGCGGCAGGCGCTGCCCGGTTTTATGCCGTGCTGTACTCGAGCGGCGATGCGTACCAGGGAACCGACCGCGGCGAAACGCAGCCCAATTCGACGTTTCTGACCAACCCGATCTTCTACACATCGGAGGACCGCCAGGGACACATCTTTTACACGTCTGACAACACGATCACGATCAAGCCGATCCCCGGCGGCACCAGAACCACGGTCAAGGACTGGAAGGAGCGCTGAGGTCGGGTTCGGTCTCAATCGCGGCGAGCCCGAAGCGGCCGCCGCCAAGCGTTCCGCGCGCGTCGCTGTCTCTCTCGTAACGGGCACTGAGTTCGCGACATCCTCCTCCCGCAGATCGGGGCGCCACACAGAAATACGCGAAATTCCGACGCGGCGTCGCTCGGGAGGCCTCGTTTCCCCCGCGCTCCAGGCGCGCCGCCGCTCAGAGGCTCTCTGGATCCTCCTGCGTGTCCACGACCGATGGGGCGCGACCGATGGGGCGCGACGTGCCGGTCCCGGCTTCGGCTTCGAGCGTCCGGTCTATAGTCGGAAGCGCGCGGCAGCACAGCCGAAGAAACGAGAGGACCGGGTGCGGGAGGAGAAAGCGATGCTCAGCGAAAAGAACGCGAACGCCACGATTGCCGTTTCCGACATCGAGAAAGCGAAGAAATTCTACGAGGGCGTTCTCGGCCTGACGCTGGCGGAACGCAGCGGGCCCGAAGTGCTCCTGTACAAAACCGGAAGCACACGGCTGATGGTGTACCGATCGCAATACGCCGGGACGAACAAGGCGACCGCCGCCACGTGGACCGTCGGCAAGGACGTGGACGCCATCGTCGACACTCTCAAGGCCCGGGGCGTCGTCTTCGAGAAATACGACTTCCCTGGATCGACGCGGGAAGGCGACGTGCATGTCACGGGACACGTCAGAGTCGCCTGGTTCAAGGACCCCGAAGGAAACATTTTGAGCCTCGTCAGCGACGCCGAGAACAGCTAGACCGGGCGTCGATTGCCCGGATCCGGCGTGCCGTAGCATGCTCCCCGAAGGAGCCAATATGACGCGCCCCCCTCTGCCCCCGTTCACGCGCGAGACCGCCGTTCAAAAGGTCCGGCTGGCGGAAGACGGCTGGAACTCGCGAGATCCGGAAAAAGTATCGTTGGCCTACACGCCGGATTCTCAGTGGAGGAACCGCGCGGAGTTTCCAAAGGGCCGGGAGGAGATCGTCGCGTTTCTGAAACGCAAGTGGGCGCGGGAGCTGGACTATCGACTCATCAAGGAGCTCTGGGCGTTCGACGGTGATCGGATCGCGGTCCGGTTCGCTTATGAGTGGCACGACGACTCCGGAAGCTGGTTCCGCTCCTACGGAAACGAGAACTGGCAATTCGACGAGGATGGCCTGATGAGAATCCGGTTTGCGAGCATCAACGATCTGCCGATCGCGGAATCCGAGCGCAGGTATCGGTGGCCCGCCGGACGCCGTCCTGACGACCATCCCGGATTGAGTGATCTCGGGCTCTGACGATCGGCGCCCTCCCGCCGAGACGCAACCAAGGGGTTGCATTTCCCCCCGCCCGAGTGCCAATATGCAATCCGGAGGTTGCATATGAACACCACCGATCGGATCGAGAAGAAAATTGTCCTGCGCGCATCGGGCTCCCGAGTCTGGCGGGCGATTTCAGACGCGAACGAATTCGGCTCCTGGTTCGGCGTGATACTCGAGGGGCCCTTCCAGGCGGGCGCCCGAGTCCGGGGCCAGATCACCGTTAAAGGGTACGAGCACGTGCGCCTGGAGATCACGGTCGAGCGGATGGAGCCCGAGCGCTTTTTCTCCTATCGCTGGCACCCGTATGCCGTGGATCCGGCCGTGGACTATTCGGCGGAGCCCACGACCCTCGTGGAGTTCACGATTCAGGAGGTCGGCGCGGGCACGGAGCTGACCGTCGTCGAATCCGGCTTCGATCGCATTCCCGCCGCCCGGCGCGCCGAGGCCTTCCGCATGAACGACCAGGGCTGGACCGGCCAGCTCCGGAACATAGAGCGGTATGTCTCGGCCTAGCGCCTCCGCCGCTTCGGCGGTCCGGGCGAGGCCCGTCTTCTCCGCGCTCGGAGACGAGACGCGCCTCGCTCTGGTCGCCCGGCTCTCCGCAGGCGGTCCCCAGTCGATCGCGCAGCTCACCCGCCGTGCGGAGGTCACGCGACAGGCCATCACCAGGCATCTGTTCGTCCTCGCTGGCGCGGGGGTGGTCCACGACATCCGCCGCGGGCGCGAGCGCATCTGGGAACTCGATTCCGAGCGGCTGCAGGAAGCGAGCCGGGCGCTCGACCATATTTCCCGACGATGGGACGAGGCCCTCGACCGACTGCGCGCACTTGTCGAGGGATGAGGACTCCCCCTCTCCCCGGGCCCGGGGAGAGGGTTGGGGTGAGGGGGCAGGGCTCTCAGCGGGTCGCCGGAGTGAATTCGACGAGGGGAGTCCTGCAAACAACCGTCGCGCGAAGCGCGGCAAATCTCCCGTCTTCTTCGATCGCAGCCCAGAACAATCCGCGCCGCCGCGTCGATCCGACCGCCTCCCGATCGTCGTGATAGGAGAGTCAGGGTTCGAATCTGGCCCCAGACGGACCGGAGCCGGGTACGGACAAAGAAGGAGGCAGGCGATGCGATTCCTGGTGATAGTCAAGGCGAACGAGGATTCGGAGATGGGCGTTTTGCCCGACGAGAAGCTGCTCGCGGAAATGGGCAGATTCAACGAAGAGCTCGCGAACGCGGGGGTCCTGCTGGCGGCCGAAGGGCTCCACCCCACTTCGAAGGGGGCGCGCGTCCGATTTTCGGGAGACAGGAGAACCGTAATCGACGGCCCGTTCTCCGAAACCAGGGAGCTGATCGCGGGATTCTGGCTCTTCCAGGTGAAGTCGAAGGAAGAGGCGATCGAGTGGGTCAAGCGGTCGCCGAACCCTTTCCCCGACCAGGATTCCGAGATCGAGATCCGCCAGGTCTTCGAGGCCGACGACTTCGGCGCGGAGTTCACTGCCGAGCTCTGTGCGCAGGAAGAGCGCATCCGTGCGCAGACGGCCGAGCTGAAGAAGTAGCCGCTCCGGATCGCCCGAATCCGGCCGCCGGGAGACCGCCGCTCGATTTTCAGAGAGGGGTTTGACGACTTCATGATCCTGTACGAGTCGGGCAAACCAACCGACGCGCCGCCAAAGCGAGAGAGAGATGACCCGCCTCGTTAGGGGCGTGGTCCTCTCGACCGACGGTCTCCAGTCGACCGCCAGGGGCGCACGCTGCCGCCATTCAGGATTCCGGCGGCGGAGAGGTCCGACTCGATCCGAACGTCAGGGAACGACGGAGATGCTGCCTGTCATACCGTCGTGCCCGATCCCGCACGCCGAA
>JBBSGZ010000143.1:0-9796 GCA_038253555.1 Thermoanaerobaculia bacterium
CGGGGCGCCGCCGCGGGCTCCGCGCCCCGCAGCGGAGGAGCGGTCAGGCAGGTCAACAGGAGGGCGAGCGGCAGAGCGGCGCGGAACGCGAACGTGGAATTCTTCATGGACCTTCTTCCTCTCAGAACGGGAAGGAGGAAGAATATGTCAGCCCCGGGGAGAGCTACGGCTTGCGGTGCGCGTACTCGCCGGTGTCGGCCTCCTCGGAACTCTGGGAGAGCCCGCGGTGATGGAGCGTGCCCCTCTCGTAACCGCGGCTAAAAGCAGGATGGTCGGCGACGTCGGCGTCGGTCCGGGCGAGAGCGGCTCGCGCCTCCTCGAAGCTCCGCCCGCGCCGCTCGGGATGGAGAGCCGCCTGGAACCCTCGGCGGTAAACGGGCTCGTCTTGCTCGAAGTGGCCGCCTTCGCGCTCGTAGTCCGCGGCCTCGCCGGAACGCAGTCCCGTCCACCAGTCGTCCCGCGCCGCGTCCAGGGTCTCGGCGCCGGCACTGACCAGCCGTTCCCGCACCGCGGACGCCTGGGCGCCGTTATCGGCGAGGGCGAAGACCACCGAATGCCCCTTTCGAAGCGCATCCTCGTAGAGATAGAGCTCGTCTTTCGGAATTCCGTGCGACATCGCGTTCTCGAGCGCGCCCCCGGCGGCGACGCCTCCGACCGCGCCGCCGACCCCGAAAAGAGCCGCGGCCGCGAGTCCCACGGCGGCGATCGGCCCGATGCCTGGAATCAGCAGGCTCGCGGCGGCGGCGCCGAGGCCCATTCCCGCAGTCGCGCCCGCCACTCCTCCCACGACTCCGCCGACGGCCTTCCCCATCCCGGGCTGCTCCGTGTCGGAGGTGGAGACGCGCGCTCGCGCCGACCCGGCGGGATCGGCAGGCGTCACCAGGTTGATGCGGTCCTGAGGGAGGCCCGAAGCCCGGAGGTCTTCAGCCGCCGCCTGCGCGCTCTGCCAGTCTCGAAAAATGCCGACGATGGCTTCCATGTCCCCTCCCGTCTCCGCCTGTGGCGACGAAGATCGAGATTCTCTCAGATCAGAGCTCTCCCTCCTCCTCCACACGGGGGGCCTTGCTTTGATCGCCCGACATCTGGCGGGACTCGCCCGGCTGATCGCCCGCTCGGGCGCTCCGCGGTTCGGAGGCCAAAAACCCTCCAGAGGACCCCTGGTTCCGATCCTGATCCGCGCTGTCTCCATCCTCGCGTTCGAAAACGGAGCGCGCTTCCGCGGCCACGCCTTTCGCGCGATTCGCGATGTCGCGGGAACGCTTCGCGACGAGGTCTCCCGTCTTCCCGGCGATCGAGACCGCCTTGTCCCTCGCGAGCTCCCGGCGCCGGCGGCCCCGGTCGGGGTCGAGGACATACATCAAAGCTGCCCCGACGCCGATTCCGGAGAGCAGCGCGATCGTCTTTCCACCAGACTTCTCTTCCACGAAAAATCCCATCTTTCACCCCCGGTTAGAGCAAAAAATGGCAGCAAGAAGCGAGCCACAGCAAGTGCCGGCAACTCCGACAGGCACTCCCTCAAGTCGCAGATTGGAAGCGGGATTCCGTGGGCTCCTGGCTCGGACAGAAACCGAACAGGTGAGCTACCGGGCCAGCAGCGTGAGGCGCGCGATGCATCCCTCACGTTCGAACGGTTCTCCAGCGTGAGCGTCCCCCGGTGCGCCTCCGCGATCAGCCTCGAAAGCACCAGGCGCGGACCCAGATCGCCCGCGGGGACCCCTGGGTCACCATGCAGATCGTCGCGCGATTTCTGTGCAGCTCCCGGAGAAGGGTCATCACGGCCTCGCCGTTGACTGAGCCGAGTTCCGAGAGGCCGGACTCCTCCGCCCGCAGATCCGAGGGGCGGCCATACGCCGCGACACCCTGTCGGCTTGACGACGGCATGCGGAGTCTCAGTGGGGAGGGGAGGCGGCCGCCAAGTACGACGGTTTTCCTAAGACAAGCTGGAGTTGTCGGCAAGCTAGACTGATTTACGTATAAAAATAGGCTAAAGTCAGATTTTAACTTAATAAATTAGACAAATCTTCGTTCGATCCGTATTCAAACGGGACAAGGCCTTTTCTGAAAAGGCGGGCGCCGGGGCCGGGCGGACCCTTCAACAGGAGCGTGCTCCCGTGCCGCACAAGCGAGAAGGGCTCCCGTAGCCCGACGACCGGGACCCTGTTCTCCGGCTCTTCGTGGAACTGGGAAAGGCGCTCCTCCCGGGTCTCGCCGCGGTGCCTCGAGCCCGGGTCCGGATCGAGGTAATGCGGGTTGATCTGGAAGGGCACCAGGGAGAGCGCTTCGAGAGATGAGGGGGACACGATCGGCATGTCGTTTGTGGTCCGGATCGTGGGACAGGCGAGGTTCGTCCCGGCACTCGCGCCGATGTAACGCGCGCCCTCGAGGACCCGGTCTCGAAGCGCATCCTTGACCCGAAGCTCCTCCAGGCTCTTCAACAGGCGAAACGTATTTCCGCCTCCAACGAAGAAGGCGGACGCGCTCGCGATCGCGCGGCGCGGATCGGTCGCATCGTGGAGCGAGGCCACGCGGACACCCAGGCGGGCGAATCGCTCTCGCGCCTTCGCGGCGTACGCGTCGCGGTCGTGCCGCGCATAGGGCACGAAGAGCAGGTCGGTGACGCCCGCGAGAAACTCGCGCAACTCTGGCTCGACGTGATCGAGGTAGCCGCTTCCGTAATGTTCGAGCTGCTGATCAGGAGGAACGAGGTCATCTGCCGTCGAAGAAGGTTTGAGTCAGAGGGTGAGCGGATCCATCTCGTCCGCGCCGCGGCGCTCCCGCCGCATCCGGGCCGCGAGCACCGTGTTTTTCAAAAGCATCGCAACGGTGAGCGGCCCGACCCCGCCGGGCACGGGGGAGATCCATCCGGCGATCGGGGCCACGGCTTCGAAGTCGACGTCTCCGACCAGCACGGAACGCCCCTGCGCGAACGCCCTGCGGACGCGCTCCGTGGCGACGAGGTGCGGAGGCGCGGGAGAGCTCTCAGAAAGCCGGTTGACGCCGACGTCCACGACCGCCGCGCCCGGGCGCACGTACTCGCGCGTCACGAAGCCCGGGCGTCCGATGGCCGCGATCAGAATGTCGGCCTCGGCGCAGATACGGTCAAGGTCGGCCGTCTTCGAGTGGCACAGGGTGACGGTCGCATCTCGCGCGGTGAGCAGCGCGGCCACCGGCTTTCCGACGATGTCGCTGCGGCCGACGACGACGGCGCGCCGGCCCGCGATCGGGACCTCCGCGCTGTCGAGCAGGGCGAGAATCCCCGCGGGAGTGCAGGGCGTGAACCGCGGGCGCCCCTGGTGCAGCAGGCCCACGTTCTCCGGATGCACTCCGTCAACGTCCTTCCAGGGGTCTATCGCGTCGAACACCCGGCGGACGTCGTGCCCCGGTTCGAGCGGAAGCTGAACGAGAAGGCCGTCCACTCGTTCGTCCGTGTTGCCGCGTTTCACCTCGGCGAGGAGCGCGCCGGGCGCCGTGCCCGAAGGAAGGCGCACTGTCTCGGCCGTGCAACCGGCCTCCCGGGCGGCTGATGTCTTCGCGGCCACGTACGTCTCCGAACCGGGGTCCGTGCCCAGGAGGATGACTCGCAGGTGCGGGGGGCGGCCTCCGGCGGAAAGCTCCCCGGCGGAGGCGCGGGCCTGCTCGCGCACGATCCGGGCGAGACCGCCCCCGTCTAAGATCCGCGCGCCTGCGGAGGTTTCCGTCACCGCGTCAGGATAGCAGCGGCGACAGGGCGCTCTCGACAGCGAGTGAAGAAGCGCAGGGGGCTTGAATCTTGCAGCCGGCCTCGCGAAGCGGCATGCTCTGGTCATTAATAATGCGTTTACGTCCATTTATTTTCGGAGCGCTCGTCGCGGCCCTCGTGGGCACTGAGCCTGCGCGGGCGCAATCAACCGCCGATTACCTCGAAGAACGCATGCGTGGGGGAAAAGAGGCGTTCGAGGCGAGGCGGTACCCCCAAGCGGCCGAAGAATTTCGAGTTGCGAGCTTCGGATTTTTAGACGCACCGGGACGACTCTCCGAAGCTCTGGTCCGCCTCGCCGTGGCGCAGGAAGCCGCCGGCAGGCCGGCGGACGTCGATGCGACGATCTCTCGTTTTCTCGATCTCGAACAGCGGTTCTCGCCGTACGCGACTACCGTTCTGGAGCCGCCGATACGCGGCGCATTCGAGCGGCTTCTGCGGGCTCGAGCGCCGGCCGCGAGACTCGAGGAGATGCCGGCGCTCGGCGCGCTCCTGCGGGGCGAATCGGCTCCGCGGCAGGAAGTCCCCGGGCCTGCGAGTCCCCGGGCGACGGCGATACCGCCGCGCGCCGCACCATTGACCGAGAGACCCCTGCCGCCGACGGCGATCCCGGCGCGTCCTGCCGCGATACAGACTTCGCCGCCTCCCGTCCCAAGGGCCACCGCGACCCTGACGCCCCGCCCTCCGACGCGAACCCCGACGCCTCCGCCGCCGGCTCGCCCTCCTCCGCCCACGGCGACGGAAAGGCCAACCCGCACCGCGGTCCCCACGAAGACCCCGACGCCTGCCCCGCCGACGGCGACGGAGACACAGGTTCCCCCGACCCGGACCGCGACGGCCATCCCGCCGACGCGCACTGCCTGGCCCCCGACCCGAACGCCCTCTCCGCAGCCCCCGACGCGCACGGCGACTTCCGTGCCCCCCTCGCGGACGGCGACGACGGTTCCGCCGACGCGGACGCCCGTGTCGGTTCCGCCGACGCGGACGCCGACATCGGTTCCGCCGACGCGCGCCCCCTCTCCGGTTCGCCCCCCGCGCACGGTCGCCCTGGAAGCACTGGACCGGCTCCCGCGCCTGATTCACTTCGTTCCTCCGAAGTATCCCGAGGAGGCGATCCGAAGGCGCCTCCGGGGTCTCGTCGTGCTGCGCGTGCTCGTCTCGGAGGCAGGCGTGCCGCTCGAAGTGCAGAGGGTGCAGGGGGCGCCCCTCGGACTGACGGAGGCGGCGGAAGAGGCGGTCCTGCAATGGCGATTCGAGCCGGCCGTCGCGGAACGCGAGCCGGTGAGGACCTGGACGACAGTCCGTATCCCCTTCGAGGCGATTCCCTTTGCGACGCCTAGCCCGCCGCCGGCCGCTCGACAAAGCCCCACCCCTCTGCCTCTCCGCGCGACGCTGGTCGCATCTCCAACGCCGCGTCCGTCGGTTCTCCCGGCCGCCGCCCCACCGGTTCCTGCGGGGTCGCGCCGGTTCGTCCCGCCTCCGGCTCCCCCGGAGCCTCCGTCCGGAGAGGCGGCGCCGCAGGCTCCGATTTATCGCGCGCGCCGCGCGGTGAGGCTGGGGCTCTCGCCTGAGCAGGCGAGGGTTTTCTTAGACGGCCGATACATCGGCATCGTGGACGACTGGGACAATCATGCTGGCGGGCTCATCCTTCCGCTGACCCGCGGTCCGCATCTCGTCCGACTGGACCTGCCCGGCTATCGGCCCTTCGAGGCGGAGATCGACGTCACGTCGAATGCGGAGCTCGACGTCGTGGAGCTCGGGGACGATCTCGTACGGACGGCGCGGATCCCCTTTGCCCGTCTGACGCCTCCGATCGCCGCGACGCGCGGCACCTTGAGCTTTGCCATCGATCCGCCGGACGCGGTCGTCAGCGTCAACGGCGGTCCGGGAATGCCGGCGGCGAGCCTCTCGCAGGCGGATCCGCTCGAGCTTCCCGGTCCCGGCGTCCACGAGATCACCCTTTCGGCTCCGGGCCGAGTGTTGCGCACGATTCGGGTGATGTCCTCAAAGTCTGCGCCAACGGAGAGCGCGATTGTTCGCCTCCGTCTGAACCCGCGCTGACGGTGCGGGACTTGCACCGAGGATGACGTCTGCCTGAGACGTGTGGAAGGAGCGTGGACTCGTGCGTGGGACAGTGGAAACGGAAGACGGCGGACGGGCTCCTGGCGGTGAGCCTTCGGCTCTGGCGCGTTTCGCCTTCGGTCGGATGGACTTTCCCTGAGGTCGGAATGCGTGTTCCGCCGCGTTAGGTCCAGCATCGCAGCCGCGGTCCTCGGCATCGTCGGGTCTGCCCCGGGTCTGGCCCAGGACTCTCCGGACATGCGGCTCCGCGAAGGCGTCGAGGCCTACCGGTCCCGGCGTGCCGCGGATGCCATCACGCCTTTGCGGATCGCCGCGTTCGGGCTGCTCGATCGCCCGCGAGAGCTGTGCGAGGCCCTGATCTACCTAGCGCTGGCTCAGGACGCGTCGGGCCACCGTCTGGAGGCGGACGCGGCCGCGGAAAAACTCTCCAGCATCGAGAGCCGCTTTCCTGCCTGCAGCGAGGCCCCGGTGGATCCGCCGGCCCGGTCGCAATTCGACGAGCGATTCCGGCGCGCCGGCTCGAGCGCATCCGCGCCCGTGCGGGCGACTACGCCAGGCCCCGTTCCCGCGCCGCCAGCCGCAACCCCCAGGAATGCCCGACCGGCGGAAGACCCGCAGCGCGTCCTGAGCCGTCCGGCCGCGAGCGCCGGCACCCTCGGGGGATCCCAAACGGAAACGCCCCCCCGGGTGACGAAGTCTTTTCCGGCGGTTTATCCGCGAGCAGCCCGGGAGGCGAGGCTGGCAGGAATCGCGGTCGTCCGTGTGCTCGTCTCAGAGAGCGGTCGCCCCGTGCGGCTCGAGGCGGTGCGAGGCCCTCGTCCCTTGACGGAAGCGGCGATGGCCGCCATTCGTCGGTGGACGTTTGAGCCGGCCCGCAGGAATGGACGCGAAGTCGAAGCCTGGCTGGAGATCGAAGTGCCCTTCCAGCCGTAGGCGATTGGTGAGAGCAAACGACTGCCAGTCACGCGGGCGCCCCAGCCGAAACTTCACCAAAAGGTTCCCGATCTTTGCAACGAAACTCGCATACTCTCAACTTCGGCCTCTAATGCTCATTCTCCGCGCAGCACTGCGCCGTCTAATTCCGCTGACTCTTACCGGAGCGTTCACGGGCGCGCTGGTTCTCAGTTCCTTGTCCTGCTTCAGGGACTCCTCCCCGACGGCCCCGAAGATCGACTCGCCGACGCCGGTCCCTTCGGCGACGCCGTTTCCGGCCGGCTCTCCGACCGCAACGCCGACACTGACGCCGACGGGTCCCGCGCCCTCGGTGACTGCCGTGCCGCCCACTTCGTCTCCGACCCCGCTCTCGAGCCCCACTTCAACGCCGACCCTGACGGCGACGCCCCTCTTTTCGTCGACTCCCGGGGCCACCCCGACTCTGACGATAACGCCGCTGGCTTCGGCGACAGCGCTTCCGACGGGCACCGCGACGGCTGTTCCAAGCCTGACGGCGACCCTCAACTTCACGTCAACTCCGACGACCACGCCAACCCCGACGATCACCATGACCCCGTCTGCCACGCCCACGGGAACTTTCATCCCGCCGACGGCGACTCCGACATCGACTCCGAGCCGGACGCCGACCCCGACGGCGACTTTTACCGCGACGGCGACACCGAGCATCACTTCCGTACCCACGCGGACCCCGACCCCTTCGTTGACCGCGAGCGCGACAGCGACAGCAACTGCGACCGCCACCGGCCCCCCGCCGACCCTGACTCCGACCAACACAGCCACCGCGACCGCAACTGCGACCGCCACCGCCACCGCCACCGCCACCCCCACCCCCACCCCCACCCCCACCCGGACTCCCACCCTCGCTGCGACCGCCACTCCGACGATGACTCCGAGCCCGCGTCCGGCGAAATCAACCTCAACGCCGACGCCGACCCCGTAAGCGAACGACCCCCCACGGGGACAGCGGTTCCAGGAGAGAGCGGGCGGAGACACCGATCACCGCCATCGCGACTGCCACGCCGACGCTCACGCCGGCGAAATCCGAGACGCCGACTTCCTCGGCAGCCCTGCCGCGACGGCCCCGGAGGCCGGATTGGGTGGGTTGAGGCCAGGCGGGAGCCTCTTTGATTAGAAAGCCGGCGGCGGGGCGGATCGGTGGGCCGGCCGACTTAGTCGGTTGCCCCCGCAGGTCGTTCTGGTCTCGGGGATCGACGGGTGCACCACCCCGGGAAAGCTTCCTCGCCGCGGAGACTGGCGCCATCAGATTCCGGAACGGTGACACCGACGAATTTTTGAGTTATCGGAATCATCAGGTGGCAACTCTTATTTTTCGCCGACGATGTCCGCGAGAGTGGTCGCGGCGAACTCGGCCTGTTCGGTGGTCATTTCCGGGAACAGGGGCATGCTGAGCGCTCGGTCCGACGCCCACTCCGTATGGGGAAAGCTCCCGGACTTGTGGCCGAGCCACGCGTAAGCTTTCTGCAAGTGCACTGGGACCGGGTAGTGGATAGCCGTCTGCACGCCTCGGACCTCCAGCGCGGCGCGCACGGAAGCCAGGTTTTCGACGTAGACCACGAAGAGGTGATAGACGCTCTCCGCTTCCGGGCTGTCCTTCGGCATGGTGACCCGTGCTCCGGACAGTACTTTCCGATAAAGCCGGGCGATCTCGATTCGGCGGGCGGTCCAACGATCGAGGTGTCGGAGTTTGACTCGGAGGACCGCGCCCTGGAATCCGTCCATCCGGTAATTGAACCCGATCTGATCGTGATGGTAGCGGCGCGTCTGACCGTGATCGCGAAGTGTCCGCGCCAGCTCGGACACACGATCGTCGTTCGTTGTAAGCGCACCCCCCTCGCCGTAGGCGCCGAGATTCTTGGATGGATAAAAGCTGAATGCGGCAGCCAGACCAAATCCGCCGACCCGCCTGCCGCGGAACCTGGCGCCGTGAGCCTGGCAGGCATCCTCGACGACGGCGACATTGCGATCGGCGGCGATCCTCAGAATGGCGTCGAGATTTGCGGGCCGGCCGTACAGGTGGACGGGGACGATCGCCTTGGTGCGGGCTGTCATGGCGCGCTCGATCCCCTGCGGGTCGATATTGCCCGTCTCGGGTTCAACGTCGACAAACACCGGCCTGGCACCGACGTAAGAGATTGCCTCGGCGGTGGCGATAAAGGTGGTGGGGGTCGTGATCACCTCGTCGTCTGGCCCAACCTCCGCCGCGAGGAGGGCCACGTGGAGAGCGCTGGTTCCGCTGTTCATCGCGACGCAGTGCTTGGTCTCGCAATACGCCGCGAATTCGGTCTCGAAAGCGGAGACCTCCTCTCCGAGAATAAAGGTGGCGTTCCGGCAAACGCCGTCTAGCGCCACGAGGATCTCGTCCCGCAACGCGCCGTACTGTTCCTTCAGGTCGAAGTAGGGAACCTTCATCGGGCCGCACTCCGTTCTAGTTTCGCTGACGTAGGGATATGGCGAAACGACTTCATTTCCTCGGCGGAAAGCCTCGCTTGCTACCTTTTTCCAACAATGGGGGCCGCGCCGGTTCGAAGTTCGAGCACGGCATTTAAAAGAATCTTCATTCCATGCCAGTTCGGCGAAGTTTCCGAAGGGATCATCCGGAAACGTGAGCCGCGCCACGCCCCGCTAAAATTCTACGGTACCGCCCCAGATCGTATCCTCAGCATGAATCGAGTGGAGTTGACCCGGTTTCGTGGACCCCTTCAGACTTGGGAGAAAGGAGTTCGCGATGGGAGTGGGACGAGCGCCGTATCCGGAGGAGTTTCGGCGACGGATGGTGGAGTTGGTTCGATCGGGTCGTAGCCCGGAGGGTTTGTCGAAGGAGTTTGAGCCTTCGGCGCAGACGATCCGGAATTGGGTTGAGCAGATGGATGTGGACGAGGGACGCCGCAGCGACGGCCTGACGAGCTCTGAGAGGGCGGAGCTGGGGCAGTTGCGTCGAGAGAATCGGCGGCTGAAGCTGGAGCGGGAGATTCTGGCAAAAGCCGCGGCCTGGTTTGCTCGGGA
>JBBSGZ010000144.1:0-9796 GCA_038253555.1 Thermoanaerobaculia bacterium
CGGACCGAAGGCGACGGTCCGCGTGATGTCGGAGCTATACCCGTGCACCCGGCAGCCCGCGTCGATCAGCACCGCGTCCCCTTTCGCGAGGCGTCGCTCCGCCGGCGCCCCGTGCGGGAACGCGGAGGAGGCGCCGAACTGGACCAGCCCTCCGCCCCGCACCGCCTGCGCCGTGAATTCCTCTTCGAGGATCCGGGCGACCTCGCTTTCCGTCATTCCGCCCCGCATTCGCCGATGCGTTCCGTCGATGGCGAGGTTCGTCCTGCGGGCAGCCTCGCGGATGAAGGCCTGCTCCTCCGCCGACTTGATCATCCGAAGCGAATCGAAAACGGGTGTCGCTTCCACGAGCTTTATGGACGCGACGGCGGCGAGCGCGGCGGCCGTCTGGTACGCGGTGCTGCCTTCGACACCGATCGTCCTGCGGCCGGAAAGGATCTTCGCGGCAAGCGTCAGAGGGTCCTGGTCCTCGGTCCAGGTCCGAACTTCGTCCGCCACGGCTGTGAGCTTGTGATTCGCCTCCTCGAACGACGGCGTGATCAGAACGGAGGGGCCGTCGGGGAAGAGGAGCAGAGCGGTGAGCCGCTCGCTCCGTCCGATCGCGAGGTTCGCCGCCCAGGCGAGGTTCGTCGAAGGCGTGACGAACAGCGCGTCGAGCCCCCGCGCCTTCGCGTCCGTCCGGAGCCGGCTCTGTCGCTCGCGGAAGACGTCCGGAGGAAGCGGGGGAGGAAGGGCGGGAAGGGGTGCCGGGGCCGCGGGGAGCGGCGAAGAGGGTACGAGGGTCGATGCCGCGGCTGCTCCGACGACGCCGAGAAGACTCCGTCTCGTCCACGCCACCATGCGTTTCTCCTTGCCGCCGGCAGGGCGGCGATCCGCGGCCAGTCTCAAAAGATAGGATATAGGTTTCCCGAAGGAGGGAGCTTCCATGCCGTATCCTCCGATGATGGTGCAGCCGATGCGCGATGAGCTGACGCGTCTCGGCTTCCGCGAGCTGTCGACGCCTGAATCCGTCGACGCGGAAATCGCCGCGAGCCAGGAGCCGATGCTGCTGGTCGTTAACTCGATCTGCGGGTGCGCGGCCGGCGTGGCCCGCCCCGGAGTCGCGCTCTCCCTTTCTCATCCCGCCGCGCCGAAGCGCCGCGCCACCGTCTTCGCCGGGCAGGACGTCGAGGCGACGGCCCGGGCCCGCAGCTACTTCGTCGGGGTGCCTCCCTCGTCTCCGCAGATCGCCATCCTCGCCGGAGGCCGCCTGGTCCACATGATCCCGCGCCACGAGATCGAGGGACGGACCGCGCAGCAGATCGCCGCCGCGCTGACGGCCGCTTACGAGAAGCTCGGGGCCGGCGTCACCTCTTCTTCCGGTCCCTGACGATCTCCCGCGCCGCGTTCGCGCCGGCCGCTCCCGTGACTCCGCCCCCCGGGTGGGTCCCCGAACCGCACAGGTAGAGGCCCCCGATCGGAGTCCGGTAGCGCGCCCAGCCGAGCAGCGGCCGCATCGTGAAGATCTGGTCGAGCGAATGCTCGACGTGGAAGATGTGGCCTCCCGTAAGCGCGTACGTCTCTTCGAGATCGGGGGGCGTCAGCACTTTCATTCCGACGATCCGCTCCTTCAGCTTCGGCGCGTGTTCGGAGAGAAGGCGCACGACGGCGTCCGAGAGCTCGCCGGAGCGCTCCTTCCAGCTTCCGCTCTTCAACCGGTAGGGAGCGTACTGGGCCCGGACGGACAGCACGTGGCCGCCGGGAGGAGCGAGCGAGGGATCGGAAAGGGTGGGGATCGTCGCCTCGCAGTACGGCCGCGGGGAGAAGTCGCCGTACTTCGCGGCATCGTAGGCCCGCTCGATCTCGTCGATCTCGGTGCCGATGTGAATGCGGCCGGAGAGGGAGCTCGCCGCGTCTTTTCCGGCGAGTGCGCGGAACTCGGGCAGGCCGGAAAGCGCGAAGTGCAGCATCGCGACCGTCCCGGAGGACCGCAGATTCGCGATGTTCGCGAGAAAGTCGGGGTCCTGCTCTCCCGGGTCGACCAGCTTGAGAAACGTGCGCTTCGGATCCGCGCCGGAGACGACCGCGCGGGCGGCGATCTCCTCGCCTCCGGCGAGCACGACCCCGGTCGTCATGCCGTTGACGACCCGGATCGAGACGACCTCGGCGCCGGTGCGGATCTCCGCGCCCGCGGCGCGCGCCGCTCCCGCCAGCGCCTCGCTCAGTCCGCCCATTCCTCCGCGGACGAAACCGGCCGGACCCCCGGAGTGCGGGTCCGCGGCGGCCGCGAGGAGCAGATTGGCCGTCGTTCCCGCCGACCACGGCCCGGCGAAACATCCCGCGATGCCGCGGGCGGCGATCACCGCCCGCAGCGGCTCGGATTCGAACCACTCCGCCGCGAAATCCGCCACGGCCATCGGCCCCCACCGGAGGAGGCGCCACGCGTCCCTCCTCGGCAGCGCGCGGAAGGCGCGGCCGAGCCTTCCAAAGCGGAGGAGGTCGCCGCCGCCCGGCCGGTCGATCCGCGGGGGAGTGGTCGAGAGCAGCGGAGCCAGGAGCCCGCCTATGGCGGAAAGGCTCGCCGCAAACTGCGGGAACGTCTCCGCGTCCTTCCGGGAGAACGCGGCGATGTCCGACATGGTCCGCGCGGGATCTTCCCGGAGGAGGAGGGCGCGGCCATCCGCGGAAGGCGCAAAGAGCCGGACGGGCGGCCGGATGGGATCGAAGCCGTGGCGGCGCAGGTCGAGAGCCCGCACGATCCCGGGCAGGACCGGGCCGGCCGTGGCGGCCACCATCGACGCGCGAAAACCGGGGTGGAACTCCTCGGTCACCGCGGTCCCGCCGACGATCGGACGGCGCTCGAGGACGAGGGGCCGGAACCCGGCCTTCGCCAGGAGCGCCGCGGCGACGAGACCGTTCGGGCCCGCGCCGATGACGATCAGGTCGTGGCGCGCCTCCAGGGCCGCGCGGTTCACGCCCGGCGCCTTTTCGAGTCGAAGAGCAGGACGGCGGCCGCGTTCCTCCCGGGCGCTCCCATGATTCCCCCGCCCGGATGCGTGGCGGAGCCGCACATGTAGAGGCCGCGGATCGGAGTCCGGTACTGCGCCCATCCGGGCGCGGGGCGGAGGAAAAAGAGCTGCTCGAGAGTCAGCTCCCCCTGGAAGATGTTTCCCTCGGTCAACCCGAAGATGCGCTCGATGTCGAGAGGGGTCAGCACCTGCCGGTGCAGGATGTGGTTCCGGATGTTGGGAGCGTGGACGGCGAGGGCGTCGATCACGGCGTCGCCGAACGCATCCCGCTCATCGTCCCAGTTCCCATCCTTCAAGTGGTAGGGCGCGTACTGGACGAAGCAGGACATGACGTGCTTTCCCGGCGGCGCGATCGAGGGATCCGTCAGGCTCGGAATGACGATGTCCATGTAAGGGCGGCGCGAAAACCGCCCGTACTTGGCATCGTCGTATGCGCGCTCCATGTAATCGACCGACGGGGAGATCGAGATGGCGCCGCGCAGATGCGCCCCGGCGCCGGGGAGGCAGGGAAACTCGGGCAGCCCGTCCAGCGCGAGGTTCACTTTGCCCGAGGACCCGCGGAACTTGTATCGCTCGAGGTCCTCGACGAAGTCGTCCGGGAGCTCCCGTCGTCCCACCATCTTGAGAAACGTCAAACGCGGGTCGAGACTGGAAGAAACGACCGCAGCCTCGATCTCCTCGCCGCTCTCGAGGACGACGCCGGTCGCTCTCCCGGACCGCACTCGGATCTGCGCGATCGGTGCCTCCGTCCGGATCTCGACTCCCGCCTCGCGCGCGGCGGCGGCAATGGCGTCCGAGATCGAGCCGGTCCCGCCGCGGGCAAACCCCCACGAGCGGAACGCGCCGTCGATCTCCCCCATGTAGTGGTGGAGCAGCACGTACGCGGTCCCGGGGGAGCGCACGCCGAGGAAGGTGCCGATGATCCCGGAGGCGGCCATCGTCGCTTTCAGGACGTCCGTCTCGAACCAGCGGTCCAGGAAATCGACCGCGCTCATGGTCATCAGCTGGACCTGGTTCTGCTGGTCCTCGGGGCGGAGCTTCTGGAAACGGCGTCCGATTTTCAGAAGCTCCCACAGTCCCCGCGGGTCGAGCGAAGTCGGATCGGGAGGGGTCGTCGAGAGGATCGGCTTCACGAACCGGCCCATCTCGACCATCGCCTTCCCGTACTCCTCGTACGCCTCCGCGTCGACTCTCGAGTGGCGCGCGATCTCGCGACGCGTCTTCGCGTGGTCGTTCACGCGCCAGAGGTAGTCCCCGTTCTCCATCGGCGTGAAGGTGCCGTCGAGAGGCAGGATCTCGAGGCCATGCCGCGGCAGGTCGAGATCCCGGATGATCTCCGGGCGCAGGAGCGAGACGACGTAGGAGGCGACGGAGAACCGGAAACCCGGGAAGACTTCTTCCGTCACGGCGGAGCCGCCCACGATGTGCCGCCGCTCGAGCACGAGGACCTTGCGGCCCGCGCGCGCGAGGTACGCGGCGTGCACGAGCCCGTTGTGCCCGCCCCCGATCACGAGGACGTCGTAGCGCTGACTCATTTTTGTTCGGGCGGGAGTTTATATACTTCTTTTCAACCACTTCGAGGTCGTCGATGCCGATCGGAACCGCGGTGCACGAGAAGACGTTTGCCCTCTGCGAGAGCCTGAGCTTTCGCGAGTGGTCCGGGTACTACGCCGTCTCTTCGTACGAGACGCATCACGAGCACGAGTACAACGCGATTCGCAACGCCGCCGCGCTGATCGACGTCTCTCCGCTGTACAAGTACCGGCTGAGCGGCCCGGACGCGACGCGGCTCGTCGATCGCATCGTCACGCGCGACCTGCGAAAGGTTGGCGTCGGACACGTCATCTACACGCCCTGGTGCGATGAGCGGGGAAAGACGATAGACGACGGGACCGTGTCGCGTCTCGACGACAACGTCTATCGGTGGACGGCGGCGGACCCGTCGCTGCGTTGGTTCCGGCAGAACGCCGTCGGACTGGACGTCCGGATCGAAGACATCTCCGAAAGGGTCGCGTCCCTCGCCCTGCAGGGCCCGACGTCCGGACGCCTGCTCCGAAGCGTGGCCGAGGCGGACATCGACGGGCTCAAATACTTCCGCGTCACGTCTGCGAAGATCGCGGGAGTTCCCGTCGAAATCTCCCGGACGGGCTACACGGGAGACCTCGGCTACGAGATCTGGATCCCGTGGAACGACGCCGCGCGCGTCTGGGACGAGTTGATCACCAGAGGCAAGCCCTTCGACGTGCGTCCCGCCGGAATGCTCGCGCTCGACGTCGCGCGGATCGAGGCGGGCCTGTTGCTGATCGACGTCGACTTTACGAGCAGCAAGAAGGCGCTCATCGAATCCCAGAAATACTCGCCGTTCGACATGGGGCTCGGGCGGCTGGTCCACCTCGAGAAGCCGCGGTTCGTCGGGAAGACCGCGCTGGCGGCCGAGAAAAAGCGGGGCTCGGCCCGGACGGTCGTCGGGCTCGAGATCGACTGGCCCGCGGTCGAAACCCTCTATGAACGCGTGGGCCTTCCGCCGCAGGTTCCGGCGGCCGCGTCGCGCGTGGCCGTCCCGGTTTACGGCGCACGCGGCCAGGTCGGCAAGGCGACGTCGAGCACGTGGTCGCCGGTGCTGAAGAAGTTCATCGCCCTCGCGACGGTGGATCGGGCGAGCGCCGCACCCGGGACGGTTCTCGAGTTCGAGCTGACCGTGGAAGCCGTGCGGCGGCGCGTCCCGGCGCGGGTCGTTCCGACACCCTTCTTCAATCCGCCGCGGAAGACGGCGACCCCGATCGCCTCATGAGCTCGCCGGCCCGGGAGCTTCCGCGGTGACCTCTCCGATCGAAAAGGTCATCGACTCCTATGACCCGACCCGGCCCCTCGCGGAGGCGTGGACGATTCCGGCGAGCTGGTACGTCGACCAACGCATCGAACGTCTGGAGCGTGACGCGGTTTTCGCGCGATCGTGGCAATGCATCGGGCGCTCCGACCAGGTCGGCGCGGCCGGAGATTTCGTTACGGCCGAGTTCGCCGGAGAGCCGGTCATGGCGGTCCGCGGCAACGACGGCGTGCTGCGCGCCTTTTTCAATGTGTGCCGCCACCACGCGGCCGCGGTCGAGACGCGCGCGGAGGGCAGCACCCACCTCCTGCGCTGCACGTACCACGGCTGGACCTATTCGCTTGCCGGCGAGCTCAAGGGAACGCCGGACTTTCAGGGCGTGTGCGGTTTCGACAGGGCGAGCAGCGGTCTCGTCCCGGTCGCGGCGGCGGAGTGGGAAGGATTCGTGTTCGTGAGGCTCTCGCCCGAGGGGCCTTCGCTCGCCGAATTCGTGGGCCCGCTCGTCGAGCGGTTCCGACCTCTGAACCTCTCCGGCCTTCACTTCGTCGAACGCCGGCACTACGCCTTCGACTGCAACTGGAAAGTGTTCGTCGACAATTACCTCGACGGCGGATACCACGTGCCCCATCTTCACAAGGGCCTCGACAGCGTGCTCGATTACGGCAACTACCAGATCGAAAACGGGGAGCGCCACTGCCTTCAGTCGAGCCCTCTCGTCCGGGAGGGAGCCGAGGCGCAGACGGGCGCGGTGCGCACGGGCGACCGGGCGCTCTACTACTGGATCTACCCGAACTTCATGGTGAACTGGTACGAGGGGATGATGGACACGAACCTGGTCCTGCCTCTAGGGGTCGACCGGACAGAGGTGGTCTTCGACTTTTATTTCGCCGACGTGTTGGAAGCCGCCCGCCACCGCAATGCCGCGTCGATCGCCGTAGCCGAACGCATTCAAAACGAAGATACGGCGATCTGCCACTCCGTGCAGAAGGGCTTGACGTCGCGCGCGTATCACGCCGGCCGTCTCTCCGTGCGCCGCGAGGCCGGGGAGCATCTTTTTCACCGGCTGCTCGCAAAGGACCTCCGAACTGGTTTGGCGAGCGAGTGAAGCCGCTCACGTTCGTGCATTGTTCCAAGCGAAGCGCTCTCTCGGCCGCCTGTTCGCGAAGCGAACGCCCGCGGCCGAAAGCCGATACGGCGATCTGCCACTCCGTGCAGAAGGGCTTGACCTCCCGGGCTTACCAGGCGGGGCGTCTCTCCGTGCGCCGCGAAGCCGGGGAGCATCTCTTTCACCGGCTGCTCGCAAACGACCTTAGAACCGGATTGGCGAGCCCATGAATCCGCTGCCGTTCGCCGCTCCGGCCGCGAACATTTCATCGGAGGATTTGATGGCCAGTACCCGGCGGGGCTTCTTCGGTGCAGTCCTCTCCGCGGCGGCGGTCGCGGCGAGACCCTTCGTGGCGCGGGGTCAGACCTCTCCGACCCCCGCCGCCAGTCCGACCCCGACGCCGCCCGACCCGAAGGCGGAGGCACTCGTCCAACTCGCGCGGGAACGCTACGGCCGGTTTTTGTCGCCCGAAGAGCTTTCGACTCTCGATGACCGCGTTCGCGCCCTCGAGCGGCGCGGCGCGCGGCTCCGCGCCGTGAAACTCACAAATGCCGACGAGCCGGCCGCCAGCTTCCGGGCGGGTCGAGCGTGACCGCCGCGGCGGACCTTCTCTTCCATCCCATCGCGGAACTCGCGCGTCTCCTTCGCGCCCGGCGTCTTTCGCCGGTCGCGCTGGTGGAGGCGTCTCTCGATCGGCTCGAGCGTCTGGGCCGGCCGCTCAACGCCATCGTGACGCTCGCCGGCCGCGAGGCGCTCGACGAAGCGCGCGAAGCGGAGAAGGATCTCTCCCGTGGCCGGTCCCGGGGACCCCTTCACGGAATTCCCTACGGCGCTAAGGACCTTCTCGCGACGCGCGGAATGCCCACCAGCTGGGGCGCGGCCCCGTATCGAGATCAGCGCATCGACGAAGATGCGACGGTGATCCGCCGCCTGCGCGAGGCGGGCGCGATCCTGACCGCGAAGCTCGCCATGGTCGAGCTGGCGGGCGGCATGGGGTACAACAACGCCGACGCCTCCTTCACGGGCCCTGGTCTCAATCCCTGGAACCGGGAACACTGGAGCGGAGGCTCTTCGAGCGGGCCCGGGTCGGCCGTCGCGGCCGGTCTGGTCTCGTTTGCGATCGGATCCGAGACGGTGGGTTCGATCCTGACGCCCTCGGCGTACTGCGGTGTGACCGGACTGCGGCCCACGTACGGGCGCGTCTCGCGGCACGGCGCGATGGCCCTTTCGTGGACCCTCGACAAGCTCGGTCCGCTCGCCCGGTCCGCGGAGGATTGCGGCACCGTCCTCCGGGCGATCGAGGGCCCGGACCCGAGGGACTCCACCACCGTGCCGGTCGCGCCCTTCGTCCGACGGCCTTCCGGCCGGCGTCTCCGCGTCGGGATCCTGCGCGGGGCAACGGACTTTATCCAGGAGGAAGTGGCCCGCAACTTCAAGGAAGCGGTGGCGATTTTGGAACGCTTCTCCGACGTGACGCCCGACGTCGTGCTGCCGGATTTTCCCTACGGTCTCTGCACCGGGACGATCGTGGCCGCGGAAGGCGCGAGCGCGTTTCTCGAACTGATCGAAGGGGGCCATTTGAAGGAGCTCAAGGCGAAGGCGGATCGGGTGGGCGGCTACTCGAACGCCATGGTTCCCGCAGTCGATTATCTGCAGGCGATGCGGCTGCGGGAGAAGATGCGGCTACCGGTGGCGGCGCTCTTCGATCGTTACGACGTTCTCGCCGCCCCCACCCGAGACACGGTCGCCAACCCGATCGCGCTCGACTTCGACAAGTCTTTCCCCGAGCTCGCGCGGGACCGGCCGCAGACTTTCGTCTCACCGATCGGCGGACTCATCCAGGCCGGCAACCTGCTGGGGTGTCCGGCCCTCTCCCTTCCGGACGGGTTTGGACGAGGAGGTCTTCCGACCGGAGTGCAGCTGCTCGCCGCGCCCTTTCGCGAAGACGCCCTCATCGCTCTCGGCTCCGAATACCAGCGGCGTACGGTCTTCCACACGCGCCGCCCGCCGGAAGGCGGGGGAGTGGGTCCCGGAGTCGCGTCCTAGGACCGGGGCCCCTCGCCCCGGCGCTCGTCCTGCCGGCGCTCGGAGGCATCCGGCGCGACGGGAACTCTCCGGTCCGCCCGGCGGCTGGCCCGCCGGCGTTGCTCCGCGCGGCGGTCCTTCTCAGATTTCTGCGTTTCAGTCTTCTGCTTCTTCTCCATTTCCCGATCTTCTCTCATGAACGGAAAAGAATCCCCTGAAAAAGGTGTCGGGGCCCGGAGGCCCCGACACGAGATTCAGGATTGCAGACCGTGTGACGTTACGCGAGGCGCCGCCGACCGATCATCGCCCGGTAGACGAAAAGCACAACCAGCGCACCGACCAGCGCGCCGATAAATCCGGCCGGCTCTCCGTCGTGGTACAGGCCGAGCGCCCGGCCGAGGAACCCGCCGAGAAGCGCGCCGACCATACCCAGGAGCGTTGTCACGATGATCCCGCCTCCGTCCCGCCCGGGCATGATGAACTTTGCCAGGGCGCCAATCACGAGTCCAAAGATGATCCATCCAAGAATGCCCATCGGTAGTGGCCCTCCTTGCGAGGGGAGATAGCAAGCTCCGGGCCATCCGTCGCCAACCGTCGCCTTCGCTCACTGCGGGAGCTGCCTTCGCCGTGCGCGGCGAAGGCACCGGCGAGCGGCTCGCCTGTCGGCTCGACCGCTCGCCTGCTCCCTTCGTTCGCTGCGGCTCCCGCAGCGGGAGGCTCCTCCTTCCCTTCGGTCAGGAGACTCCTCCCGCTGCGAGCGTAGCCACCATCGTGGTGGAGGCGCAGCTCTGCCCCCTCGCCCCGCGCTCGGGGAGAGGGTTGGGGTGAGGGGGC
>JBBSGZ010000145.1:0-9549 GCA_038253555.1 Thermoanaerobaculia bacterium
CGCGACGAACCTCCCGACCGTCACGCCCGGCACCGAGCCCGGCGTCGTGATGGGCACGCTCGGCTACATGTCGCCCGAGCAGGTCAAGGGCAGGCCGGCCGACGCGAGAAGCGACATCTTCTCGTTCGGGGCAATCCTCTACGAGATGCTTTCAGGGAAGCGTGCCTTCCATGCCGATTCGGCCGGCGAGACGATGGCCGCGATCCTGAGAGAGGAGCCCCCGGACCTCTCTGTCACCAACGAGAACATCAGCCCGGGCCTCGAGCGCATCCTCCGCCACTGCCTTGAGAAGAGTCCCGAGCGGAGGTTCCAGTCGGCCTCCGACATCGCCTTCGCCCTCGAAGCGCTCTCGGGTCTTCCGCCGACGAGCGGCGCGGCGCGGGTGCCGGCGGCACGCCCTCCTCGCCGGGTCCTCGCCGGAATGGCCCTCGCGGCCGGAGTGGCGCTGCTCGCGGCCGGACTTGTCGCAGGATCCTGGTTCGCCGGCGGCAGGAGTCGCTCCTTTCCAACCTACCAGCGCCTCACCTACCGGCACGGCTTCATCAGCAACGCCCGCTTCGCCCCGGACGGCCAGACGATTCTCTACAGCGCCGACTGGGACGGGACGCCGTCCCGGATCTTCTCGACGCGCCCGGGAGGCCGCGAATCGACGGCGCTTCCCCTGCCGAGCGCCTCGCTTCTCGCGGTTTCATCGCGCGGTGAGATGGCCATCCTGCTGGAACCGAAAATCGACTACAACCTCTACTTCCGCCGCGGGACGCTCGCGCTCGTGCCACTCTCCGGCGGATCCCCCCGCGAGGTTTTGCGCGAGGTCCGGTCGGCCGATTGGGGTCCCGACGGAAAAGACCTCGCCGTCGTCCGACAGGCCGAAGCCCGACAGCGGCTGGAGTATCCGCCCGGGCGACTCGTGTATGAGAGCCCGGCCTGGATCGCGTCGCCGCGCGTCTCCCCCCACGGCGATCGGATCGCCTTCTACGAGGGCCTGCCCTTCAAGGGTTACTCTCTGTCGGTCGTTGACTCTCAGAGCCGGAAGGCCGTGCTCGGTCCCGTTCGCCCCGACTTCTGGGCTTCCGCCTGGTCGCCGGACGGCGAAGAGATCTGGTTCCCCGAAAGCATCTCCGGGACGGGGGTGGAGACGCCGATCATGGCAGCGGACCTCTCGGGCCGGCAACGCCTCCTCGAACGTGGACCGTTGATCGCCGATCTCAACGATGTCTCCCGGGACGGAAGGGCTCTCATCACCCTCTTCGACTGGAAGGAATGGACGCGCGGCTTCCTCTCGGGTCAGAAGACCGAATCTCGTCTCGTGAGCCGGACGGACCTGCGGCTCGTCGACCTCTCCGAAGACGGCAAGCTGCTCGTCCTGCGAGAAGTCCTTCTCCAGGGCACGCAAGGCGTTTGGATCGCAAAAGGGGATGGATCGCCACCGATTCGATTGGGAGACGGCCTGGCGCACGGCCTCTCGCCCGACGGCGCCTGGGTGCTTGCGAGCAGCCAGCAGGGCAAGCTCCTGGCGCAGCCGACAGCCGCCGGAGGGCCGAGACCTGTGAGTGAGGGATTCTTTGAGTCGATCCGATGGGCGAGCTGGTTCCGCGACGGCAAGAGAGTCCTCGTCTGGGGCCAGGCGAAAGGCGGGAAGACCGGCATCTTCGTCGTCGATCCGGATGGGCATGAACCGAGGCGCGTCTCTCCGGAAGGGTACGAGCTCGTCGCCGGGGGCAACGCGCTTTCGCCAGACGGGCTTCTGGTTGTTGCGCGCTCGCCCGAGAATCAGATGGTGCTGTGCCCCGTCGACGGAGGGCAGCCGCGCCCCGTCCCGGGCCTTGCCGGGCTCTTCGTGCCCGTTCAGTGGGCGGCCGACGGCAAGGGCTTCTATGTTTTCCGAATGGGCGAGATCCCGGCAAGGATCGAGAAGATCGACGTCGAAAGCGGCCGCGCAACGCTCTGGAAGGAGCTCGCGCCGCCCGACACCGCAGGCATGTCCGTGCGCGCCGTCGCCATGACGCCCGATGGGAAGTACTACGCCTACTCGATCCAGCAGTACTTGAACACTCTGTACCTCGTCGAGAACCTCCAATCCTGGCGAAGACCGACGTTCTGGTCGCGCGTCTCCGGCGGCAACCCATGAGCCTCGCCCCAGGCACCCGCCTCGGCCCCTACGAGATCCTCGCGAAAATCGGAGCGGGCGGGATGGGCGAGGTATATCGCGCGCGGGACGCGCGACTGGGGCGCGACGTCGCGATCAAAGTGCTGCCCGCGTCGTTCTCCGCCGACCCCGACCGGCTGCGCCGCTTCGAGCAGGAGGCTCGGGCGGCCGGGATCCTGAACCACCCGAACATCACCGCGGTGCTCGACATCGGAGAGCACGAGGGAGCGCCCTACGTGGTCCAGGAGCTTCTCGAGGGCGAGACGCTGCGGCAGGCGCTGGCGGGCGGCCTCTCTCCGCGAAAGGCCATCGACCACGCGATCCAGATCGCGCATGGGCTCGCGGCGGCGCACGAGAAAGGGATCGTCCACCGGGACTTGAAGCCCGAGAACGTCTTCGTGACTAAGGACGGCCGCGTCAAGATCCTCGACTTCGGCCTGGCCAAGCTGACGCACCTCGAGGAAAGCTCTCAGGCCACCAACCTGCCGACGGCGACGGTGGGGACCGAGCCGGGGATGGTGCTCGGCACGCTCGGCTACATGTCGCCCGAGCAGGTGCGCGGCCGGCCGGCGGACGCGAGGAGCGACATCTTCTCCTTCGGGGCGATTCTCTACGAGATGCTCGCGGGCCAGCGGGCGTTTAAGGGCGACTCGGCGGCCGACACGATGTCGGCGATCCTGAAGGAAGACCCGGCGGATCTCTCCGTCACAAACCAGAACATCGCTCCCGGTGTCGAGCGTATCGTCCGCTGGCCGGTCGCATTCAGCGCCGACGGCAAGACCCTCCTCTTCTGCGAGGACAGCCCGTCCGCCGGCGCGTACTACTCGACCTGTGTGCGCGGAACGGACGGGTCTCCCACCGTGCGGCTCGGAGATGGAACCGGTTCGGACATCACGGCCGACGGGAAGTTCGCGCTGGCAGTCATTCCGACGAACCCCGACCGGCTCGTCATCTACCCGACGGGCGCCGGACAGACGCGGACGATCCCGAGCGGAGGGATCGTCACTTACGAAAGCGCTCGGTTCTTTCCAGGCGGCAGCCGGATTCTTCTCTGTGGACACGAAAGCGGCCGCGGGGTGCGCTGCTATGTGCAGGGGATCGAAGATCCGAAGCCGCGGCCCGTGACGCCGGAAGGCACCTCGAACGGGTTTGTCTCGCCCGACGGGCGTCAGATCGTGGTCGGCAGCCCGCGGGGACTCGAAGTTCTGCCCTCCGAGGGCGGCAACGGGAAGTTCATTCCAGGCACGGAGGACGACACCGTCGTCCGGTGGACTCCCGACGGAAAAGCTCTTCTCGTCGGGCGCTCCTGGGAGGTGCCCCGGAGCATCTCGAAGCTCGACGTCGCGACGGGCCGGCGGGAACCCTTCCGGACCTTCGGCCCCCCGGACCTGACCGGCGCCCTCGCGATCATCCCGATTGCGATCTCGGATGACATGAAGGTCTACGGCTACGCCACGCGCCGCATGCACTCGCACCTTTTCCTGGTCGACGGCGCCCGATGACCCTCGCCGCGGGCTCACGGCTGGGGCCGTACGAGATCCTCGCGGCGGTCGGCGCCGGCGGGATGGGAGAGGTCTATCGCGCGCGCGACTCCCGGCTGGACCGGATCGTCGCCGTCAAGGTTCTCCCGGCGCACCTGTCGACTGCTCCGGCCGTTCGCCAGCGGTTCGAGCGGGAGGCGAAGATGATCTCGCAGCTCTCGCACCCGCACATCTGCGCGATCTACGACGTCGGGCGGGAAGGGGAGATCGAGTACCTCGTGATGGAGTACATCGAGGGGCAGACGCTCGCGGATCGGCTCGGCGGCGGACCACTCCCCCTCGAGGAGACGCTGCGGTGCGGGGTCGAAATCGCGGACGCGCTCGACCGCGCCCACCGCCAGGGAATCGTGCATCGGGACTTGAAGCCCGGCAACGTCATGCTGACGAGCTCCGGAGTCAAGCTCCTCGACTTCGGCCTGGCGAAGGTTTTCTCGCCGGCTGCGGCGGAGGGAGGTGTGACCGCTCTTCCGACGCAGGCGAATCTGACCGCCGAGGGAACGATCCTGGGAACCCTGCAGTACATGGCGCCGGAGCAGCTGGAAGGAAAAGACGCCGACGCGCGGACGGACATCTTCGCTTTCGGAGCGGTGCTCTACGAGATGACGACGGGAAGGAAGGCTTTTTCCGGAATGAGCCAGGCATCTCTTATCGGAGCGATCCTGCACACGGAGCCGCCGCCGCTCTCGGACGTGCAGCCCATGTCGCCGCCGACGCTCGAGCGCGTCGTCAAGCGGTGTCTCGCCAAGGCGCCGGAGAGGCGCTGGCAGAGTGCCCGCGATCTCGTGCTGGAGCTCGAGGACGTGCGGGAAAGACCCGGGGGCCCGGCGGTCCGGTCGCTCCCGACAGGCCGGGGATGGGGAACGGCCGCGGGCTGGGCTGCAGCCTCGGTCCTCCTCGCCGCCCTGCTCGGCTCCCTGTTCCTGCGCGGACACCGCGGCGGAGCGACGCCCGTGACCCGCATGCGATTCGCGATTGCGCCCCCCGCCGGGGCGGCGTTCCAGGGAATGCCCGCCATCTCGCCGGACGGCCGAAAGCTCGCTTTCGTCGCGACGACTTCCGACGGGCGTGACTCTCTCTACCTTCGTCCGCTCGACTCCCTCGACGCGAGACGGCTCGAAGGCACCGATGGGGCGAGCTACCCCTTCTGGGCGCCCGACGGGCGCTCGATCGCGTTCTTCGCGCAGGGGAAGCTCGCGAGGATCGACGCCTCCGGAGGATCGCCCGTTGTCCTCTGCGCCGCACCCAACCCACGGGGCGGGACCTGGGGCTCTCGCGGGACGATCGTCTTCTCGATCAACGCCGGCGGAGAGGTTCACCGTGTGGGAGAGAACGGAGGACGGTCCGCGAGCCTCCCACATCTCGTCGCGCGGCCGCAGGAGACCAATCGGTGGCCGAGCTTCCTGCCGGACGGGCAACACTTTCTCTATTTCGTGCTGGCCGGCGATCCGAAGTCGTCCGGCACATACATGGGCGCGCTCGATTCGAAAGGAACGACCCGCCTCGGTCCCGCCGACGGCGGAGGTCTCTACGCGGCGCCGGGCTTTCTGCTCTTCAGAAGCGGGGACCGTTTGATGGCACAGCGGTTCGACCCCGAGAAACGCGTCGTAACCGGCGAAGCGTTCCCGGTCGTCGAGCAGATCCGGTGGAACGGCGTTGCCACTGCGGCGCTGGCCGCATCCGCGTCGGACACGGGATTGCTCGTGTACCAGACGGGCGGGGCTATGGCGAGCCGCCTCCAGCTGTACGACCGCGCCGGACGGGAACTTCAGGCGATCGGCTCACCCGGCGCCTATTGGGAGCCGGCGCTCTCGCCCGACGCCCGGCGGCTGGCCGTGCCGCGGTTCGATGCGGAAGGCATCGGGGGCGCGATCTGGGCGGGCGATCTCGAACGTGGGAGTCTCATTCGTCTCGCCTCCCAGGCGCCGATCGCCGCGACGCCTCTCTGGAGCGCCGACGGCCATCGGATCGTCTACTGCGCGTTTCCGTCGGGGGAGGTCTACGTCCGCGACGCGGGGGGAGCGGAAGGCGAAAAGGTGCTCTTCCGGTCGCCGGGCTTCTCTCCCCTCGATGACTGGTCTCGAGATGGGCGTCTCATCTTCTACGAGCTCATCGACTGGCGGAACTTCCACAACGACGTCTGGGTGCGCGAGCTGCAGACCGGTCAGAGTCGTCCCGTCCTGCAGGCGAAATTCAGCCAGTCCGGCGCGCGGCTTTCGCCCGACGGAGGCTGCCTCGCCTATCAGTCGGAGGAGTCGGGAATCTCCGAGATCTTCGTCCGAAGCTTTCCGGAATCCCGCGAGAGACGGCAGGTGTCTTCGGGCGGCGGCAGTCAGCCCCGGTGGAGAGGGGACGGGCGCGAGCTCTTCTACATCTCGCCGGACAGCAAGCTCATGGCCGTGGAGGTCGGGACCCGGCCGTCCCTCGAAGTCGGACCTCCCCACGTCCTCTTCCAGACCCGTATCCTCCCTCTCATCGAAGCCCGCAATCATTACGACGCGGCCGCGGACGGGCAACGCTTCGTGGTCAACTCGCGCCGGCCGGAGGACGCCTCGCTTCCGATCACGGTCGTCAGCGCATGGATACCGGAGAAGACGAATTGAGGCTGCAGAGTTGAGCCTGTTACCCGGCGCACGCCTCGGCCCTTACGAAATCCTCGAGCCCATCGGCGCGGGAGGCATGGGAGAGGTCTATCGGGCCCGGGACACGCGGCTCGAGCGGACCGTGGCCGTCAAAGTACTGCCTTCGCACCTGTCTTCTTCACCCGACGTGCGCCAGCGCTTCGAGCGCGAGGCGAAGACGATTTCGCAGCTCTCGCATCCCCACATCTGCGCGCTCTACGACGTCGGCAATCAGGACGGCGTCGAGTACCTCGTGATGGAGTATCTCGAGGGCGAGACCCTGGCGGACCGGCTGGCGAAGGGCCCGATTCCCCTCCCTCAGGCCCTCAAGTATGGAGTCGAGATCGCGGATGCCCTCGACCGGGCGCACCGGCAGGGCGTCGTGCACCGCGACCTGAAGCCGGGAAACGTCATGCTGACGAAATCGGGGACGAGGCTGCTCGATTTCGGTCTCGCGAAGATGATCGCGCCATCCCCGGGTCCGTCCGGATTGACGGCCCTGCCGACGGTCGCGGGGAGCTCGCCACTGACGCAGGAGGGAACGATCCTCGGGACGTTTCAGTACATGGCGCCCGAGCAGCTGGAAGGAAAAGAAGCGGACGCGAGGACGGACATTTTTGCGTTCGGCTGCGTGCTGTACGAGATGGCGTCGGGCAGAAAGGCGTTTGCCGGAGCGAGCCGGGCGTCGCTGATCTCCGCAATCATGTCGAGCGACCCCGCACCGATCTCGACGCTCCAGCCGACGAGCCCGCCTGTTCTCGACCGCGTGATTCGCAAGTCGCTCGCAAAGAATCCCGACGACCGCTGGCAGAACGCGGCGGACCTGGGCAGCGAGCTCGAGTGGGTGTCGGAAGAGCGCGGACTCGCCGCGACCGCAGCGACGCCGACAACAGGCTGGCGTCGGAGAGAACGCGTTCTCGTCTCCATCGTCGCGCTGCTCGCCGCAACGAGTCTCGCCCTCCTCGTGCTCCGACGGCCGGCGACGCAGCCGCCCCGGGAGGTCCGCTTTACGATCCCCGTTCCCGAAGGCAACGTCTTCGGATCTTTCACGAATGCGGGCGCCGTCGCCGTATCGCCCGATGGACGCCGTCTCGCGTTCACAGCGATACCGTCTGGAGGTCGCAGCCTCCTCTGGGTCCGGGATCTGGATGGCCTCTCCGCCCGCGCGTTGCCCGGCACCGAGGGGGCAGCCTTTCCCTTCTCGTCTCCGGACAGCCGCTCGCTCGGCTTTTTCGCCGGTGGCAAACTCGAGCGGATCGACGTAGCAGGGGGTCCGGCGCAGACCCTGTGCGAGGCGCCGTACGGGCGTGGCGGCGCCTGGAGCCCCGGGGGAATCATCGTATTCAGCCCGACCGAAAACGCCCCCCTTTTTCATGTCGTCGCCGCCGGCGGCGCGCCCGCAGCCGAGACGACTCTGGCGGCCGGACAGCGGGGGCATACGTGGCCGTCGTTCCTGCCGGATGGCCGGCATTACCTGTTTTTCGTGGAGACGAGCGGATCCAAAGCGGAGATCCACACGGCACTCTTGGGTGGGAATGAAAGCAAGCGCCTCGCACCGGCGGAATCGCGCGCGATCTATGCGCCTCCCGGATACCTGCTCTTCGTGCGGGAGGGCACTCTTGTCGCGCAGGGGTTCGATGCGGGCAGCCTGCAGCTTCGGGGCGATCCAACGGCGATCGCGGAGCGCATCGGAAGAACCGGAGGAGCCGCGCAGTCCGGGTATGCCCCCTTCTCGGCTTCGTCCAACGGCGTGCTCGCCTACGGAGCGGTCGCGGCGATCCGAAACCAGCTCCGGTGGTTCGACCGACGAGGCGACGCGCAGGCGCCCCTGGGGCCCCCGGGCGATTATGCCGACCCCGAACTCTCCCCGGACGGAAAACGCCTGGCGGTGTGCCGCGACGACCCCAAAACCGGGACGCCGGACGTCTGGCTGATCGAGCTCGCGCGCGGCACGATGTCGCGCTTCACTTTCGATCCCCGGTACGACGTCTACCCGGTCTGGTCTCCCGATGGCACTCGATTGGCCTTTGCCTCGGACCGGGAGGGAAGGCAAAGCGTCTATCTGAAAGCGGCGGCGAGCGGCACCGAAGAGTTGCTCCTGAAGATGCCAGATTCCGTCGCTCCGCTGGATTGGTCTCCCGATGGCCGCCTGCTCGTCCTCGGAGTGGAGAACCCGAAGACGAATGGGGACCTCTGGACCCTGGCGCTCGAAGGCCCGAGGAAACCGAAGCCTCTTCTTCAGAGCCCATTCAACGAGGGGGAGGCCCGGATCTCCCCGGACGGCCGGTTTCTCGCTTACACCTCCGACGAATCCGGCAAGCCCGAGGTGTACGTCGGATCGTTCCCTTCGATGGCCGAGAAGTGGCAGGTCTCGACGGCGGGAGGATCGAAGCCGGCCTGGCGCCGTGACGGGCGAGAGCTGTTTTATCTCGCCGAGGACCGGAAGCTGATGTCCGTCGACGTGCAGGCGGGAGCCGGTCTCGAGATCTCGAGCCCGAAGTTGCTCTTCCAGACGCGGACGCCACGCGTCGATTTTCCGGGCTTCCACAGCCTTTACGCCGCCGCTTCCGATGGAGAACGCTTTCTCATCGTTTATGAGCCGGACGCTCCATCTTCTCCTCCGATCACCGTCGTCCTCAACTGGACTCCCGATCGGAAGAATCCATGACGCTCGCGGGTCCTCGACTGGACAGCAGACTTGAGGAAGTGATGCCGCGATGACGCTCGCGCCCGGCTCGCGGCTCGGACCCTACGAGATCGTCTCGCCGCTCGGAGCGGGAGGCATGGGCGAGGTGTACAAGGCGCGCGACACGCGGCTCGAGCGCACGGTCGCGATCAAGGTGCTTCCGGCCCACCTCTCGGATTCCGCCGACGTCCGCCAGCGATTTGAGCGCGAGGCGAAGGTCATCTCGCAGCTCTCGCATCCGCACATCTGCGCGCTCTACGACGTCGGCAACCAGGACGGGACCGAGTACCTCGTCATGGAGTTCCTGGAAGGAGAGAGCCTGGCAGACCGGCTGCTCAAGGGGCTGCTTGCGCCCGACCAGGTTCTGCGCTTCGGTATCGAGATCGCCGACGCGCTGGACAAGGCGCACCGACAGGGAGTCATCCATCGCGACTTGAAGCCCGGCAACGTGATGATCACGAAGTCGGGCGTGAAGCTCGTGGACTTCGGCCTCGCCAGATTCGTGCCGCCGGTCTCCGGTCTCTCGGGCATGTCCGTCCTGCCGACACAGGCGGGCAC
>JBBSGZ010000146.1:0-9397 GCA_038253555.1 Thermoanaerobaculia bacterium
CCGTCCAGGTAATCGAAAACGAGAGAAAGTGAAAACTCTTTTTCGCCACAGTTGGCCCCTAACGCCCGATCGTCACGTGCCGAGGGGTTTCAGTACCCCCGAGATCTCGGTTTTTAGCATTACTCGGACAGACTCCTAGCCCCTCAAGGCGTTCATCGCGTCCGTGATCCGCTTTTTCTGAAGCTCGGGGGCCATCTGAAGAGCCCGCGCGTAGGTGTCGAGGGCCTCTTTCTTCTGACCTTTGGTGGCGAGCCCCTCGGCGAGGCTGTCATAGGCGTTCCAGGAGCCCGGATGATCTTTGACGTTCTTCCGGAACACCTCGATCGCCTCGTCGACTTTCTTCTGACCGAGAAGCTGGTAGCCGTACAGGTTCATGTCGACTTCGGTCGCCAGCTTGAGCGATCGGTCGCGTAGCGTCGCGGCCGCCTTCGTGTCGCCCTTTTTCTCCAGCAGACCGGCCTTCGTCCGCAGGTTCTGGAAGTTCTCGTTCAGGGCAAGGGACTTGTCCGACCAGTCGAGCGCTTCGTCGAGGTTGGTGTCGTTCCGGAGCGACCATCCGGCGGCCTGATTCCAGCCCTGCCAGGAGAAGCGGGGGAGACCGCGCAGCTGGTCGCGCAGGCTCGCGACCGTCACCGCTTTCGAATCGGTCGTCACGGTAAAAGGCACCTCCAGTTTCTCCCAGTGGAGGACGACGGTCGCCGAATCCGCGGTGGGGTCGTCGAAGCGGTAGCTGAGGCGTTCCGCGAACCCGGCTCCGCGCGTTTTTGCCGGGATGCGCAGCGCGTCTTCTTTCGCGTCGTAGCTGAAGCTTCCCCAGGCGTTGTGCTGGCGCGAGAAGACGATCACCCAGTCCCCCTCGGAGGGGACCATGTGGAGACCGTAGGTTCCGGCGGGCAGCGGCTGCCCTCCGACAGCGACGGGCGTCGAAAAGGAGATCGTCGTGTTCTCGTTGGCGCCCGCCCGCCAGACCTCGTTCCAGGGGACGAGCCCGCCCCAGATCTTGCGGCTGTTGACGGCGGGGCGGTGGTACGAGATCGCCAGGTCCGTGAGGCCAAGACTCTGAGTCACCGACGCTTTGGGGCTCGCGTCCGGAAGGTTCAAGGGCGCCGGCTGCGCGAGGGAAGCCGCCGCGGCGGTCAGAACGAGCGCGGTGGCGGAGAGGACGCGGGGGATCGACAGTCTCATCGGGACCTCCTGGTTCGATCGGGTTTTCAGGTGAGTACGGGAGACTCCGGTTCGGGGTTTTGCATCTAGGATCCGTCCATGTCTCGACCGCGCGTGGGAGCGCCGCCCGAAAGGCCGCTCGTTCTGTTTGACGGCGATTGCGGTTTTTGCCGCGTCTGGATCGCGCGGTGGCGGGAGCTGACGGGCGACCGGGTCGACTACGCTCCTTCGCAAGGACTGGCGTCGCGCTTCCCGGAAATCTCAAAGGACGAGTTCCGCCGGTCCGTCCAGCTCGTCCTGCCCGACGGGGAGGTCGTCTCGGGCGCCCGCGCGGTCGCCACCACGCTGCATCTTGGAGGCCGCTCCTGGCCGCTCGGCCTCTACGAGCGCGTCCCGGGCGTGGGTCCGATCGCGGAGATGGCCTACGGGCTCGTCGCCGCGAACCGCGGGAGCGCATCGTGGGTGACGCGGGCCCTCTGGGGGGCCGACGTCACGGCTCCGTCGTACCGGATTTCGACGGTGCTCTTCCTCCGTCTCCTCGGCCTCGTCTTCCTGGCCGCGTTTGTGTCCGTCTGGTTCCAGATGGATGGGCTGATCGGGTCGCGCGGAATCCTTCCGATCGGAGAGCTGCTCGGGTGGGTCCGGTCGTCCATGGGCGCCGAGAGATACTGGTTCCTTCCGACGATCGCGTGGGCGGCCTCGAGCGACGCGGCTCTCCACGCGCTCTGCGCCGCCGGTTCGGTGCTCTCGGTCGTGCTGGCGCTCGGCTTCTTTCCCATCGCGTGCCTCGTCGCCTTAACCGCGCTGTATCTCTCCATTTCGGTGGCCGGCCAGACGTTTTTCGGCTTCCAGTGGGACTTCCTGCTCGTGGAGACGGGATTTCTCGCGATCTTTCTGGCCCCTTTCGCGCGCCGTCTCCGGGCCGCGGAGGTCTCTCCGCGGCCGGGCGCGCATTTTCTCTTGAGGTGGCTGCTCTTCCGACTCAGTCTCTCGTCGGGAGTCGTGAAGCTTTCGAGCGGCGATCCGACGTGGCGACGTCTGACGGCGCTCTCCTATCACTACGAGACGCAGCCGCTGCCGCCGTGGACCGCGTGGTACGTGCACCAGCTTCCGGTCTCTCTTCACAGGGTCTCGACGCTCGTCCTGTTCGTCTTGGAGCTCGCCGTGCCGTTTCTGATCTTCGCCCCTCGCCGCCTGCGCCTTGCCGCCTTCGTTCTCCTGGTTTTTCTCCAGTTCGGAATCGCTGCCACCGGCAACTACGCCTTTTTTAACTTCCTGGCCGCCCTTCTCTGCGTGCTCCTGCTGGACGATCGAACCCTGAGCGCGCTCCGGCGCCGGTCTTCCGCTCCAAAGCCGGCGCGGGACTCCGGAGGGGCGCCGCGCCCCTGGCCCCGCGCGGCCATCGCGGCCCTGGCCATCTTCGTTCTCCCCGTCAGTCTCTTTCACCTGAACGTGCCGATGCCCTTCCCCGTCGCGTTCGTCGCTCGCGCCGCGGCGCCACTGCGTCTCGTCAACGGGTACGGCCTCTTCGCGGTGATGACGACGCGCCGCCTGGAGATCGTCCTCGAGGGCAGCGACGACGGCGCGACCTGGAGACCCTACGAATTCCGCTGGAAACCGGGCGACCCGCTCCGGCGGCCCCGGTTCGTGGCGCCGCACCAGCCGCGGCTCGACTGGCAGATGTGGTTCGCGGCGCTCGCTCCCTACGAGTCGAGCCCCTGGTTCGCCGCTCTCGAGGCGCGCGTCCTCGAGGGTTCCCCGCCCGTGCTGGCGCTCCTCGCCGGAAATCCCTTTCCGCAGCGGCCGCCACGCTTTCTTCGCGCGCGACTCTTCGACTACCACTTCACCGATTCCGCGGAGCGTCGGGCGAGCGGCGCCTGGTGGAGACGCGAAGAGGTGGGGGCCTTCGGTCCGACGCTCTCGATGAAATGATCCAAGGCGGGCATCGTCGCATCCGGCGCGCGCCTCTCGGTGACTGGGCCCCCGGAGGAGAGCGGGAGCGTCGGGAGCCGGCGGGTAGCCGGGGGACCTCTGTCACTTTTCGTAACGAACCGGGGCGCCGGTCGAAGTCGTCCGCGTCCGGCCAGGAGATCGCCAGAAATGGGCGTTTTCTCTTAAGCTCTCTCCTTCGTGCGGCATGGGTCCCTGCCCCGGGCGGTTCTTCCCGCACCGGCCGACCGGAGCACACTCCTTGCACCAGCAACCTGCGACGGAGGCCGTCCATGAACATCACCGCAGGAACTCGCCGGGCCCACAGCGTCACCTTTCGACCGGATCAGGTCCGCCGGGCCGAGATAGGGTCGGCCCCCGTCGGCACCCGGGTGCGATGCACCCTCCCTCTCACGGGGGATGTGGACGAGGCCTGGCGGACCGCTTTCCGCGCCGTTCAGCTCGAGGACACCGGTTTTTTCCGCTTTCGTCTCGAAATGGGAAGCAACACGATCGCGTTCGTCGTGAGCCAGTCGCCGGGCGGGGGCGAGGCGAATGCGGAGCTGAAGATGCTCTCGTTCCTGCTCGACGCGGTCAACGCCCTCGCCAACAGGAGTTGAACCCGGGCTAACCGTTCTTCTTCTGGAATTCCTGCATGAAGGCGATGAGCGCGCGGACTCCCTCGACCGGAAACGCGTTGTAGATCGACGCCCGGACCCCGCCGACGGAACGATGGCCTTTCAGTCCGTCGAGACCCTGCGCGGTCGCCTCGGATACGAAGCGTTTCTCGAGATCCTCCGACGGGAGCCGGAAGGTCACGTTCATTCTCGAGCGACTCCCCGACCTCGCGTGGGGCCGGAAAAATCCGCTGGACCCATCCATCGCGTCGTACAGGAGTCCCGCCTTCTCGGCATTTCTCCTGGCGATCCCCTCGAGACCGCCCTGCTCGAGGAGCCACTTCATGACGAGCCGCATGACGTAGATCGTGAACACGGGTGGCGTGTTGTAGAGCGATTTCTCTTTCGCGTGGGTGTTGTAGTCGAGCATCGTCGGGAGATTTTTGGGGCTTCGCGCGAGCATGTCGTCCCGGATGATCACGAGTGTCGCCCCCGCCGGCGCCAGATTTTTCTGGGCTCCCGCGTAAATCAAGGCGTACCGGGAGACGTCGATCGGCCGGCTGAAGATGTCCGACGACGCATCGGCGACGAGCGGAGCTCCGCGAGCGTCGGGCTCGGTCTCCCATTCGGTGCCGAAGATGGTGTTGTTCGTCGTGAAATGCACGTAAGCGGCTTCCGGATCCAGCTGGATTTCGGATACTTCGGGGACCCGGCAGAAATTCTCGGATTCCGTCGATCCGGCGATCTGGACGGTGCCGACTTTCTGAGCCTCCTTGACCGCCTTCTTCGACCATGTGCCCGTGAGGATGTAATCCGCTTTTCCTCCCGCGGGCAGAATGTTCATCGGCACCATCGAGAACTGGAGCGAGGCGCCCCCCTGCAGGAAGAGGATTTTATAGTTCGCGGGGATGTTCGCCAGCCGCCGCATGTCGGCCTCGCACCCCTGGATGATCTCTTCGAAGGCTTTGGAGCGGTGACTGATCTCGAGGATGGACATGCCGACGCCCGGCAGCGCCATCAGGTCCCGCCGGGCCTCCTGCAGCACGGCCTCGGGAAGCACCGCCGGGCCCGCCGCGAAATTGAAGATGCGAGCGCTCATGTTCCCCTTCCCTTTCAGACTGTGAGGAGCGTCACTTCGATGATGTCGTCCGTACTGCGGCGGATGCTCTCGAGAACGGACTCCGAGGCGGCCTGATCCAGTCGAATCCGCGCCACCGCGGCGCGCGCGCCCTCGAAGACGATGTTTTCCGTCTCCTGGACGTTAATCCCCGCTTCTTTCAGGGCGTCGAAGACGGCCGCCAGCACGCCCACGCGGTCGAAGTGGCGGACCACGAGAAGGTGCGTCGCGGGAGAGACGCGCGCGAGATTCACCGCGTTCGGCGGTCGACCGGTGGCGGCGTACTCGCGGACGATGCGCACGGTCTCCGCGGCGATGGCTTCCTGCGCCTGGTCGGTGGACGCCCCGATGTGGTGGGTCCCGATGACGCCGGGCAGCTGAAAAATGGGGTCGTCGACCTGGCCCGTTCCGGCGGAAGGTTCGCCGGCGAAGACGTCGAGGCCCGCGCGAAGGCCCTTCTCGCGGATCGCGCGTTCGAGAGCGGACTGATCCACGACCTCGGCGCGGGAGGTGTTGATGAAGAACGCTCCAGGCCGCATGGCGGCGAAGAACTCTTCTCCGACCAGGCCCCGCGTTTCCGGCTTCAGCGCCAGGTGCACGCTGACGATGTCGGCGCCGCGGGCCACCTCGAGAGGAGAAGTCGCGCGTTCCACTCCCAGGTCTCGCGCCGCCTCCGGGGTGAGGCTCCGGCTCCAGGCGATGACGGGCATACCGAAGGTGCCGGCCCGCGGGATCATTTCCCTTCCGATGCCGCCTGTGCCCAGAAGGCCGAGGGTCTTGCCGAAGACGCCCTTTGCCCTGCTGTACTCCTTCTTGTTCCAGATGCCGCCCCGCAAATCGGCCGCGTTTTCCGGGACTCTCCGATCGAGGGACAGGATCAGGGCGAAGGCGAGCTCGGCGACGGCGACCGAATTTTTCCCGGGGCAATTCGCCACGTAGATCCCGAGCTCGGAGGCGGCGTCGACGTCAATCGTGTTGTACCCGGCGCCGGCCCGGATCACCAGAGAAAGTCGGCCCGCCGCCAGGGCGGGACGGGACACTTTCGTCGAGCGCACGATGAGGACTTCGGCGCCGGAAGCGCCCACGCGGGACGTCAGCGGTTCGTCCTTGAGGTCCGGCTCGTAGAGGACGTCGGAGCCTGCGGCCTCGAGTCCCTCGAGACCCGACTTCTCGAATTTGTCCGCGACCAGAACCTTCATGGGGCGGATTCTATGCGGGGTTTCCCGGGTGAGATTCCCCTGCGGACGGCGCGCCGCACCGGCCCGAGATCAGATCAGGTGGACGAGCAGTCCGTCGCGGAGCTTCGGCTCGAACCACGTCGATTTCGGGGGCATGATCTCGTTCGCGTCGGATATCGCCATGAGCTGGTCGAGAGAGACCGGATAGAGCGAAAAAGCCGCCGCCGCGGCCCCGGAGTCGACGAGCCGCTCGAGCTCCGCGGTGCCCCGTCCGCCGCCGACAAAATCGATCCGCTTGTCCGTTCGAATGTCGTGCACGCCCAGGATCGGAGAGAGGACCGCGTCCTGCAGCGCCGTCACGTCGAGCGCGCCGGACCCGATGTCGCGGGGAACGAGGCCGTACCATCTGCCCGTGAGGTACATGGAGATTTCGCCGCGGCGCGCGGGCGACGGAGAAGCGTTCTCGACCACGGTGAACGTCTTTCCGACCCGGGCGAGAAGCTCCTCCGGTGTGAGGCCGTTCAAGTCTCGAACGATCCGGTTGTAGGGCAGGATCCGGACCTGGCTCGCCGGAAAGAGCACGGCAAGGAAATAGTCGAACTCGTCTGGACCGTCGCGGTCCGCCGGATGGAGCGAGCGGAAATGGGCTCGCGCCCGGCTCGCGCTTGCGGCGCGGTGGTGCCCGTCGGCGATGTAAATGCGTGGGACATCCGTGAACGAGTGGACGAGAGCGCGGGTCGGCTCCGGCTTCATTCGCCACACCGTGTGCTGCACGCCGTCTTCCGCCGTGAAGTCGTAGAGGGGAGGCTCGGCTTTCGCCGCGTCCACGAGCGCGTTGGCGTCGGCGACGTCGCGATACGTCAGAAAGACCGGGCCCGTCTGAGCCGAGAGGTCGATCATGTGGCGGGTTCGATCGTCCTCCTTGTCGCGGCGGGTCTTCTCGTGCTTTCGGATGACGTCGGAGTCGTACTCGTCGACCGAGCAGCAGGCGGCGATGCCCGTCTGCTCGTGAGCTCCGACCCGCAGGCGATAGACGTAGATCGCCGGCTCCTCATCGGAAACGAGGGGGGCGTCGCGCTTCAAGGCCTCGAAGTTTTCCGCCCCCTTGCGATAGACCTCGTCGGCGTGAGGGTCCGTGCCTTCCGGCAGATCGATCTCCGGCCTCGAGACATGAAGAAAGGAGAGGGGGTTTTTCCCCGCGAGCCGGCGCGCTTCCTCCGTGTTGACGACGTCGTAAGGCACGGCCGAGACCCGGGCGGCGGATTCCGGCGCCGGACGCAGGGCGGAAAAGGGGTGAACGGTTGCCATGGCCCGGATTCTATGAGAGCCGGGCCGGACGCGGCGGCGAGAGACAGGCCGGAATGGTGATGCATCCGGAGCGGTGTCCGAGACTCTTCAACACGGAGGGCCGGGACACTCCGGCACCCTATTCAAAACGCCTCGGCATGGACGTAAACGATTTCGAAGCGATCTCAGGACAAGCAGAACCGCGGGCGAGTGACCCGCCGTTTCAGGACTGCTGTTCGAAGCGGCCCTGAAGGATTCAGGTGCGGGGCGCCGCGAGCTCGTCGTATTCGGGAGGATGTTCGGGTGCGACCCGCAGGACGAATCCGGACGGGATCAGACTGCGGAGTGCGCCGGGGGCCCGGAACGTCCGAACGACGGTCCCTTCCACCGGAACGGTGGCTCCTCCGGGAGCATGCAGGATGGCGCGAATCACCTTGCCGATCCGCGGGATCCGAACGGTGCGCACGAACATGCCGCTCCGCGAAAGATCGTTCGTGAAGCCGGTCGTCCGCGAGAGAGTCGTGTCGAAGTCGACTAAGAGACGGCACCGGCGGCGCGGAGACTCACGCTTATCGGCCATGAATCAGTCAGGAGTTCAAGAAACAGGCCAAACCGAGCTCTACCGCGCGGGCGCTGCCTCGAGGGGCCTTTTTTCCGTAACCGAAAAAAAAGAGCGCCCGCACGGGCGCTCTCTCTTTTTGTCGCTTTCGGCCGCGAGCCTAGAAGACCCCGGGGCGCCGGCCGCCCGACGAGAGGTTTCTGGCGATCGAGGCAATCGCCATCGTTCCGAGAATTTTGACCAGCGTCGGGTGCTGGGCATAAAAGCCCATCGCCTTGTGGAAGATGTCCGGCTGGTTTCTTTCGCATAGGTCGCCACGCGCGCGACGTCCTGAGGGGTCGCCTGAGTCGGGTCGGTGGCGACGTTCGGGGAAGCTCCGAGGCTTCCCAGAAGGCCAGGCAGGCTGGATCCGGACGCGCCGAGCCCGCCGAGCAGCGTTCCGAGAAAGCTGCCTCTCTGGGTGGGAGTCATCTCCTGGGCGCTCTGTTCGATCTTGCGTTCCACATGAGGGGTGTCGAGCTGGCCGACGGCGGGTCCGATGGCGGCAGCGAGCTCATCCTGCGGAACGGCGTTCGCGATTTCATCGTAATGCGCGCGGGCCTGCTCGCGGTCCGGCGTCGCGTCGCCCTGATACTGCTTCAAGATGTTTCCGATCTGATCGACGATGGCCATGGAAATCCTCCTGAACGGAAACCTGAGCAAGACGCGAACCAGATTCGCCCGCGGCTAGAACAACCGGGTTTCCAGGCTTTCGAGGCGTCCCTCGAGCTGAGAGCGCAATCCCGCGCCGAGACCGCCCGCACGGAGCGCGCGCTCCAGGCGGCGGCGGTCCCGGGGCTCGAAGTACAAGAGCGAGACGAGCTCCGAAATCATGAGAGGGTTCGTCTCTCTGTCGGTCCTGTCGATCGCATCCCCGGCGCCGACTTCGCCGTCCTGAAGCACGCGAAAATAGAACCCGAGCCGGCCGCTCGCGAGGAATGTCTTCAGGAATCTCGCCGAGCCGACACGCAGGCCCATCTTGAAGCAGGGCACCCGGGGTTTCGTGATCTGAACCACGGCCGTTCCGACACGGTACACGTCGCCCACCGCCACGGCGTCTTCCAGAAGATCACGGGTCGTGAAGTTCTCCCCGAAGAAACCCGGCGGCAGCGGCCCGCTCGTGGCGAGCTCTCCGGACCAGTAAGCCGTGTGCTCGGCGCTGTACGCGTAAACGGCCTGCTCGACACCGCCGTGATACCGCCGATCGACCTGCACGTCCCCGACGAGAGACTCCCGTCCCAGGGGGACGCGGCCGTCGGCAGGCTCCTTGAAGATCCCGGTCCGAACGTCGTGTCCCCGCGCCTTGAGCACTCGGGGCACGGCGACGTTCACGGAGAGCAGCGTCGCGGCCATGGGTCGGGAGAAACTAGTGTCCCGAGTCATAAGTCATGGAACATAATATTGGCCTCGTGGGTTTTCGGTATACAGAAGGGAGATACCGATGCGACGAGGCCGACCGATTCCGGAGTTGGAGCTGACCGTGGAGGAACGGGAGACACTGCAGCGC
>JBBSGZ010000147.1:0-9286 GCA_038253555.1 Thermoanaerobaculia bacterium
GGATTGCCCCGAACGAGAAGATGTCGCTTCTCGCGTCGGCCGGCCTGCCCTTGACCTGCTCGGGCGACATGTAGCCGAGCGTGCCCATCACGACGCCGGGCTCGGTGCCGGGCGTGACGGTCGGGAGGTTCGTCGCGGCGCCGGATTGCCCGACCTGCGTCAGCTTTGCCAAGCCGAAGTCGAGGATCTTGACGCGGCCGTCCTTCGTGACGAAGAGGTTCTCGGGCTTCAAGTCCCGGTGGACGATGCCCTTGTCATGCGCCGCCGCGAGGCCCTGGGTGATCTGAAGCGCATAGTCGATCGCCTTGCGCGGCGAGAAGCGGCCTCCGGAAAGCTCCACGCGCAGGGTTTCGCCCTCGAGCAATTCCTGAACGACGTAGGGCGCGTTCTCGTGCGTCCCGATGTCGTAGACGATCGTGATGTTGGGATGGTTGAGAGCGCCCGCCGCCTGGGCCTCCAGCTCGAAACGCCGCAGACGATCCGGATCGGCCGAGAAGGAGACCGGCAGCACCTTGATCGCGACGTCCCGGTTCAGGCGCGGGTCCCTGGCGCGGTACACCTCTCCCATCCCGCCCGCTCCGATCGGCGCGAGGATCTCGTAGGGGCCGAGGCGCGAACCGGCCGAAATCGTCATGGATTGTGCGCGATTCTATCGGTCCCGCTACGCCTTCTGTCCGAGGTGATCTCGTAGTGGATCGAAGCGAGCAAAAACTGGTCGGAGCGGAAGTTCAGAGGCCGCCCGCTCGCCTGCTTCGGCGGCCCGAGGACCTCGTACGAACCGAGGCGAAAGCCAGCCGGAATCCCCGTCTGCAATTCACCCGCTGTGTACGGCGCTCAGGATACCGGACGGAGTCAAAGCAGCCCCGACACCGCGTAGAGATCGTCGAGAAGACGGCGGTACGAATAGACATACGAGCGGCCGTCCGGAGTCACGATGAAGGGCCCCACCTGCTGGACGCCGGCCGGATCCGGCGCGTGGAACTCGTGCCAGAGAGTTCGTTTCCCCGTCTGGACGTCGAGGAGCTCGACGGCACCGGGTCGCGCCGCCGGGTTGTACACGAAGAGGGAATGGCCGTCCGCGGACCAGCGGATCACGCTGTCGCCGGGCTCGACACCCGGAACCTGACGCGGATCGCCGGGCCCGACCGGGTAGATCGCGATCCCCCCCTCGGCGTCGACCGCCACGATGGATTTCCCGTCCGGTGAGAACGGGTCCTGCGACTTGAGGGTGACCCCTTCGCCTGTGATGGCGAGCGGCTTGCCGCCGGAGACGCTCATCGTGTAGAGCCGGACGCGCCGGCCGGGCTCGCTCCCGCCGAACAGGAAGCGCTGTCCATCCGGAAAGAACTTCACCCTCTGGCACGCGATCCCGGACAGGCTCACCTTGCGTGGCTCTCCTGCTCCCGTCGGAAGAAGCAGCAGCGAGTCGCTTCCGAGGGCGGGAGTCGCGACCACCCACCGGCCGTCGGGAGAGAGCTGGTACGCTTGTCCCTCGCCGAGGAGAACTGCCGGAGAGGAGCCGTCTAGCTTTCGGAGGTAGATGGCGTAGGGGTTCACGTGCTGCTCGTTGAAGAGAACCAGGCGGCCGTCGCGCGACAGATCGATCGGAGACGAATAATTGAGCGCCGTCAGATTCCGCTCGGGTCCACCGCCCGAGGAGCCGATGATCTCCCGCCGCGACGAGTTGCGGGTGAGGAGGACGCGGCCGCGGCGGGAGATGTCGTAGATTGCGTCCTGCGCGCCGAGGAGAGTCCACGGTGCCCGCACTCGCCCGGAGAGGGACGTCGCCCGAAAAGGGAGAGTGGACCAGACCTCGTCGCCTCGGGGCGACCAGGCGAGCCCCGTCCCCGTCTCTCCCGGCGGGCCTTCGATCCGCGTCTTCCCGTTCCGATCCAGAACCCGCAACCTGCCGACGTTGTCACCGGGGACAGGATGATCGAAGAAGGCGACCATGGAGCCGTCAGGAGACACGCGCACGTGACTGATCCAGGCGGCCGGCTCGTACAGAACATGGCCGATCGGGTACTCGAGGCGGCAGCGGTTGCCGACATACCTCGACACGGCGAGCTCCTTGCCGTCGGCTGACCAGTCGGCGTCCTGCACGTTCTCCAGGACCTCGCGCGGCGCGCCCCCGCCGAGAGGGACGCGGGCGAGAGTCCCGAGCGACTGATTGCCGAGGAAATACCGGCGGCCGAGCGACACGGCCATTTCGCCGCCCGAAGAGACCGAGAGGACGTCCGCCGAGGGAAGACCGAGGGAGCGCGACTCGTGCCCCTCGATCCTCGTCGAGAAAATCTCCATCGGCCGGCCGTCCCAGGCGGCGCCGTAGACGACCGTTTCTCCATCCGCCGCGAATCGAGCCGAGAAGATCGTCCCGCGCTGATACGTCAGTCTCTGGAAATCGAGCGTCGAGCTCGGCCGTCCCGCGAGGAGTGCGCGGCCCAGAAGGGCGAGAGCCGCACCGATCAGCAGCGCGAAGACAGCCGGGGCGAGCCATCCGTGCCGCCGCGGCCGGGCCGTTTCTGCCGCTGCCTGAGCTCCGGAGCCCGAAGCCTCGGAGAGGTGGTCGCGCACGTTCGCCAGGTCGCGAGCGAGGTCCTTTGTCGAGGCGTAGCGGCCTTCCGGATCTTTGGCGAGGCAGCGCTCGACGATCCAGCGGAGGGGAGCGGGGACCCGCGCATTGACCTGCCCGATCGGATCCGGATCCTCCCGGATGATCGCGACGAGCGTTTCGGCGCCCGTCTTGCGCTGAAACGCGCGGCGGCCGGCCGCCATTTCGTAGAGGATCGCGCCCAGGGTGAACTGATCGGAGCGGAAGTCGACGGGATGCCCGCTCGCCTGCTCGGGAGACATGTATCCCGCCGTTCCGAGAACGGTTCCCGGCTCGGTGGGCGGCGCGACCACCGTCGGGGCGGTGGTGAGCCCGGCGGAAGAGTCCTCCCCGAGCTTCGCCAGCCCGAAATCCAGGATCTTGACGAAGCCATCGCGCGAAACCATCACGTTCTCCGGCTTCAAATCGCGATGGACGATTCCGGCGGCGTGCGCCTTCGCGAGCCCGTCGGCGATCTGAACACCGACGTCGAGCAGCTTGCGAACGGAGAGAGGTTCCCCGCCGAGCAGCTCGCGCAGGCTCCTCCCCTCGACGACCTCCATCGCGATGTAGAGCTCGCCTTCGTGGGTGCCGATGTCGTAGAGCGTCACGATGTTGGGGTGGTTTAACGCCGACGCGGACCGAGCTTCCTGCTCGAATCGCGCGCGGCGACCGGCGTCGCCCGAAAGCTGCGCCGGCAGCACCTTGATCGCAACTTCTCGGCCGAGCCGCGGGTCCCGAGCACGCCACACCTCGCCCATGCCTCCCGCGCCGAGTGGGGAGAGGATCTCGTACGGGCCGAGGCGCGAGCCGGCGGAAATCATGGCTTCGGAGGAGACGCTTCCGGCGCCGCGGCGAGAGGCGGTCCGAAATGCCGGGCGAGCCAGTTGAGCGCCTCGCGGTGGAGCTCGTCGCGCCATCCGAACAGGGAGTGTCCGGAAGGAAACGTCTCGTGGCGCTTCTGCTCGGGCGGCGAGCCGAGCAGGCGGAAGAGCGGAAGCCGCGCCGTCTCGTAGGGAGAAATGGGGTCGGGCCGGTTCTTCGACTTCAGGCCCCGGTGGAGGATGCCCTTCTCGTGCGCGGCTGAAAGGCCCTTGGCGAGCCCCATAGGGGAACCGGCGGGAAAGGTCACGGGAGCGAGGACCTCGCGCGGAGCCGGGCTCGTGCGCTCGAACTCAGTGTCATGCCGCCGCCTTCGTTCGAGCCGGCGGATTTGTTCGGAGAATGAAAATATCTCCCGTTCTTCGCCCTCGCGTATAGAAGAGCTTCCTGCCGTCGCGCGAGATCCTGGGATTCTCGAGGTAGAGGTCGGCGCCGGAGAAGTTCGTCACCTGTTCCGGGACCGCGTTCGCCCAGCCCTGCGATGGACCGGGAACCCGATAAAGGTTCTTATGGTCGCGCTGGAAGTACAGCCAGCGTCCCGACGGAGAAAAGAAGGGGTGATACGCCTCGTAGCGGCCCGTCGCGACGAAGCGCGGAGTGCCTCCCGCGATCGGCACGGCCGCGACGCTCAACGGGCCGCGCTCGCTCGTCTGATACGCGATCCACTGGCCTGTCGCATCGACCGTAAAGAGCGTCCTGGATTTCGCGCCCGGGACGAAGCTCTGGGCACCGGAGGCGAGGTCGAATCGCAGGAGCCCCTCGTGTTTCTGGATCAACATTGTCTTGCCATCCGGCAACCACGCCATTCGCCCGGACACTTCGGCCATGTCGATCCTTCGCCTTGGACTCGTGCCGTCGGCGTTCATGGTCCAGATTTCCGGGGGCGCACCTGCGATCGTCTCGTCCGTTCGCGCAAAAGCGATCTCCCGTCCGTCGGGCGACCATTCGGCGCCGGTTTCCGAATACCTGGGATTGAGAGTCAGTTGAAAGGGGGTGGCCGGTGGTTCGATGCGCCACAGGTGCGAGCTGTCGCCCCGATCGGCGCCGAAGACAACGGCCTTGCCGTCCGGCGAGGGACCGAAGAACCCCACGTGGTTGTTGCCGGCGGTCAACTCTCGCGGCAGGCCGGACACCTGGCCGGTCTCGGCGTCGAAGGAAAGTTCCTCGAGATTCAGGGTCTCGTCGCCCGCGGCGAAGGCGATGGCGGTTCCGTCACGCGAAGCCTTGACGCCGAGGTCCGCGCCGCGCCCGAAAGTAATCGCCTCCGGCGTCCCCGCGAACTCGCCTCGGGCGAGAGAGAAAGGCGCCCGCCAGAGTGTGCGGCTCTTGCCGGAGGTGCCGTTGGTAAAGAGGACGTTCGTCGATCCGGGACCCCAGGCGGGTCCCTCGCCACGAACGAGCATGCGAGGCTTGCCACCCCGGGCGGCCACCACCTCGATCTGGTTTCCGTTCTGATAGAGCACCCAGCGGCCGTCCTCGGACAGGCTGGGAAAGAGGTATCTGTCGACATGCGGTTCGTCGATCGGAAGGTCGCGACTGTCCCCGCCCGTCGATGGAATCCTCGCGATGCGTGAGTCCCGGTACGTGCCATGGACGTAGAGGAGAGCGGCACCATCCGGCGTCCAAAAGGGACAGAATCCGTTCTCGACGATCCGCCGCGCAGCCCCCCCGAGGGCGGGCATGACCCAGATGTCTCCTCCGACGAGCGGCAGATTGGGGCCGGCGTGAAAGATGTCCAACTTGCTCGAGCGGCTCGAAACGAAGGCGATGTCGCGCCCATCGGGAGAGAACGCGGGCTGGATGTCGGCGGCCGGATTTCGGGTCAGATTGAGAGAGGGCCCTCCGGAAATCTGCTGCAGATAGATCTCGAAGTTTCCGTCTCGGTCCGCGACATAGGCGATCGTCCGTCCGTCGGGGGAGAACGTCGGCTCCCCCTCGTATCCGGGATCCGTGGTGAGTTGCGTCAGGGAGGCGTCGAGGAAGGAGGACCCTCCGCGAGCGTTCACGGAAGACCGGCCCAGCCACCAGGCGCCGAAGGTCGCGGACACGAGCAGCAGCCCGGCGCCCGTCCACCGCAGCAGGTGCCGGCGCCGCTTTCCCGATCGCGGCGCGATGACCGCGGACGTTCCGGACTCGATCGCGCGCTTGACGCGGCGCAGGTCGAGCTCCATGTCTCCCGCATGCCGGTAACGGTCGCCCGGGTCCTTCGCCATGGCCTTCGAAAGGCAATCGATCGCCTGCGGAGGGAGGCGAGGGTTCCAGTCCAGGGCCGGTCGGGGATCGTCGTTGATGATGGCGTGAAGGACTTCGACGACCGAATTGCCTGAGAAAGCTCTGCGGCCGGTCAGAAGTTCGTAGAGGACGGCTCCCAGAGAAAAGATGTCCGTGCGGTTGTCGAGAGGCCGGGCTTCGGCCTGCTCCGGCGACATGTAGGAAACCATTCCGACGATCGTCCCCTGGGCGGTCTGAGCGGCGCCATCGCCCGAAGCGGAGGGCGTTGCCGTCAAATCTCCGCTCGAAAGGAGGGAAACGCGATTCCTCTCTTCCAGCTTGGCCAGGCTGAAGTCCAGAATCTTGACCTGCGACGCCCGGTTGATCATGAGGTTTTCGGGTTTGATGTCTCTGTGGATGACGCCGGCCGAGTGCGCAGCGGCCAGGCCCCGATGCCGCCTGCGCGACGATTTCGAGGGCGCGGCGGATCTCCACTTTTCCGGCGGAGAGCAGATCGCGAAGCGTTTCGCCCTCGACGTACTCCATGACGATGAAATCGCGGTCTCCTTCGGATCCCACGTCATGAATCGTCACGATGTGAGGCTCATTGAGGGCAGAAACGGTCCGCGCCTCGTTTGAAAAACGGCGCCGTGCCTCCATGTCCGGCATCACGCCGGCGGGCAGGATCTTCAGGGCGACTTCCCGGCCCAGCCGCGTATCGCGCGCGCGATAGACCTCTCCCATTCCACCCGCTCCGAGGGGCGCGACGATTTCGTAGGGTCCGAGCTTCGCGCCGGGGGCGAGCGTCACCGGAGCCCTTCGACGAGGTAGAGGTGAGAGAGACTGCGGAAATAGCTGTAGGCGTACGCCTTTCCGTCGGGAATCACCTTGATGAGGACGATGCTGTTCAGTCCAGCGGCGTCGGCCGGGAGAATGTCGCGCCACTTTTCCTCGGCGGCGCTCGCGAGATCGATGCGGACGATGCGGGCCGGGAGGGCCGTCCCGCGTCCCCGCCTCACGTAGACGCTTCGATCGCCGGGGCCCCATCCGAGAACGGTGTCCGCGTCCTGCGTCACCCCCGGAATCGCGATCGCCGCGGTGCCTCCGCCTTCGAGAGAGCAGATGTAGAAACGATCTTCGGGCCCTCGAGCGAGAATACGTTTCCCGTCCTGGGAGACGGCGCCCCCGCGGTAGCCGTCGGGCAGTATCGCGCGGGGCTTTCCTCCGGCCGCGTCGATCACGTACGTACGCAGGTCGTGCCCGGGCTCTCGCGCGTTCATCAGGATCCGCCGCCCGTCCGGCGTCCACTGCGCGCCAGTCACCTGGAAGCCTTCGGGGCTCAGGATCCTCGACTCCCCGGCGCCGGTGGGGTAGGAGACGAGGCGGCGGTCTCCTGTCGGATGTACGACCGCGAGAATCTGTTTTCCGTCCGGCGACATGGCTTGAGCCGAGCCTTCACCGAGCCGGACCGCCGCGCTTCCGTCGACGCGCCGGAGGTACGCGGAGTACCCGGGTCCTCCTCCCTCGCCGGCCTCGGAGAAGAGGACGGTTTGGCCGTCGCTCGAAAGATCCGCGAACAGGCTCCAGTCGAGCCATGTCAGGTCGACCTCGTTCGACGGGTCGGACCCGGCGATGACGCCGATCTGGTTTGAGTCCTGGGTGAGCAGGACCCGCCCCTCGCGCGACACGTCGTGAAGAGTGAGCGAACCGGTTACGCTGGCGAGGGCCCTGTGGCCCCCGGAGGGGGTGACCGCGTGGAGGGTTCTGTTGCTCCCGACTTGCGCCGCGGTGTACCAAACCTCGCGGCCGTCCGGCGACCACGCGAGCCCCCACGCCGACGCGTAAACCGCCGAGATGGTCGTTTTTTTCCCGGAGAGATCGACGATCGCGACAGAGCCGCCATCATCGTTCGAGGCGGGGTGGTCGAGAAACGCGATCCGATCTCCCGCGGGCGAGAAGCGGGGATGGCTGATCCATCCGGCGGTCTCGTAGAGAGTCTTGCCCACCGGAAACTCGAGGCGCGTATGTCGAGCGACCGGCCGGACGACGGCGAGGTCCCTGCCGTCGGGTGACCAGTCCGCATACTCCACCTTTTCCAGAATCTCTCTCGGCGCTCCGCCGGTCGCGCCGACGCGGGCCAGTGTTCCGGCGCGCGTGAATGCTGCGTCGAAATCGGCCTTCACCGCCACGGCAAGCTCGCCGGAGGGAGAGACCGCCAGCAGGTCGGTGGCCGCCACCCCGAAGGGGCGGGATTCCGGGCTCTCCGGATGGCTGACGTAGATCTCCGTAGGCTTGCCGTTCCACGACGCGCTGTAGAGGATCGACTTGCCGTCGGAGGCGAGGCGCGCTCCCCAGATCGCACCCCTCCGGAACGTCAGCTGGCGGAAAGCGGGAGGCGGCACCGTACCTTTTCGCATCCCCAGGAAGTACCCCGCGGCGAGCGTCCCGGCGAGAAGCACGAGCCCGGCCGCGATGGGAAGGAGACGCCGGCGCGCGTCGGACCGATCGGGCCCCACGGCGGGCCGCCCCGTGGCCGACACGCCGGAGAGGGCTTCCAGATCGAACGCGAGATCGTGTGCGGAGTGGAAGCGCTGCTCGGGGCTTTTCTCGAGGCAGTGGCGGATGACGCGTTCGAGGCCCGGGGAGACGTTCTGGTTGGTGAGCGAAAGATCGGGCGGATCTTCCTTCAGGATGGCCGACATGGTGTCAGCGGCGGAGTCGCCTCGGAAGGCGCGCTGACCCGCGAGCATCTCGTACAGGATCGCGCCGAAGGAGAAGATGTCGCTGCGCGCGTCCGCCGGCCGGCCCCGCACCTGCTCGGGCGACATATAGCCAAGCGTGCCGAGCACCATTCCGGGCTCGGTGCCCGCGGTGGCCGTCGGCAGGTCGGTCGCCTGCGAGCCTTCCTCCATGTGCGTCAGCTTCGCCAGCCCGAAGTCGAGGATCTTGACGCGCCCGTCCTTCGTGACGAAGACGTTCTCGGGCTTCAAGTCGCGGTGGACGATGCCTTTCTCGTGCGCCGCGGCGAGGCCGTGCGCGATCTGGACGGCGAAGTCGATCGCCTTGCGCGGCGGGAGCTTCCCTCCGGCCAGCGCCTGTCGCAGCGTTTCGCCCTCGAGCAGTTCCTGGACGACGTAGGGTGCGCCCTCGTGCTCTCCGATGTCCAGCACGGCGGTGATGTTCGGGTGGTTCAGGATCCCCGCGGCGCGCGCCTCCTGCTCGAAGCGGCGCAGGCGGTCAGGGTCGGCGGAGAAGGAGGCGGGAAGCACCTTGATCGCGACATCGCGGCCGAGCCGCGGGTCCCGCGCGCGGAACACCTCTCCCATCCCGCCGGCGCCGATCGGCGCCATGATCTCGTAGGGGCCGAGCCTCGCGCCGGCCGCCAGAGTCATTTCAGTCCTTCCGCGATGTAGAGCTCGGACAAGGACCGGCCAAAGTCGAACAGGATGATCTTGCCGTCCCCCGAGATCGCCGCGGGCGCGAGAAGCGTGAGGCCCGCCGGGTCGCCGGGCATCAGCTCCTTCCAGAGTTCCCGGTGCCCTGTCGCCACCTCGATGCGAAAGACGCGCGAAGGAAATTCTCTCCGGGTGGAACCGACGAACA
>JBBSGZ010000148.1:0-9224 GCA_038253555.1 Thermoanaerobaculia bacterium
CATCACGTTTAAGACCTGGAACTCGGGCGGATAGGCATGGTAGCGCCGCGGCATCCCCATGTATCCCAGAATGAACTGCGGGAAAAACGTCAGGTTGAAGCCGACGAAGATGACGAGCGCGGCGAACTTCGCGAGGCCCTCGGGATACATTTTCCCGCTGATCTTCGGCCACCAGTAGTGCATGCCGCCGAGGTATCCCATGATCGCGCCGCCCACCATGATGTAGTGGAAGTGGGCGATGATGAAGTAGGTGTCGTGCACGTGCACGTCGACGCCGAGCGTCGCGAGAAAGAGTCCCGTCAAGCCGCCGATCGTGAAGAGGCCGATGAACCCGAAGGCGTAAAGCATCGGGGTCTGCCAGGAGATCGACCCCTTGTACATGGTCGCCGTCCAGTTGAACACCTTCACCGCCGACGGTATGGCCACGAGAAACGACAGGATGGAGAACATCAGTCCCGCGTAGATCGACTGGCCGCTCACGAACATGTGGTGCCCCCAGACCAGGAACCCGAGGACGGCGATTCCTATGGACGCGAACGCGATGAACTTGTAGCCGAAAATGTTCTTGCGGGAGAACGTGGTGACGAGCTCGGAGATCACGCCCATCGCCGGCAGAATCATGATGTAGACGGCCGGATGCGAGTAGAACCAGAAGAGGTGCTGGAAGAGAACCGGATCGCCGCCGAGCGCCGGATCGAAGATGCCGAGGTGGAAGATCCGCTCCACCGCCACCATGAAAATCGTCACCGCGATCACGGGCGTGCCGAGCACCATGATCAGGCTCGTCGCGTAGTGCGACCAGACGAAGAGCGGCAGCCGGAACCACGTGAGGCCCGGAGCCCGCATCGTGTGGATCGTGACGATGAAGTTCAAGCCCGTCAGGATCGACGAGAATCCGGTGATGAAGACCCCGACCGCGGTGGCGACGACGTGGCCATTGGAGTACGCCGTCGAGAGCGGCGTGTAGAACGTCCAGCCCGTGTCCACGCCTCCGTGGACGACCGCCCAGAGCGTGAACGTCGCGCCCGCCATGTAGATGTACCAGGAGAGCAGGTTCAGGCGCGGAAATGCGAGGTCCTTCGCGCCGATCATCATCGGGATGAAAAAGTTCCCGAGGACGGCGGGGATCGACGGAATGAGGAAGAAGAAGATCATCACGACGCCGTGCATCGTGAAGAGCTTGTTGTACGTCTCGGACTGGACGAGGTCGCCCGCGGGGGTTAAGAGCTCCAGCCGGATCAGGAGCGCGAAGAACCCTCCCAGAAAAAAGAAGAACGTGATGGAAGCGAGATACAGGAGAGCGATCCGTTTGTGATCTTTCGTGAGAAGCCACGAGCGCACGCCGTATCCGGCGTTTAAGTAGCTCTCGCGCGGTTCGGCCGGCGCGGGCTCGATGTATTCGGCAGCGCTCATTATTTGGGAGCCTCCCGCTCCGGAGACGAGTTCTTGACGGGCGGAGCGATCCTCGCCTTGCCCGGTTCCGCGGCGGCGCCCCCGCCCTCGCCCCCGGGGGCCGGCGACAGCGACTTGATGTAGGCGACGAGCTGGAGAAGGCCCTCCTCGCTGATCAACCCCTGAAACGTCGGCATAATCGGCTGAAAGCCTTCGACGAGCTTCGCCTGCGGCATCAGGATCGATTCGCGGAGGTACTGCTCGTCGGCGACGACCGTCTGTCCGTTTTGAAGGTGGACCGGCCTGCCGAACAGCCCTTCGAGGTTGGGCCCTCTGGCGAGCGAGTCGCTCCGGTGGCAGGTGTTGCAGGCGTGCTGTGTGAACAGCTTCGAGCCGGCGGAGGCAAGGGACTCGCTGCCCGCCCCGCCCGCGAGCCACGCCTGGAACGCCGTCGGAGCAAGAACGTGGACCGTCCCGATCATCGCCGAGTGCTTCGTGCCGCAATACTGCGAGCAGAAGATGTGGAAGTCGCCGATCCTCGTTGCCGTGAACCAGGCTGTCGAGTAACGGCCCGGCACGACGTCGCGCTTCATCCGGAACGCGGGAACGAAGAAGCTGTGGATCACGTCTTCCGAGGTCATCGTCATGCGCACCGGCTGGCCGACGGGCACGTGCAGCTCGTTGATCTCCCGGACCCCGTCTAAGTGCTGAATCTTCCACATCCACTGCTTGCCGACGACGTAAACCTGCATCGCGTCGTTGGGGGGGCGGTTCATGCGGAAGAAAATCCGCGCGCCCCACGCAAAAAAGGTCAACGTGATGAGGAACGGAATGATGGTCCACGCGAGCTCGAGCTTCAGGGAGCCCGCGTTGCCGGCGGGAAATTCGTCGTTGGAGCGGCGGCGATATTTGATGGCGAAGACGATGACGAGCAGCGCGATCAGCAGCGAGAAGAAGGCGCTCACCGCGACGAGGTAGAAGTAGAGCGCGTCCACCTGCCCCGCCATGGCGGAGGCCTGCACCGGGAAAAGCGGGAGCTCGGGGTTCATCAGGGCGCCTCGCGAGCCCGCGGACGGGTAGGGTCGTTTGGCGCCCTGGGGCCTGCCGCGCCGGGCTTCCTCCGCGCGGCATCGAGCCGGCGGTCGCGCCGCCACATGAGGGTGACGAAAGTCGAAAGAATGAGGACCGCGCCGATCCCTCCCAGACGGACGAGGTTCATCACGACGGCGCCGTATCTGCCCATTTTCGCGTCGTAGTGGTAGCAGTAGAGAAGAAGCGCGTCGACGGGATTGCCGATCCTGCGGTTCGACGCCTCGATGAGCCCGAGACGCAGGTCGCGCGGCGCGTACTCGATACCGAAGAAATAGCGCGACAGCTTGCCGTCCGGCGTCAGCACGAAGATCCCGCTCGCGTGCGCGAACTGCGCCAGGTCGTTGTCCCAGCTGTACCGGAAGCCAACCGCCTGCGTGAGCCGGTCGATCGAGCCCGGGCCGCCCGTCAGAAAGTGCCAGCCCCGGCCGGCGCCTGCCCTGCCGTACTCCCGGATGTAGGGCGCCTTCTTTGCCGCCGCGTCGGATGGGCGGTCGTGCGGGTCGAAGCTGACGGTGACGACTTCGAACTCTTTCCCGGCGTCGAAGGAGAGCGCCCGCATCGAGGTCACTAGGCCGTTCAAGACCTGCGTGCAGAGCATCGGGCAGTTGTAGTACGCGAGCACGAGGACCACGGGCCGGTCTCCGAAGTACTGCCCGAGGCGGACGGGCCGCCCCGCCTCGTCCTGAAACAGGATGTCGAGCGGGATCTGCGCGCCGAGCTTCTGGTCGATGCCGACATTTCGCAGCGCCCTGGGGAGGGAGGTCGAGGGCGGCGCCGGGTCTGAACGCTGCGTCTGCCCCGACGCCGCGGCGGCGAAGGCGCCGGACGCCAGAAGCAGGGCGGCGAGCCTCGGACGGCGCCGCGCGAAGCCGCCGCGGAAAAGGCCGGGATCGGGGCTCATCGGGCTGCCTCCCGCGATGGGGACCCGGCGGCGGCGGCCGCGCCGGCAGCGGGCGCGGACGGGGTTTCGGAGATCCCCTGCCGGGCGACGATTTCGATCGCGAGGTCGATCGGGATGTGGACGGTGCCCGAAGCCTTGTCGACCCAGCCGAAGGAGCTCAACCGCGCGCTCTCCTCCGCGTTCAGCCGCGCGCGGGGGGCGAGCGGCCCGCTTTCGAGACGCGGGTAAGGGGGCAGACGCGCGAGCGACCGCGCGACGCTGCCGGGCAGCGGGCGGTCCACCGATTTCGCGTCCCGGGCGAGCAGCCGGAAAACCCCGAACATGAGAACGCCGGCCAGGATCAGCAGGGCGACCATGCTCACCAGGAAACCCGCCAGGGGCTTCACGGCGACCTCGTCCGGCTCGTGGCCGCCCGCGTGCGGCTCAGTGTGCGCCATGTTCGAGGGCCTCCCGGAATTCCGGATCGTTGACGGGAAGGAGCGGCCGCCGCAGGAGCTGCCCCAGGAACAGAAAGAGCCAGAGGCCAAGCACGCCGACCGGTGCTGCGAGGTCCATCCAATGGAGCGTGAGGTGGCGCGGCGGCGAGGTCGCGGGCCGGATGTACCAGAAGACGTCGACCAGACGCATGCACACGACCAGTCCGGCGACGCCGATTAAGATCCGCGGGTTTCGGTTGGCGGACGCCGGGAGAAGCAGCACGAACGGCAGCAGGAAGTGGAGCAGGACGATCGCGATGCCGAACCACCCCCACCCGCCGTTTAATCGTCGCAGGTACCACGGGATCTCTTCGGGCAGGTTGCCAGACCAGATGATGAGGTACTGCGAAAAGGAGACGTAGGCCCAAAACATCACGAAGGCGAGCATCAACTTGCCCAGATCGTGAAAGTGCCCCGGGTTGACGAACCCGGACAGAGGCGCGAATCGCGCGAGGATCACGGTCAACGCGATGATGAAAGCCAGTCCGGACAGGGACTGACCCGCGATGAACAGGACGCCGTACATCGTCGAATACCAGTGCGGCTCGAGGGACATGACCCAGTCGATCGAGAAGAAGGTGATCGTCAGGCCGTAGGCGACGAGTCCGGCCGACGAAAGGAGCGCAAGCCGGCGCGTCAAGCCCCGCTTCGGCGCCTCATCCTGCTCCCGGGACCAGCGGTTCAGGAAATACATGAACGCGATCCACACGGCGAAGCAGAGGACCGTTCGGGCCAGGAAAAAAGGCACGTTCAAGTACGGCGCCTTGTGCCGAAGGATGGGGTCGTGGGCGACCTCCTCGGGGCGGGCCCACTCGTAGAGGGTCTTCAAGCCGAACAGGAGCGGCACGAAGAGCGCGGCGATCGCTGGAAGCGTGCGAGTCGCCGCCTCGAACGGGCGCCGGATCGGGACGCCCCAGGCGCCCCCCGTGACGTGGTGGAGCATGAGCACCGCCTGGCAACCGAGGGCGAGGCCGAGGCACGCCATGCACGCGAAGAGGTACGAGGGGAAGAACTTTGCCGGCGCGAGGAAGAATCCCGCCGCGGACGCGAGAAGTCCGAGAGCTCCCGCCGCGAGCGCGCGCCTGCGGCCGCGGCCGATGGCGGCGGTGAGATCCCCCGGGACTGCGGCGTCGATCATCGGCGTTCCTTCTCCTTCGGGGCGCCGGGAGCGGCGGCCGGCGCGCTCCGATCGCCGCCTCCCGGAGCCTTCGGGCCGGAACGCTGCGGGGCCGAAGTCGCGCGCGTCGGAAATTCGGGCGACTCCGGGGGCGGCCCCGCCGGCGGCGGGGGGCGGTCGAGCTCGGCGCGCTTCTCCGGCGGGACCAGCGAAAGCGGCGCCCCCTGGGAGAGCTGGAGGGCGCGGACATAGGCGACGATCGCCCAGCGGTCTTCCGGCGGAATCTGGGAGGCGTAGTCCGGCATCGCGCCGACGCCGTTGGTGATGACGTCGAAGAAGTGTCCGACGGGCCGCTGCCGCAGGCGGTCGATGTGAAAGGACGGAGGGGGCCGGTATCCCCGCTGAACGACCATGCCGTTGCCCCCCCCTGTCCGGTCGTGGCACGGCGCGCAGAAGATTTCGTACCGCTGGCGCCCCCGGTCGAGGAGCGCCCGCGTCACCGGCAGCGGAAAGACGCCGACGAGCGTGTTGCCTTCCTTCCCGGCGTAGAGGCGGGTGTCCGCGCGGAGCATTCCGCGGGCGACGGTGCCTTCGACGGGGGGCCGGGCGTTGCGTCCATCCGCGAAGAAATCGCTCTTCCCGAGGGGCTTGTACCGCGGCTGGTTGTACATCTCCTGGCGGCAGGCGGCGGCGAGGACCAGCGCGGCGAGCAGGACGGTGCGGGCGGGCGGCGGAGATTGGGCCGTCCAGCGCCCCGCGCCCAACCCCCCTCGCCCCGGCGCCATCACTCCTCCACCTCGGAGACCACGCGGGCCCCCTGGTTTGCGAGGAACCGGCTGGTTTTTTCCAGAGCGAAGTTCGGGTCCGCGACCTCGATGCAGAGGAAAAAGCGGTCGCGCGACGCGAGCGCGAACCGCGGCGCGTTGAAGACCGGGTGATAAGGCATCGGCAGGCCGTTCATGCCGAGCATCCCGAAGACGGCGGCGAGCGACGCGAACAGCACCGTCACTTCGAATGTGATGGGGATGAACATAGGCCAGCTCGCGAGAGGACGGCCGCCGACGTTCAGTGGATAGTGGATCGTCGCCGAAAACCACATCATGAGGAGCGCCGAACAGCAGCCGAGGATGCCGCCCGCCAGCACGAGCCAGGGAAGCTTCGTCGGCTTGATGCCGAGCGCTTCGGTCAACTCGTGCATCGGGTAGGGCGTGTAGGCGTCCATCTTCCGATAGCCGCTCTCGTACGCGCCGCGCGCCGCCGCGAGAAGCTCGGTCGGACTCTCGAACTCCGCCATGAGCCCGTAGAGGGGCCGGCCCTCGCCGGGACCGTGCTCGAACTGCGTCATGGGAGGAGATCCTCGAGACGGGAAACGGGAAACGGAAAACGGGAAACTAACGAAGAGAAAAACTCCGGGAGGCGCTGTCGCGCGGGTCCGAGAGGAGAGCTTACGGCGGACAACCTGTGGCTCATGGCTCCTCCCTCACTTCGGCTTCCGGAACGAGTGTCCGCATCTCGAAAATCGAGATCATCGGCAGGAACCGGAGGAAGAGGAAGAGGAGCGAGAGGAACAGCCCGATCGTTCCGATGAACGTTGCCCAGTCCCAGACCGTGCCGTGGTACATCCCCCACGACGAAGGAAGGAAGTCGCGGTGGAGACTCGTCACCACGATGACGAAGCGCTCGAGCCACATTCCGACGTTCACCACCATGGCGACTAAGAAAAGGATCCAGGGAGTCGACCGGACCTTTCGGAACCACAGCGTCTGCGGGGTCACGATGTTGCAGAAGATGAGCGCCCAGTAAGCCTTCGCATAGGGCCCCAGCATCCGGTTCAGGGTGACGTAGAGCTCGCTCGGCGACCCGCTGTACCAGCCCATGAACGCCTCGACCATGTAGCCGTACCCGACGATCAGTCCGGTCGCGAGCATGATCTTGCCCATGTTCTGGAGGTGGCGCAGGGTGATGAAGTCTTCCAGGCCGTAGAGCTTCCGGAGCGGGATCGAGAGCGTCAGCACCATGGCGAAGCCGGCGTAGATCGCGCCCGCGACGAAGTAGGGCGGGAAGATCGTCGAGTGCCACCCCGGGGTGATGGCGACGGTGAAGTCGAAGCTGACCACGGTGTGCACGGAGATGACGAGCGGCGTCGCCAGGCCCGCGAGCAGCAGGTACGCCGTTTCGTACCGGTGCCAGTGCTGCGCGGAACCGCGCCAGCCGAGCGACAGCATCCCGTAGACGATCTGAAATCCTTTGCGCCGCGCCCGGTCGCGCAGGGTCGCGAAATCCGGGATCAGTCCGACGTACCAGAAGAGGGCCGAGACCGTCGCGTAGGTCGAGACGGCGAAGACGTCCCAGACGAGCGGGCTGCGCCACTGCGGCCAGAGCGCCATCGTGTTGGGGTAGGGGAGCAGCCAGTACGCGAGCCAGGGTCGGCCCATGTGCAGAACGGGAAAGAGGCCGGCGCACGCGACGGCGAAGAGCGTCATCGCCTCGGCGAAGCGGTTGATCGACGTTCGCCACTCCTGCCGAAGCAGCAGCAGGATCGCCGAGATCAGCGTTCCGGCGTGGCCGATCCCGATCCACCAGACGAAGTTGATGATCGCGAATCCCCAACCGATCGGGATGTTGACGCCCCAGATTCCGACTCCGCGGAAGAGGAGCATTCCGATGCTCGCGAGCAGCGCCATCATCAGGAGAAACGAGATCCCGAAGCCGAAGAACCAGAACACCGGTGTCCGCCGCGTCAGGACGATCTGGCCGATCTTGTCGGTAACGCTCGCGAAGGTGTACCCCGGCTCGATCACGGGCACGCTTCGGTCCTGCCCCGGTGGAATCGGCACGAGGTCGGGCTTTGATTTCTTCACAGCTGCCCGGTCTCCTCGCGGTACGACGCCGGCCAGTCGCGGCGGACCGGCTCCGGGAGGGCGGGATTCGGGTTACGCACCTGCGCGAGGTAGGTGGTGCGGGGCCGGGTCCCGAGCTCTTCGAGGAGCGCGTAAGTGCGCGGGTCCTTCCGCATCTGCGCGACCCGGCTGGCGGGGTCGGACAGGTCGCCGAAGACAATCGCGTTCGCGGGGCAGGCCTGTGCGCACGCCGTCGTGATCTCGCCGTCCCGGATCGTTCTGTTGCCGATCTCCGAGTCGATCTTGACCCGGTTGATCCTCTGCACGCAGTAGGTGCACTTCTCCACCACGCCGCGCCAGCCCACGGTGACGTCCGGATTCGTGAGCATCTGGAGCGACGGCGCCCGGAACTGTGTCGAGTAATGGTAGAAATTGAAACGGCGCACCTTGTACGGGCAGTTGTTCGAGCAGTACCGGGTCCCGACGCAGCGGTTGTAGACCATGTCGTTCAACCCTTCGGCGCTGTGCACGGTCGCCTCGACCGGACAGACGAGCTCGCAGGGCGCCTTCTCGCAGTGCATGCAGGGCACGGGCTGGAGATAGTGCTGAGGGTTCGCCGGTTCCCCTCCGTAGTAATGGTCGATGCGCAGCCAGTGCATTTCGCGGCCCCGGCGAACCTGGTCCTTGCCCACGACGGGGATGTTGTTCTCGGCCTGGCAGGCGACGACGCAGGCGTTGCAGCCGACGCACTGGTTGAGGTCGATCGCCATGGCCCACGCGTGCGTGTCCGAGGGGTACGTCGGATACATGGTCTCGCCGTCTTCCGGCGATTTCGTGAGCCGGTGCGCAAACTGCGGGTCGCGGACGAAATCCGCGACGTTCGCCGCGCGCACAATGTCGCGGCCTTCCATGTTCTGGTGCATCTGCGTGCAGGCGAGCGGATGCGTCGCCCCGGTCTTGACGATCTGCGCCCCCGCGGCGATCCAGAGCGCGCCGGAAGCGCGGATGGCGTATGCGTTGAAGCCGGCGCCGGTGCCGAACTTCCCGGCGCGCGTGCGTCCGTAGCCGAAGTGGACGGTGACGGAGTCGTCCGCGTGGCCGGGCTCGATCCACACCGCCGCGTCGACCGATCGGCCCCCGACCGTGAGCCGGACGACGTCCTCTTTCGCGAGCGAGAGCCGGCCCGCCGTGGCGGGGGACACGATGGCCGCGTTGTCCCAGGTCAGCTTCGTCAGCGGCTTCGGCAGCTCCTGGAGCCAGCCGTTGTTGGCGAAGCGGCCGTCGTGGATCATCGGGTCGGGACGGAAGATCACCTCGAGCCCGCCGGAGGACGCCGGCGGCGGCGCCGGGGCGGGCGACGGGACCGCCCGGGCGGTGACGTTCTTCGACGCCGAGGCGGTGCCGGG
>JBBSGZ010000149.1:0-9157 GCA_038253555.1 Thermoanaerobaculia bacterium
GCCGCTCGCCGGTGCCTTCGCCGCGCACGGCGAAGGCAGCTCCCGCAGTGAGCGGAGGCGACGGTTGGCGACGTTTTACAATCCTCCGTTCATGCCATCCCCCGTGACCCCTCTCCGGATTCCCGGCCGCGCTCCGCGCGTGCTGACAGTCGACGTCGAGGACTGGTTCCACGTGTGCGGCGACGATTACTTCTCCGACGCGCGGCGGTGGCCGTCTTTTGCGCCGCGGGTGGAGTCCACGCTCCGGAGCGTCTTTGACGCGCTCGACGCGGGAGGGCATCGGGGAACGTTCTTCTTCCTCGGCTGGATCGCCGGCCGCTATCCGGATCTCGTCGCCGAAGCCGTGCGCCGCGGCCACGAAATCGGAGTGCACGGCCACCTTCACCGCCGGTCGGATGACGGGACGCCCTCCGAGTTCTCCGACGACCTCGCCCGGGCCCTAGACGAGCTCGAGCGCGCCGGGGGAAAAGCCCCGCTCGCGCACCGCGCCGCGGAGTGGTCGATACGCGCTCCCACCGATCCCGCTCTCGCCGTGCTCGTCCGTCACGGACTCGTCTGCGACGCGTCCATGACGTCCGTCCCTCCCCTCGGCCGCGCCGACAATCACCCGGGACCCCAGCGCATCGCGGTTCCCGGCGGCTCGATCCTGGAAGTCCCGCCGCTGACCGGACGCGGGTTCGGCCGAACGCTCCCGATGGGCGGCGGATGGCCGTTCCGGATGTTTTCCCCCGACCGGATCGGGCGCGCGGAGGAGACCTTCCGCTCCGCCGGGTGGCCCGCCGTGTTCACCTTCCATCCCTGGGAGTTCGACCGCCAGCATCCTCCGATGGAGGGTCTCGCTCCGCTTCTCCGGCTGGTCCACTTCTTCAACCTGGGCGCGACGCTGGACCGGTTCGAGCGCTGGCTGGCGCGCGACCGCTGCGTGGCGCTCGAGGACGTCCTGCCCCGGCTGGCGGCATGACCGCGAGAGCGGGGTTCCTCTATCCCGGCCAGCTCTCCGAATGGGTCGGCATGGGGCGCGATTTCTTCGAGTCCGATCCCGAGGCGCGCCGCCTCCTCGCGTGGACGTCGGAGCGGTGCGGCCGCGACCTCGAACGACTCATGCTCTCGGGGCCGGTCGAGGAGTTGCGGGAAAATCTCGCGGCGCAGTCGTCCGTGTATCTCGTTTCGACTCTAGCGACGCGCGCCCTCGCCCGGGAGGGGATCGAGCCTCCGGCGACGGCGGGATACAGCCTCGGGAATTACGCCGCGCTCTCCGCGGCCGGAGCGATCTCCTACGAGGACGGGCTCGACGTCTTGATCGCCGTGTGGCGCGAGACCGAGCGCCTCGCCATTCGCGGATCCATGGCGGCTGTCATCGGCTGCCGGCGAGAGGTGGCGGAAACCGTGTGCGAGGAGCTGCGGGCGTCGGGAAAAGAAGTCTGGATCGGAAACGTCAATGCCGCCACGCAGTTCGTGCTGACCGGGCGTTCCGAAGCGGTGCAGGCGGCGCTGGAGGCCCTGGGGCCGCGGTCGCTTTCCGTCCTGCCGCTCTCGATGAGCTGGCCTATTCACAGCGAGCTCATGCGTCCGGTCGCGGAAGCGGTCGCTCCGGCCGTCGCCGCGTGCCGGTCGGTCCGCGATCCCGTCGTGCCGTTTTACGGACCGGACGGCCGCATCAAGACGACGGCGGCGGAGGTTCGAGAGCTGCTCGGGACCGAGTTCATCTATCCCACCCTCTGGAACGCGACCTTCGAGGCCATGGTCGCCGACGGTTTCAGGACGTTCCTCGAGGTCGGGCCGGGCGTGATGCTCTCGCGCATGAGCCGCTGGATCGACCGGACCGTGACGTGCCTTCCCGCGGGCACGCGCGAGACGATCGCGACGACCGCCGGTATATTGCAGCCGGAACGGTCAGGGGAGGGCGCGTGACGGCAGGCCGGACGGCGATCGTGACGGGAGGCTCGCGGGGAATCGGCCGAGCGATCGCGGTCGAGCTCGCCCTGTCCGGACACCGCGTCGTCGTGACCTGCCGCTCGGACATGGACCGCGCCGAAGAGGTCGCCGAAGGGATCCGCAAAACGGGCGGCGAAGCGGTCGCGGTCTGCGCGGACGTCCGCAGCGCCGAACAGGTGAAGGCGCTCGGCGAACGCGTGGAGCGCGATTTCGGCGGCGCGGACGTGCTCGTCAACAACGCCGGGATCATCAAGGACGCCCTCTTCCCCTTCCTGCGCGAAGAGGACTGGGACTCGGTGATCGACATCGACCTGAAGGGCGCCTTCCGGATGACGAAGGCGGTCGTTCGGGGCATGCTCCACAAGAAGTGGGGCCGCGTCGTCAACATCGTGTCCGTGAGCGGGATCTCGGGGCACGTCGGACAGACGAACTACTCGGCCGCCAAGGGAGGGCTGATCGCATTCACCAAGGCGCTCGCGCTCGAGATGGCGACGCACGGGATCACCGTCAATGCCGTCGCTCCGGGACTGATCGACACCGAGATCATCGCCCACTTAAAACCCGAGGCCCGCAAGGAGTTCGTGCGGCGGATCCCGATGGGCCGCTTCGGGACCCCGGAGGACATCGCGGCCCTCGTCTCGTTTCTCGTATCGGACCGGGCCGGCTACATCACGGCACAGGTCTGGCGGGTGGACGGGGGAATGGCGTGAGGCCCCGGGGAAGGGCGAAAGGCGCAGGGGGAACGGCGGACGGTCGAGAACGGCGAATGTCGGAGTCTCGCTCGCGTGGCTCGCTCGGCTCACCCTATAATCCGGCCGGCAAGGAGCCTGAATGACCAAGGAAGAACTCAGGCCGCGCGTCAAGGACCTGATCGTGCGGCGGCTGAAGCTCGAAATCGACCCGAACACGATCGACAACGAGGCCCCTCTGTTTGGCGAGGGCCTGGGACTCGACTCGATCGACGCCCTGGAGCTCGTGCTCGGGCTGGAGCAGGAGTTCGGGATCAAGGTCGAAGACGAAGAGGTCGGAGTCAAGGCGTTCTCCTCGGTGGACGCGCTCTGCGACTTCATCGAGAAGAAAAAGCAGGCTTGAACGCGCCCACTCTCCCGCACGGATATCCCTTCCGGTTCGTCGACGCGATCGTCCAGGATCGCAACGCCGACTTTTCCAGAGGCACGGTCTCGCTCCGGGTCACTGCGAACGGCCACGCCGCCATGGGGGAGTGCTGGGGCTCGACGCTCCTGCTGGCGGAGGCAATCGCGCAGTCCGCGCTGCTTCTCGAAGGAGGGGACGCGGAGCTCGGCCGCAAGGGGTTTCTCGCGGGGCTCGATGCGATGGAGCTCACCCGGCGCCCGCGGGCCGGTGAGACCCTGCTGGTCGAGGTCCGCCTGGCGGGTCAATTCGGGGCGATGGCCAAGTTCCACGGACACGTGAAGTCAGGCGACGAGACTCTGGCGCGCGGATCGATCCTCGTGCGAAAAGGCGATTAGAAATCTTGGCCGACGAGACCGCCTCGAGCTTTGAGTGCACGAACCTGCCGCCGCACCGGTTCCTGATCACGGGTCGTACGCGCAACGCCACGGGGATCCTCGTCACGGTCCAGCGGCTGGATAGCCCCTACCCGCCCCGGGAGATCTTCGTGACCAACCGCGAGATGAAGATGGGGTACGACGACGTGCTGAAGGCGTGTTTCGTCTGTGTCGACAGAGGCATCAAGGAAAAAGCCGTCGCCATTCCGAAAGCGGAAATCGAAGCCGGGCTGCCGCCCGCATGAAATCTGATCGCCCGAATTCTCCAGACGCCATGCCCACTCCCTCTCCGCCGCGCCCTCCGGAGGTTGACGCCGGCCCCTACCTCGACCGGATGATCGAGCTGAAAGTGTTCGGGAGGAAACCAGTGACCGAAGCCCCCTGCTATTCGACGGACGACGCCGCCGCCGAGAGGGTGATCGCGCAGCTGAACCGGCCTCCCCTGCGATGGATGGCGATCCGCGAGGAAGACGGCTGGACGTTCTCCTGGCGGCAGCCTTCCGTCAACCCCGACCTCGATACCACGGCCACGCGCTACCTGCGCCTGATCTCCGCTTCGGCTCCCACGCGCCCGCTCGCCATATGCCGCGCCGCCTTAAAGCTGCTCGCGGCGACGAAATAGCCGACGGAGTTCCGGGGAGTCTCGGCGCGAACCGCCACGAACCCGAGGCGGTAATTCAGGAATCGCCGCGGGTCCGTTGTGAGCGAGGGCACTGCTGCGCCTCCGAGAGAGTCTTCAGTGCAACCCGCCGGGCCATGGGGCGTCGGGCCATTGATTCCGAAGGGAGTTGCGACTAGCATCTGCCTCCCTGCGAAAGTGGCGGAACTGGTAGACGCGCAGGTTTCAGGAACCTGTGGAGCAATCCGTGGGGGTTCGAGTCCCCCCTTTCGCACCAGTCAAGCTCGGCGCTCGTCGGTGTCGCTCTTCTGCGCTGGTCTAACTCCTACGCCACAGCTTCACCCTGAAGTCATACCGCTCGTCGGGGTTGCACGCGACGTCGATGTAGGTTTCCGCCTTCCCGTTTGCCGGGATCGTGGACTGAAAGCGGCCCCGCTGAGAACCGGCAGAGCCCCCATTTCTCTGGCTGATCGCGCTGACTTCGAACCAGGTGTCCGCGCCGGAGAAGTCCCTTGAGCAATGGTTGGCGGCCGTGATCTTGAGGTGAGCCCCCGAGCTTTCGACGGAGGTGTCGCGCCAGGCGGAAAGCGCGAGACAGCGTTTCCTCTCGTCCGCTTCATCGCCCGACTCTGAAAATGCCTGGAGGCGGACGCCCAGGATAAAAATTGCCGCGAGCGCCTTTTTCGTCACTCCTCTCTCCGCTACTCCGTTACTCCGTTACTCCGTTACTCCGCGACGCGCCGGGCAGGCACCAGTCGGCGGCCGCTCTCAGGAGTCGTTCCGGGTGGACCGGTTTTCCCAGGTACCCGGCGGCGGCGAGCGTTTCCGCGTTGTCGACCGGAATGGCGTGCGCGGTGATGATGATGACCGGGATATCCGCGAATTGCGGATTTTTCAGCTGCGTCTCGCGGAACTCCCATCCGTTCATCTGAGGCATCATGAGATCCAGGAGGATGACGCAGGGCCTCTTCGATCGGCGGAGGTGGTTGAGCGCCTCTCTCCCGTTCGCGACGGCCGCGCACTGGTGGCCCTGGAGCTCCAGGGTGTCGCAGAGGGCCTCCCGCAGCGCCGCGTCGTCGTCCACGATCAAGACCTGCATCAGACGGCCTGCGCGGGAAGTCGGACGCGGAACGTCGATCCTCGCCCGGGCTCGCTCTCGACGCTGATGGTTCCGCCATGAGCGCTGACCAGCTGTCGGGTGATCCAGAGTCCCAGACCGATCCCGGCGTAGGAGCGCTCGGACACGGCCCGCTCGAAGCGCTCGAAGATCCTCTCCTGGTCCGCCGCGGCAATTCCGATTCCCAGGTCGCGCACCGTCAATTCGGCGTCGCCGTTGTCCCGCTGGACGCTCAGGTAGATCGGCTGGCCCGGGCCGAACTTGACGGCGTTCGAGAGGAGGTTCGTGACCACCTGGTCGAGCCGCGAGCGATCCCACTCTCCGAGGACGGGACCGGAAGCCTCGATCTCCATGCGGGCGCCGCTCCGGGACGCGGACTCGCACAGCCTCTCCGCGACGTCCCGAACCAGCGACGCCAGGTCGGTCGGTTCCCGGCGGAGCTCCAGATGTCCCGAGCTGATACGCCCGATGTCGAGGAGGTCCTCGGTCAGACGTACCAGGCGTTCGACCTGCTGCTGGCCTTTCTGCACCCTTTCGACGGTCCTCGGGTCGTTCTCCGTTCGAGCGCGCATCCCCCAGTTATGGAGCGTGAGGCTCAATGCCGCCAGAGGAGTTCGGAATTCATGGCCCGCCACCGAAAGGAAGGCGTCGCGGATCTCGATCGCTCTTTCTGCGTCGTGGAGCAGCCGCTCGCGTTCGATTTCGAGGCGTTTGCGCTCGGAGATGTCCCGGGCGATCTTGGCGGCGCCTATGACGCGCCCGGTCGCGTCTTTCACGGGCGACACGGAGAGCGAGACCTGAACCAGCCGGCCGTCTTTGCGCAGCCTCTCGGTCTCGAAATGTTCCACGCGCTCGCCCCGGCCGATCCGCCCGAGAATTTCCCGCATGTCGTTCTTGTGCCCCTCGGTCATGAGCTTCGAGATCTGCTGGCCGATCATCTCTTCCGCCTTATAACCGAAGAGCCGCTCCGCCGCCGCATTCCAGGCGGTGACCGCCCCGTCGAGGTTCTTCCCGATGATCGCGTCGTTCGACGATTCCACGATCGCCGCAAACCGGGCCAGTTCGACCACTGCCTCCTCAGCGGACCGCCGGGAGCGCTTCGATTCCTCGAGCGCGCCGAGTAGAGCCTTGCGACTGGTCCACAGCTGTCGCTGCAGGAGGCTGGCAAGTCCCCCCGCGCCCACGAAGAGGATCAACCGGAGGAGGTCATCCGGGCCGCCGATGACCGGCGCATGCGCCGGACGAAGGAGAAAAAGGGTTCCGGCCGCGACGAGGAGCGTGGTCGCGAAGCTCGGCCCGCCTCCGCCGAACCAACCCGCGAGGAAGAGAGCGACGAACCCGAGGAGGAACGGAACCGCACGGAGAACCGAGGAGAACGCGGCGGTCGCGAGAAGGGCGAGAGCGGAGGCCGCCACGGCCATGCCGTACTTGAGCCACGCCGGCCGCAAGAGTTCCCGCCCCTGTTCCCTCAAGCGAGACGATTTTACGGCGAACGAACCGTCAGAGCCCCCGGCACCGGACGAAATTCCACCGGGATCACGACTATTTCAGGTAGGCGCGCAAGGCGCGGATGAAGACTTCCCCGGTCGGTATTTTTTCCTTCTTCGCGGCCTCCCGGGCCTTCTGCCAGAGGTCGCGGGAGACGTTCGCCTCGTCGGTTTTACGTCTCCCTCCGGTACGGGGAAGGGAGTTCGAATCCGGGTGGACACCGACCCACACCGTCCCGATCGGAGCGGTGTCGCTCTTCTGAATCATCGCTCTGTGATGCGCGGCGCGGACGAGCGAAGGGAGAAGGTTTGGATTCGGAGGGGGTCCGACGAGCTTCACGATGTCGTTCGAAGTGAAGGGGTGCCCTCGCCGGGCGAGAGCGGTGAGCGCGAGCTCCGCGGCCCTGCGCCACTGGTTGTCGTCCTCGAGGGTGACTTCAAACGGTCGGGGGCCGCGAGCGGGAGTCACGGGTGAGCGACGGTTCCCGGGACGTTTAATGGGAGACGCCGTGGAAAGCTCCTTGTGAACGACAGCCACGACCCGATAAGGCGATTTTCCAGAAGTTTATCCCGAAGTGCCGCGGCGAATTGCGTGCGGTCGCGCCCGGGACTTTTTTACCCCGGCGGAGGCGACCCGAGCCGATCCTCGAAGACCACGGCGCCTGAGAGGTCGCTCAGGCGGACGACCGCGTCGCGCCCGATCACGGCGGCCCGGATCTGACCGGCCAGCATCTGCCGGAGGACCCCCGGGTCGAAACGCTCGGGAGAGTAGGCGGCGAGCACCTGGCCGTCGGGGTGCATGATTTGAACGCGCAGGACGCGCGCGCCGGCGGTGACCAGGCGGCACCAGACTTCCTGTGAGGCGGCCGCCCGGTCGTCCATGCCTCAGCGTAACGGAAGCGGGAGAAGTGAAGGTCCTGGCGGCGGGCAGCTCTCTTGCAACCGGCCAGAGGGGAGGTCTCGATGACGGCTGAAACGGGGCAGGAGGAAAGCGGCTCGAGACATCGCAAGGCTCGATCGTGCACGCCCGACCGGGGGCGGAGCTCCCGGGCGGCCGCCCTCGTCCTTCTGGGACTCGCGGCCGCGGGCGCCGCGGCGGCGCAGCAAATCATCGAGTTCCCCCTGACGGCCGGCAGCTCTCCGGCCGGCATCGCCGCCGGGCCCGACGGGAATGTGTGGTTCGTCGAGGAGCACGGGGACAAGGTCGGCCGGATCGCGCCGTCCGGGGCGATCGCGGAGTTTCCTCTCGCCAATCCCAGAAGTTTCGCGCGCGGGATCACGGCCGGCCCCGACGGCGCCCTGTGGTTCACGGAGCTCCCGGGCCGGATCGGAAGGGTGACGACCTCCGGTTCCGTGACGGAGCTCGGCATCCCGGTGCGGCCCTCGGAACCCATCGAGATCGTGACCGGGTCGGATGGAAATCTCTGGTTCACCGATTTATATGACCGGATCGGCCGCGTGACGACGGCGGGCGTCCTGACCTTTTATCTGCTCGCCGCGAACACCGGACCCCAGGGGATCACCGCCGGCCCGGACGGCGCGCTCTGGTTCACCGAGAGCAAGGTGGGCCGCATCGGACGGCTGTCGACGGCCGGGGCTTTCTCCCAGTTCACGCTCCCGGATTCCAGCGCGAGCCCCTACGGCATCACGACGGGACCGGACGGAAATCTCTGGTTCACCGAATACTCCACTTCGCGGATCGGCCGGATGACTCCCGCGGGAGCCGTCACCGAGTTCTCCCTTCCGGGCGGCGCCGCGCCTTACGGGATCACCGCGGCGTCCGACGGCAATCTCTGGTTCACCGAGTCGGGTCTCCACCGCGTGGGGCGGATCACGCCCGCGGGAGCGGTCATGGAGCTCGCAATCCCCACCGCCGGGGGTTCCCCGACCGAAATCATCTCCGGTCCGGACGGGAACGTCTGGTTCACGGAGTTCACCGGGGACAAGATCGGCCGGATCGCTCTCCAGGGATTCTGCGTCCCCGACGCGACGACCCTGTGCCTGAACAACGCCCGGTTCCAGGTGAAAGTCGCGTGGGACGTCTCCCCGCAGGGAATCGCCGGGGTGGGGCGAACCATCCCCCTGACCGGTGATACGGGGGCATTCTGGTTCTTCACCGCGAACAACGTCGAGATCGTGGTCAAGGTGGTCGACGGCCGGCCGTTCAACGGCAAGTTCTGGGTCTTCATCGGGTCCCTGACGGACGTGGACTACCGGGTGACCATCCGGGACCTGTCGACAGACCACGTGAACACGTACGTTCACGAGGCGGGCACCCTCCAGAGCTTCGCCGATATAGCCGCTTTCTAGATGTCGCTGCTAAGGAGATCGTTCACCCTTGAGGCTGGTGGTTGATCACCGAGGGAAGAGTGACGGCGATGGAAATTGTAGTAGTGAAGCCAGCGGGGTAGAGCGCGGCGTCGGCGGGCTGAGGAAGGGTAGGGGCGGCGGTAGGCCCACTCACGCAGCA
>JBBSGZ010000150.1:0-9148 GCA_038253555.1 Thermoanaerobaculia bacterium
AAGGGAAGGAGGAGCCTCCCGCTGCGGGAGCGGGAGCGAACGCAGTGAGCGGAAGCGACGTGAGCCGGGCGGTCGAGCCAACAGGCGAGCCGCCCGGCGGTGCGTTCGCCCGCAGGCGAACACAGGTTCCGTAGTGAGCGAAGGCGACGGTTTGGCGACGGGAGTTGCCTCGCGCGCGATCCTGTGACAGAATTCCACCTTCCGCCGGTCTCGCAGGTCGAGCCTTCGCGGGCAGCGGTCCAACCGCGAACGTAGGGCTCGCCGGCGAATCCTCCGTTCAAATCATTCAGCCGGAAAGACATAGCGGCGCAGCGCTGTTTACGGCGCCTCCGCGGAAACGAGACTCATCCCTTTTTCCACGTTCGGACTCCATCCCGACCTCTTAAAAGGTGTCAGGGAAATGGGGTTCACCCGACCCACCCCGATCCAGCAGGACACCATCCCGCCGGCCATGTCCGGCAAGGACGTGCTCGCCTGCGCCATGACGGGCAGTGGCAAGACGGCGGCCTTCGGTCTGCCCATCTTGAACCGCCTGATGGGCAAGCCGCGCGGCAAGACACGCGCGCTCATCGTCACGCCCACGCGCGAGCTCGCCGCGCAGATCGACGAGCATTTGACCGCGATGGCGGTCCACACCCCCCTGTCCTCGGCCGCCGTCTTCGGCGGGGTGGGCATGGGGCCCCAGGAGCACGCGTTCCGCCGGGGCGCCGACATCATCGTTGCGACTCCCGGACGGCTCCTCGACCACTTCCGCTTTCCGTACGCGCGCCTGGACGCCCTCGAGGTCCTCGTGCTCGACGAAGCGGATCGCATGCTCGACATGGGATTTCTCCCGGACATCCGCCGCGTGCTGAAGCACCTGCCGGCGAAGCGCCAGACGCTGTTCTTCTCCGCGACGATGCCGCCGCCGATCGTGACGTTGACGCGCGAGATGCTCCACAACCCGTTCACGGTGAACCTCGAGCGCGTCGCGGAGCCCGCCGTCGGGATCACCCAGGCGGTGTATCCCGTCTCGCAGAACCTGAAGGCGCCGCTGCTGCTCGAGCTCATCAAACGGGGCGACTTCCGCAGCGTCCTCGTCTTCACCCGCACGAAGCACCGCGCCAACCGGCTCGCGGACAATCTGACCAAAAACGGGGTCCCCTGCGAGCGCATCCACGGAAACCGCAGCCAGATGCAGCGCACCGCCGCGCTCGCCGGGTTCAAGGACGGACGCTTCAAGGTCCTCGTCGCAACGGACATCGCCGCGCGCGGGATCGACGTCGAGGCGCTGTCGCACGTCGTCAACTTCGACGTGCCGCACGTGCCGGAGGACTACATCCACCGGGTGGGCCGCACGGCCCGCGCGGAGCTGACGGGAGACGCCTTCACGTTCGTCTCGCCGGAGGAGGAAACGGATCTCCGGCAGATCGAGCACGCGATCGGCAAGCGGCTCCCGAGGATCACCGTCCCCGGATTCGATTACTCGAAGGCGCCCGCAGAGAAGTTCGAGGTGCCCCTGGCCGAACGGATCGCCGAGATCCGCGCGCGCAAGGCGGGCGATCGCGCCCGCGCGAAGGAGAAGGCGGAGCGCCGAGCGCGGGCGATGCAGCCGGCGAGAGCCGCAAGCCCGTCGGCCGCCCACCGCGGTCCGTCGGGTCCCTCGCGAGGCCCGTCAGGCCCGCGCCCCATGACGGCATCTCGCCCGTCAGGCCCGAGCGGCCCCCGCACCGTGGCGCCGAGCTACGGCCGCAGGCCCGGGGGCCGGTAGCGGTAGTTCTTCCTCCCTCTCCCCGCGCTCGGGGAGAGGGTCGGGGTGAGGGGGCCCGCAGGTAATCGGTGCATTTTCAGCGCCTCGCTGACTCGGCCGACTTCGCCATGCGACCGATCGAAGCGAACTCCCCCTCTCACTACGACTTGGGGAAAGATGCTTTGGCGGGGCGCACCACGCAGCACCGCATCTGCAATCGAGAGGGCCGGACCCCTCACCCTTCTCTCTCCCGGGGTGCGGGGAGAGGGTTTGGGGCGTTTCTCGCGTTTGTGGTGAGCTACTTCCCCACCGCCCCGCCGTACACCGGCAGAGAGCCCGGCAGCGACGGAGGAGCGGGCGGGACGCCGAGGGGGCTCGGAACGGTCTGTCCGGGAAGCGTCGGGAGAGGGACGCTTCTCCCGCGGGCGTAGACCTCGTGCCGGCCATTCTTTCTGTACCAGTCGGCCAGCGAGGCGGTCTGGAACATCTCTTCGATGATCTTCCGCCAGCCGACGCCCGTGTTGTACGCGCAGAAGGAGATCTCCCCCATCTGAGTGGCGTACGGAATGATGCACATCTCGGTGCGGCGAAAATCGTAGTTGAAGAGGTCCTGGAACCACATCCCGCCGATGAAGAACACGCGCCAGTCGTAGCGTTTCTTTTTGGAAAAACCGAGCTTGCCGCCCGTGTGGCCGTCCATGATCTGGACGACTTTCCAGGGCGAGAGGCTCTTCGGGATCCCGGAGGGCTTCAGGTTTCGCAGGATGGAGAGAGCCGTCTGAAATGCCGTCCAGTTCTTCTTCCGGGCGGAGTCGGTGATGCCCTTGATGTCGGAGAGCATCTGGTCGACGTTCAGCATCGCCGGGACAGGCACCGACTCCTTCGTCTTCGAATCGACGAGAAGCATCGTCCCGATCCCGCAGTTGGGATGGCAGCCGCACTTCAGGGAGCCCCACTCGGACTCCAGGCCTCCGAGGAGGTCCTTGAGATCCGAAAAGGGTCCGGACGCGGAGAGCGGGTACCAGTCGCGCATCGGCTCGCCGATTCCCGCCTGCGTCTTGGCGTCGTGCGCGAGGTGCGAAAGGGTATAGCGCTGCTTCGTCCGGGTTTCGTCGTCGATCTCCTCGTCGCGTCCGGTGAAGGAGACGGGCTGGAAGGAGACGGTGTTGATCTTGTCGATGTTCTGAATCGCGAACTTCAGGATCTCGCCTACCTGGTGGTCGTTGACGGTGTTCACGATCGTGGTCACGAGCGTGATGTCGACGCCGGCCTTGTGGAGGTTCTCGATCGCGCGCTGCTTGACGTCGAAGAGGTTCCCAACCTTCCGATGCTCGTTGGCCGCGTTGTCCACACCGTCGAACTGCAGGTAGACGAAGCGCAGCCCGGCCTCCGCGGCTTCGCGGGCGAAATCTTCCTCCTGGGCGAACCGGATCCCGTTCGTGGCGGCCTGCACAGAGAAATAACCGACCTGGCGGGCGTAGCGCACTGCCTGCAGGAAGTGAGGCGAGATCGTGGGCTCGCCGCCGGAGAATTGAACCGAGAGCTGCCGGCGCGGCTTGATCGAGACCGCATCGTCGAGCATCTTCTGGATGTCTTCCCACTCGAGCTCGTGGACGTAGCCGACCTGATTCGCGTCCATGAAGCACGGGTTGCACATCATGTTGCAGCGGTTGGTCAGATCGATGGTCAGCACCGCGCCGCGGCCGTACTTGATGGACGAGGTGCCGTGTTCGTGTAGCCCGTCCTTTGGAATCACGAAGTCCCGGCCCGGATAGAGGGATTCCAGCCTTTTGAAAAAAGCCGGGTCCGTCGACATCACGTCTTCGAAGTGCCCGTGCTCCGGGCAATCCTTCTTCATGAGGATCTTGCCGTCTTCTTCGACGATCTGCGCCTTGATCTCCCCGGGATTTCCGTCGACGAGGACCTTCCAGTCCGCCTCTCCGGAGAGAATCTTCGTGCGGACTTCCGTCACACATTTAGGACATAGAGAGTCCGTCTCGCGGGGAAACCCGAACTGCGGAAAGGTCCGTTCCTTCTGCTTCAAGAGGGGCGCGGGCGCCCATTTCGGTTGAAACGAGTTCTGCTCGAAACGGCGATCGATGGCGCGGGTCGCGCGCCAGAAGGCGTCCGCAGTGAGCCGGAGTCCTGAGTAGATAGCGTTCCGCATTGTTCGGGGCCCGGAAATGCCCGGGACAATCTCCTTCATTGGCGCCGGGGGAATCCCGGCCGGTCAGTCATTGCATTCTATCCGAAAACTTCCCGTTTTAGCGGCTGTCCAGACATGTTCCCTCCGGCCCCGAAGCGTCCCGCCGAGAACGGGGCGAGCTGTCTCGACGAGGGACCGAGGATCGCCTCGGCGACCCGCAGGGCGGTCACGGGAGCGAGAAGGATGCCATTGCGGAAGTGCCCGGCGGCGAAGAAAAGACGCGGGATGTCCGACGCGCCGAGAACCGGCTGAGCGTCGCGACTGGCGGGTCTCAGACCCGACCACGCGTCCGTAAATTCCGCCTCCCGGAGGGACGGAACGAGTCGGAACGCCGCATCGCAGAGTGCGGCCACGGCCTGCGCGGTGACCTCTTTCCGGAACCCGACGTCCTCTTCCGTGGATCCGAGAAGAAGCGATCCGTCCGCGCGGGGCACGATGTAAACCTCGGCGGACTGGACGACGCACGGGAGCAGCGGCGGCTTCGCCGTGAGCCGGACGATCTGCCCTCGCAGCGGACGGATCGGGATGGGTGCGTTTTCCGGGTCGAAGGCCGCCCAGGCACCGGCGGCGTCCACCACGGCGTCGGCCTCGAAGGTGCCCTGGTCCGTCTCGACACCGACACATCGGTTCTGCCGGATGAGAAAGCGGGTGGCCGTCGCACCCAGAGCGAAGCGCACGCCCCGTCGTTGCGCCGCGATCCAGAGAGCGCGGGTCAGGAGGCGCGGGTCGACCGTGCCGTCCCGCGGAAAGAAAACACCCCGGCGCACGCCGGCAGCGGCGAGGCCCCCGGTGATCTCGCGGATCCGCCCCCCGTCCACCTCCTCGACGGGAAATCCCAGGTCCCGCTGGAAAAGATACGACTTGAAATCGGCGTTTCCGCCGAGATCGCAGCGGAGGACCCCGGCAGCCCTCCATCCGACGGAAAGTCCGGCCTCGCGCTCCAGCTCCCCGCACCATGCCGGGTAGAGGTCGCGACTCTCCACGGCCAGATCGAAGAAGGGGCCGGGGGGCAGGCCCTCCGCCTGAGGGGCGATCAATCCCGCTGCCGCGCCCGAAGCCTCCGCTCCCGGGGCGGCGCGTTCCAGAACCGTGACCGCCGCGCCGCGGCCGGCGAGCTCGCGGGCGAGCGCGCATCCGACCGCGCCGCCTCCGACGATGAGGACGCTCCGCGAGGACGTCACCGCCGCCGGCGGCGCCGTCCGAATGCGTCGCCCGCGATCCTTCCCGCCGCCCAGGCGGCGAGCGCGCCCGAAGCGGCGCCGGCGATCGCCCCCGCGTAAGGGAGCAGGCCGGGAGCGCGGCGGCGGAACGAGGCGCGAGCGCCCTTTAGAAATCCGCTCCGAAATACGTGCGAGGCGCTGGCGAGCGCAAGCGCTCCCACGGCCGCGGCCGCCCTCTCGACGGGTGTCGTCTCGCGCTCGTGAGCCCGTGCGATCGCGTGCGCGAGACGATTCAGCGACAGGACCTGGAAAGAGAGGTCCGCCGCGAGCGGAAGACCCGCGAGAAATCCCGCGGGCACCGACGCGATCGCGCCGACCGCGGCGCAACGCAGCGCCGCTTTCGCGACGAGCCGCCCGGCGATCTCGTCCGCATCGGCATCGGGATGCCGTTCCACGATGCTGCGGATCTCCGCGTCGAGACGTTCCCCGTCGGGTCCGAGAAGCACGGCGCGCGCAAGGTCGGCGTACATGGGGAGGGATCTTATCGCTCGAGGGAGGGCAAAGGGGGGCGCGGGGCGTTGGGAAATTGCGAACCCTCGCCTATTTCGCAGTTGGCCCTTCGCCTTTCGCCCTTCGCCCTTCGCCGCCCCTCGCCCTCGCCCCTCGAAGCGCGTGTTATGTTTTCAACGACCTGTACTGAAAGGAGCCCGGACGATGAGAAAGCTCGGATTTGCCCTGATGCTGCTGTGCGCGTTACCCCTCGCAGCGGCGCCGGCGGCGAGAAAGGGAAAGGGAAAGAAAACCGTGTCTTCCGCACCCCGCGACTACTCGAACACCATGGCGACCCTCCAGACGGACGCCGGCGACATCACCATCCATTTCTTTCACGACAAGGCGCCCAGACACGTCGAGAACTTCATCGACCTGGCGTCGAAGGGCTTCTACGACAACACTTTTTTCCATCGCGTGATCCCCGGATTCATGATCCAAGGCGGCGATCCGAACACCAAGGGCGCCGAAGATGCCGCGCACCGCTATGGCACCGGCGGCAACGTCGTCGCCGGGAAAGAGGTCCGGTTGAAGTCGGAGTTCAACGACACCTCGCATAAGCGGGGAATCGTGTCGATGGCCCGTTCGCAGGACCCGAACTCGGCGTCATCACAGTTCTTCATCGTCGTGAAGGACTCCACGTTCCTGGACAGCCAGTACACGGCCTTCGGTGAGGTCGTTACGGGGATGGACGTGGTCGACAAGATCGTAGCCGCTCCCAAAAACGCCAACGACCTGCCGAACCAGCCGACGCGCATCAAAAAGATAATGCTGACCCAGGCCAAGGGGTGAGGCGCTGATCCTCTCCGCATTCGGGAGAAGACTCGACCGGGGGACGCCGGAGCGCTGTTTCCCCCGGACGAGTCGCTTCCGCTCTCGGGTGTTGCCAACTTCCCGGTGACCCTCCCGGTCGTCCTTCCTCCCGAGTTTTCGCTCCTCTCGGCCCTCGCGGCTCGGACGCATCACGAGCCCGTCTCCTGCGAGGTCCTTCCGGGAGACGTCGGCCGACGGCGGTACATCCGGCTCGTGCTGGCCGACGACAGATCGGTGCTCGGCGTCGTCTATCCGCAGGAGGAGGCCGACTCGCGGCGCCGGTGGTCCGCGGCCCGCGCCGCTCTCCGGGAAAGGATCCGGGTCCCTCTGCTGATCGCGGACGATCAGGCGGGTAATCAAATCGTCGAAGACTTCGGCCGGATGGATCTGGCGACAAAATTCCTCGACAGTCCGGCGGAACGGACGTCCTGGCTGGAGCGCGCTGTGGCCGCGGGCGCCATCTTCGCCGGAACGGACGACCCCGGCATCAATCCCCCATTCGACGCCGCCCTCTTCCGGAGAGAGCTCGACCTCGCGCGCGAAGCGGTCTTCGACCTCTATCTGGGGCAGCCGCTCTCGCCCGCTGAGCGGGAGGTCCACGACCTGTGGGCAGAGTCTCTCGCGCGAGAAATCGCCGCTCATCCGCGCGCGCTGTGCCACCGCGACTTTCACGGAAACAACCTTTTCCCACTCGACGACGCGGTCGCCGCGATCGATTTTCAGGACCTGCGATCCGGGCCGGACGCCTACGATCTCGCCTCTCTTCTCTGGGAAAGGACCACGCTCGACTGGATGACCGCGGACATGGCCGAGGAGGCCATCTGCGGCTTCACCCGCGCGCGCGGCATCCCGCACGCTATCTTCCGCCGCCGTTTCGACCGGGTCCTCCTCCAGAGGGCCTGGAAAGTTTGCGGGACCTTCGCGCGCGCGGTCGCGCAGGGCCGGGGGGAGGCTTACAGACGGTACCTTCCGGGAGAAATCGCGCTGGTCGACCGGCTGCTGACAGAGACCCCGGAGGATACGGCCTTCGCCCGCCTGTTCCGGGCGCGACTGGCGCCTCTGTTAAGCTGACGACCCATCCTGCGAAGGAGAACCATCGATGTTTGGCTCACTTGGTCTTCCCGAACTTCTGATCATCCTTTTGATCGTAATCATCATCTTCGGCGCGAACAAGCTGCCGCAGCTCGGAAAAGGCATCGGTCAGGGCATGCGCAACTTCAAGGACTCGATCAAAGAGGGCGGCGTCGACGAGACGAAGACGAACCCGCCCAAGTAACGTCGCCTCCGGTCACTACGCGACGCGCTCACGCGCCGGCGAGCGGCTCGCCTGAAGGCTCGACCGCTCGCCTCGTCGCTCCGTTCGCTTCGGCTCCCGCCCCGAGAGGCTCCTCCCTCCCTCTGGTCGGGAGACTCCTCTCGGGGCGAGCTTAGCCACCCTCGTGGCGGAAGCGCACCTCTGCCCCCACGCCCCGCGATCGGGGAGAGGGTTGGGGTGAGGGGCCCGCAGGCAGGCGTCCCGTATTCGCCACTGTCTTGATCCATGGGCTTCGCCCCGACCCCAGGGAGAGGAATGAGGCGAGGAGGTGAGGCCCGTCTCGCGGTTACTTTTTCTTCTGGATGTCGGGGGAGACGCGGTGCTGCCGCTTGTCGCTCGGGAGGCGGATGTTCAGGATCCCGACTTTGTTGCGGAGAGTGTTGCGGTGAATGCCGAGCGATGAAGCCGCGCGGCCGAGATTTCCGGAGGATCGTCGCACCGCGCCGACGATGTACTTCTTCTCGAACTCTTTCTTCGCGAGGTCGAGAGAGATCCCATGCGCGAGAAGCTCGTCAATGATTTGCTGGAGCTGCCCATCCAGGTTCACGTCAGCCTCCGATGAATTTTCACGCCGGGAGAGAAGGGGCGCATCTTAGCAAAGTCATAACGCGCGGCGATAGCTCGCGCGCGTCAGATTTTCAGAAGAATTTTCGTGCCATCGTTCGTCCCATTCGGAGAACCGGAGAGACGCCAGGTTGGACCTCCGGGAGCGATCTCTGACCTGGACGGGCGGCACGAAAAAAAGTGCTCGGGAAGAATCAACCTGGAGTCGCCGGGCGTCCGGGGTCCTGCAGAGAGCTCGTCGAGTTTCGTGGTGACGCCGAATCCGCTCTTCGAGGTCGACGAGTATGAATTTTATCTACGTCTCGTCTAAGGTCCGTTAGCCGCCGCGCGTCGGCGAGCCGAGCCTCTCCCCGATCCTTTCGCGCCCGCGTGGAAGAAGACCAGGGACGAAGATGGCTGGAAACTAATTCCTGCCTGCGGGCCCCCTCACCCCAACCCTCTCCCCGAGCGCGGGGCGAGGGAGCAGAGCTGCGCCTCCACCACGAGGGTGGCTACGCTCGCAGCGGGAGCGGGAGCCAACGCAGTGAGCGGAAGCGACGGACTCCCCCTCACCCCAACCCGCTCCCCGAGCGCGGGGCGAGGGGGCAGAGCTGCGCCGCAAGCAGGATGGTGGCTGAGCTCGCCCCGAGAGGAGTCTCCCGACCAGAGGGAGGGAGGAGCCTCTCGGGGCGGGAGCCGAAGCGAACGAAGGGACCAGCCGGACGGTCGAGCCCTCAGGCGAGCCGCCCGGCGGTGGGGTGGGGCCCCCGCGCCCGCCCGGCCCGCCCGGTGGGGCTGCGCGCGGGGTGGTGTCAGCAAAATCTGTCCCCAAC
>JBBSGZ010000151.1:0-9011 GCA_038253555.1 Thermoanaerobaculia bacterium
GGGGCGGTTGCTCGCCACCTTCCCGGCTACCCATCGACATCGTGTCCCCCCTCGATTGGCTTTGCCGATGACAACCAGTCTGACACTCGCTTCATGCCGACAAAATCAGACTTTTTCCACGGGCTGCTAACGCCCGATCGTCACGTGCCGAGGGGTTTCAGTACCCCCGAGATCTCGGTTTTTAGCATTACTCGGACAGACTCCTAGGTATGCCAACACGAAGTGAGTTTGGAGAGGGGGTGAAAACGGTGAATACGAATGTCGAGATTCCCGAGGAGATCTGGCGGGCGGCCAAGATCCGAGCAATGGACGAGAAGAGAAATCTCCAGGACGTAATTGCGGAGGCGCTCGGCGACTACCTGAAGAAACCGAAGAAAGGAGGGAAGGCGTGACGAAAGCCCATCGGTATCTGTTTCTGCGGAATGGGATCTGGTGGACGCGGTTTGAGAAGGGGGGAGAAAGTTGAGCGGGAGACGACCCGATGCCCCAAGACGGAACTCGCGACTGCGCGGCGGATCAGAGACGAGCGGCTCGCGAGACTGGCCGAGAGAAGGGAAGGGATAGAGGCCGCTGGGCGACCCCCTCACGTTAGGTGAACTGCTGGAGGCCAACATTCAAGCGGAGAGCCAGCAGTACGACCGGGAGAAGGGTGGCGACCAGCCTGGGACTAAACGAGCGGCAGAGAGCGATCGTGACTCGGTCAAGAACATCATCAAGCATCTATCCCCGAACCTTTCAGCGGCACGTATCAATCGGGAGACGCTCTTGGACTTCGCTGAGAAGCGCGAGCGTGAGACTCCAACTCCCGCGGCGGGGACTCGCCGCAAGACGTTCGCCTTCTTCCGGAGCGTCTTCTCTTGGGCCGTGGCTAGACTCGCGCGGACGGGGCTGACCCGTTCACCCTTCGATGAGCTCCGGAAGGACGACCGGAGGCGGCTCTTTCCCAAGGCGCAGAAACGCGCCTCTAGAGGTAGCGGTCGCGCAGGATTTCGAGGTGGTGGTCGAGGTGGCCCGCAGTGATGTACGCGAGCGACCGCACCGTGAAGGGATTGTCGCTGGCGATCCCGCGGCGCATCCAGGCTTCGGGCGCCAGGTTGCGGAAGAAGGTCACGGTGGCGCCGCGCACGGCGCGCAGATCCGCGACGTGGTCGGCCCAGGAGATCTCGTGCGCGCCCGCATGCGCGGCGGCAGTGTCCTGGTCGAAGCTCGGGAGCGGCGTCTCGTTCCCGCGGGCGAACCAGAACGCGCGCGCAAGGAAGACGCGCTCGGTGTCGTTCACGTGATTCAGAAGCTGGCGCATGCTCCATTTGTCCGGGGCACACCGGTGGACGGACTTCTCTTCCGGGATGGCGGAGAGAACCGTCAGGGACTCGCCCAGCTGAGTGTCCAGCCGCGCGATGATGTCGCATGCCGGGATGCGGTCGATGTAACGGAAATAGTAAGGCGCCGCCTCGTCGTGTCCGGGTGCTTCGTGCATGTTTTGAATCCTATCTCCCTACCGGCGACGGCCGCGGGACGGCCCCGCTCTCGCGCTCGCCGATCCTCCCGGCCGGGCACTGACGGGTCGGGGCACGCAAACGCAGGCATTGCGCCGGTGCGGTTCGGAAATATCGACCCGACCTACACCGCGCGATTCCAGACCTTCAGCCCACGGCCCTCGGCAGCAACGTGCTGCGCGTGAACTTCTTTCTGGCGGGAACCTCCGTCCCCGCAGCGGTGTCGGGATTCGGGGCGGTTTTCACGGACGTCGAGATCGCAAATTCGACTTCCATCCAACTTTTCGATGTGACCGGAGCCAGTCTCGGAACCTTCTTCGCGCCCGTGTCGGGTCCGAGCGGTCTCTCCTTCCTCGGAATCGACAACGGCGGCGCCTCGACCATCGCCTCCGTTCGCATCACCAGCGGGAACGCGGCGCTTGGCACGCCGCAGAGCGGCAACGACCTCGTCGTCATGGATGACTTCATCTATGGAGAACCGCAGCCGGCCGCGCTGGCGGTGACTCCGGTGCCGACTCTTTCCGGATGGGCGATGCTCTTCATGGGACCGGCCATCGCCTCCGCGGCAGTGTTGCTGCTGGGGGTCAAGCGCTGAGGCGTAGCGAGAGGCCGCGCCGTCAGGCGAAGTCTAGGGGTCATGTCTTTATTATACACTAAGAGGTGCGGAGGGCCAGGGAGCGACGGCCACCGCCGGCGTGTAGAATTCCCGCAAGGGTGGATCACATGAAACGAAACCTCGCCTTCCTCGCGATTCTGTTTCTTGGCTCGGTTTCGGTTTTTGCCGAGACAGAGGGCCCTCGCGCGACCGCGAAGCCCGAGGAGCGGTTCGAGAATCCGCTTCTCGAGGACGTCGTCCAGATGACCCGGGCTCAACTTCCCGAGTCGAGCATCACCGCGTTCGTCAGGTCCCGGCGCTCGCGGCTCGAAACAGATGTCACGGCGGACGATCTCATCCGGCTCCACAGGGCCGGAGTCAGCGACGACGTCGTCGCCTACATCGCGCGCGTCACCGGAATCGAAGACCGACCCTCGCCCTCGAGAGATAGAAACCGCGAAAGTTCGAGCGAAGGACGCCGGGAACGGGAGCGCGATCGGGACGACGACCGGGAAGCGGACCGGGATCGAGAGCGGGAGATCGAACGCAACCAGCGCGACTCGGATGGAGACCAGGAGGGCGTGGTCGCGTATGACGGCCCCGGGAGCCGGGACGACTCCGATGACAGCGACATCGAGGCGTACGCCCGTCCTCATCGGTCCGTTTATGACTCGTGGCCGGGCTGGTGGGACTACCCCTACTGGTGGGGCGTCTCCCCGTACTGGGGAAGCGACTTCTTTTACGGCGGCGGGGGCTGGTTCCACGGCGGACACGGTCGCGGGGGCGGATGGCACCGCGGGGATGGCGGCGACCGGCACCGCCATCGCGGCAGGTCTTCCGGCGAAGGAGCCGGCAGGAGCGGTGGAAGCTCCGGAGGGTCCCACGGCGGCGACTCTCGCGGCGGCGGCTCTCACTCCGGTAGCTCGCACAGCGGCGGAAGCCACGGGGGCGGAAGCCACAGCGGCGGCGGGCACAGCGGCGGCGGCGGGCACGGGGGCGCCGGCCGCCACTGAGGTGCGGCGCCCCGCGTGCGAGCGCCCGGCTCAGGGCTAAGGGCTCAGGGATAGGAAGGCGGGCCAAGTGCCCGCCTTTTTTTCTGACCGCGCGAGGCTCGCTTCTGCGTTCGCGAGGGGGAATCGCGAAATCAGCGACAGAGAACTCCGGATGCGCCCGGTACGGATCCTTCGAGGGGTCGGGGCCGCGACTCTCTCCGCGCTCAGCGGCGCAGCACCTTGAGCATTTTCAACGTGTCGGTCGCAAAACCGAGCCGCTCGTACAGCGCCCGCGCCCGCTCGTTCTTCTCGAAGACCGCGAGCGTCAGAAAGCGGTGACCGCGGGCGCGCGACCACTCCTCCCCGGCCGCCATCAGGGCACGCCCGACACCCTTCCCCTCCGCGCCGGGGACGACGACGATGTCGGAGACGTGGCCGTGATTTTCGCCGGTGAAGAAGTCCTCCGCGGTGTGCACGTGAATGAAGCCGAGCGGCCGGCGATCCTCGTCCTCGGCAATCATCACCATTGCGTCCGCCGCGCCGGACGTGAGTGCGTGATCAATCCAGGAGGACACGGCGGCGTCCATCTGCTCGCGCGGGCGCCACGGCGGCGGACCGAAATCGTGGAGGCGCGCCGAAAGAGGAAGGAGCCATGGCCGATCGTCCGCGGTGGCGGGGCGCAGGTGGATGGCCGCGCTCATCGCGCGCTCCCGGGGCGCATCGGAAGGATCCCTTCCCTGCTAGTGCTGGTCGACGCGGAATTGCGTGATCGCGCGGCGGCGGTCGGACTGCCGCCGATCGGCTCCCGAGCGGCGGTCCTCGGCGGCAGGCGGCGCGAGCACGGCCTCGAGCTCGGCCAGGAGATCGTTGGTGGGGTCCTGGATCGAACCGAGCGTCCACGCCTCGAGCGCCTCGGTCGGCATCCCGACGACGGCGTTCAAGGCCGCAGCGACGCGGCGCGCCTCCTCGACGGACTGCACGGCCGCGACGGCTTCGCCCGTCCCGTCGAACACCGCCTTGCCGATCGCGTACCACGGCTTGAGCTCGGTCACGGACGTGAGCCTGTCTTCCGCTCTGGCTTCCATTTATGTGCTTCCATGGATGGCGTCGATGAATTTTCCCCAGACCGCGGCGTCGGCGGGAGATGCCTTCGTCGGGGGCCGGTAGTTGACGAGAATGACACGATCGTCGACCCCGTGTCCCAGGTACAGCATGTAGACCTCCGCCCCGTTGGCCGTGTGACCTCCGATGACGAGTCCCGGATAGCGGCCGAAAGTCCGGTGCATGATTTTCGCGTTGGCCACGCCGCTTCCGGCCAGGTTCTTCACCAGGTTCGGCTCTCCTGAAAATTTGCCGCTTTTCGCGTCGAACTGGATGTTTCCGGCGAGATGCACCCAGAAAACGCCGGTCGAGACCTTGTCGAAGTGGGCGCCCTTCGGGTCGGCGAGCGCGCGGGCGAGGTCCGCGGGCGTGCCCCAGAAACATCCCACCTGCGGGCCGCGCTTCGGATTGTTCGGGACGAAGTCCGCCGGAAACGCGAACGTCAGCGGGATCGGAGGGATGTGGCCGCAGGTCGCGGCCGCGAAGTCCGCGGTCTTCCACCCCGGCTTCATCGCGGTCGCCGCGGTCGCCGCAGTCGCCGCCGCGCGAGCGGGAAGAGGCGCCGGGAGGGAGAGCGTCGCGAGAAGGAGAGAGACGAAGACGCCGGGGCGAAGGACCGCTCCGCCCCGGCGCAAACGGACGACTCTCAGCGGCGCTCCGGCACGCCCGATTTAACTGCAGCCACTCGTCGCCCCGCAGTTCATGCACTTGTAGCAGGCCGCGCTCCTCACCATGATGCTGCCGCACTCGTGGCAGGCGGGCGCGTCCGTGCTGGTCTCGAAGGCCACGAGCGAGTTCGACGTTCCACCCGCCGTCGTGCTGCGCGCAGCCACCGCCTGCTCCGTCACGGGCGCGGGCGCCTGCGATGGCATGTCGCGCGAGATCACGCCGATCGCTTCCTTCTCCTCGGCCGAGAGGAACTTCGAACCCATCCACTTGAAGATGTAGTCGACGAGAGACTTCGCGATCGGGATCTCGGGGTTCTTCGTGAAGCCCGCGGGCTCGAAGCGCATGTGCGTGAACTTGTTGACCAGCGCCTCTAAGGGAACGCCGTACTGGAGCGTCAGGCTGATCGCCGTCGCGAACGCGTCCATCAGGCCCGAGATCGTCGAGCCTTCCTTGGACATCCGCAGGAAGATTTCGCCCGGCTTCCCGTCGTCGAAAAGCCCGACCGTGACGTATCCCTCGTGCCCCGCGACGTTGAACTTGTGGGTGATCGAACGCCGCTCGTCGGGAAGCTTCCGCCGGAAAGGCATCGGCACGGGCGCGACCGCCTTGCCGACGTACTCGGGAGCGTCGGAGCCGCGCGCGGATGTTCCGCCCTGCCCGCCTCGCTTCTCGGGAGACTTGCTGTCGCTCATGGAGGCCGCCGTATTGAGCGGCTGCGTGCGCTTGCACCCGTCGCGGTAAATCGCGATCGCCTTGAGCCCTTGTTTCCAGCCTTCCATGTACACACCGGCGATCTCTTCGGCGGTGGCGTCCGGCGGGAGGTTGACGGTCTTCGAGATCGCGCCGGAGAGAAACGGCTGCACGGCGCCCATCATCTTGACGTGCCCCATGTAATGGATGGAGCGGGTGCCGTTCAGCGCGCGGAACGCGCAATCGAAGACCGGCAAATGCTCGGCCTTGAACCCCGGCGCGTCTTCGATGGTGCCCTTCGCGTCGACGAACTCGACGATCCGATTCACCTCTTCCTCGGTGTACTTCAACCGGCGCAGCGCCAGCGGAACCGTCTGGTTGACGATCTTGATCGTGCCGCCGCCGACGAGCTTCTTATATTTGACGAGCGCGAGATCCGGCTCGACGCCGGTCGTGTCGCAATCCATCATGAAACCGATCGTGCCGGTGGGGGCGAGCACGGTGACCTGCCCGTTCTTGTAGCCGTGCTGCTTGCCGCTCTCGATCGCCGCGTTCCACACCGCCTTCTGCGCCTTCAGCAGCTCGCTCGGCACGCCCTGCCTGGCGGGAATCCTGTCGGCCGCGTCGCGGTGCATGTCCATGACGTTCAAGAACGCGTCGCGGTTCGGTTCGTAACCCGCGAAAGGCCCGAGCTCCGCCGCGATCTTCGAGGACTGCAGATACGCCTCGCCGCACATCATCGACGTGATCGCGGCGGCGTAGGCACGCCCCTCGTCGGAGTCGTACGCGTGTCCGGTGGCCATCAGGAGCGCGCCCAGGTTCGCGTATCCGAGCCCGAGCGGCCGGAAGCGGTCCGAGTTCTTTCCGATCGCCTCCGTCGGATAGGAGCAGTTGGAGACGAGCATCTCCTGGGCGGAAATGACGACGTCGCAGGCGTGGCGAAAGCTCTCCACGTCGAAGGACGCGTCCTCGTTGAAGAACTTCATCAGGTTCAGGGACGCGAGGTTGCACGCCGAGTCATCGACGAACATGTACTCGCTGCAGGGATTCGACGCGTTGATCCGGTGCGTGTTCTTGACCGGGTTCCACTTGTTGATCGTCGTGTCGTACTGCATGCCCGGATCCCCGCAGACCCACGCGGCGTCGGAGATCTTCGCCATCAGGTCGCGCGCCTTGAAGGTCCCGCACGGCTGACCGGTCAGGACTTCCTTCGTCTGCCACGCACCGTCGCTCTCGACCGCCTGCATGAACTCGTCGGTCACGCGGATCGAGTGGTTCGCGTTCTGGTAAAAGATCGATCCATATGCCTCGCCGTTGAAAGAGCCGTCGTAGCCGGCGTCGATCAGCGCCCACGCCTTCTTCTCCTCGCTCGCCTTCGAAAGGATGAAGTCCTCGATGTCGGGGTGGTCGATGTTCAGGATCACCATCTTGGCCGCGCGGCGCGTCTTCCCGCCCGACTTGATGGCGCCGGCGAAGGAGTCGAATCCCTTCATGAAGGAGAGCGGGCCGGATGCGGTTCCCCCGGCGGAGAGCCCCTCGCGCGAGCCGCGGATCGACGAAAGATTCGACCCCGTTCCGGAGCCGTACTTGAAGAGCATGCCTTCGGTCTTCGCGAGCGAAAGAATCGAGTCCATCGAATCCCCGCAGCTGTTGATGAAGCAGGCCGAGCCCTGGGGCCGCGGCTCGATTCCCACGTTGAACCATACGGGGGAGTTGAACGAGGCGACCTGATTGACCAGGATCGCGGTCAGCTCGTCGCGGAACGCCTCCCGGTCGGCGGTGGTCCGGAAGTAACCGTCTTTGTCGCCGTACCCGGTGATGGTGTTCGCGACCCGCCCGATCAATTGGCGCACCGAGGTCTCGCGCTCGGCGGAGCCCGCCCGCCCGTGGAAATATTTCTGCACGACGATGTTCGTCGCCGTCTGGGACCAGGACTTCGGGACCTCGACGTTCTTCTGCTCGAAAATCACCTCGCCCTTTTCCGAGGTGATCGCCGCGGTCCGCAGCTCCCATTCGATCGCGTCGAACGGCGAAACCGACGCATCGGAGTAGACCCGCCGAAAGGTCAGTCCCCGGAGTGCTCGATGGGGTGGCGCGGTGCCGGAGGATGCCGCCGGGGCCGATTCCGAGACCTGACCGCCCGTAGCCGAACTGGTCTGCTTCTCCGTCGCGCTCATCCCTTCGCCCCCTGTTTTCTTCGAGAGAATGCTCTCGCCACCGCGCAGAAAAACCGAGCCCCACCCGCTTGGTTTACCGGTTGACAAATGTTCGCCGGAAGTTCGAATCGATTGAGATTGAGGTTAAAACCGGGAGGAGGAGGTGTCAAGGGAAAACACAAGATGTGGTGGTTTGGGCCGAAAATGGCACTCGGAATGGTGGCACGCGGCTTGCTGTTGGTACGCCCATGAACCGAAGATCCCCCGTCCCGAGCCCGCTGAAGATCAGGGAAAAGTCCGTCTTCGAAGTAGACGATTCCAGGCTCGCCATCGGCGTTTTCACGCGCCCGCTGCTCGACCGCGAAGTGCGCAATTTCCGCCGCGCCTGGGAACACGATCCCCTGCCCGGTTTTCACGAGTTCGAGCTCGGCCGGGAGCGGATTTCCTTCGTGGCACCTCCCGAGAACGTTTCGATCGCCTAAAAGTCGATCGACCGGCTCCTCGCGACGGCCACGGAAGCCGTGCGCCAGGCGTCGTAGCGACGACGGGCCGCCTTCTGGGAGATAATCGGCGGGAAGAAACCAGATCACCCGGGCGTTTTACGCCTCGAACGAAGGAGACTCCGATGTCCTCGACACCTGAAACCACGCTGACCCCTATGACGATGCCCGGCCAGGACAAACCCCTGCTGTCTCTGACCGATGCGGCGATCGCGAAGGTCAAGTTCTTCGCCGGGTCGATGCCGGAATCCGAGAACAAGCCCCTTCGGGTGTTTGTGCAGGGCGGCGGCTGCTCCGGATTCCAGTACGGTTTCACTTTCGACGAGAAGAAGGAAAACGACACGGTCCTCGAGCAGGGCGGCATCACGGTCGTCGTGGATCCTCAGAGCGCGATCTACCTGAAGGACGCCACCGTGAACTACGTGGAAGATTTTCGTGGAGCGGGCTTCTCGGTCGAGAACCCGAACGCGACCGGCGGCTGCGGCTGCGGCAAGTCGTTCAACGCGTAACTCCTCTTCGGGTTAACTGCCAGCCCCGCGGAAGCGGGGCTTTTTTGTGCCCGACGGGATGAGGGCCCCATTCACCCCTGACCCTCTCCCGAGGAAAGTCTCGATCACCGCGGCGGCGAAGACGCATCGCCTCCCTGCGGGCCCCCTCACCCCAACCCTCTCCCCTGTATGGACCGGAGACATGTTGGACGGTTGTTCGGAGACATGGTGGACGGTTTTCAGGGAGGTTATCGTTGAGTGTTGAGATTGATTTGGGCGATTTTCTGGTGACAGAAGAAGACATCGAAGAGGCCGTCTAAGGGA
>JBBSGZ010000152.1:0-8848 GCA_038253555.1 Thermoanaerobaculia bacterium
GGTCGACCCAACGGGCGACCCGCCCGGCGGTGCTTTCGCCCGCCGGCGACCGCTGGTCCCGCCGTGTGCGGAGGCGACGGTTTGACGGAGTGATTGAATAGGCGTGTGGCGGACACACGCGGCGAAAAGGTCTTTTTAGTCGGCGTCTCCAATCGGGCGACTCCCCGCTCGCTCGCGGAAGAGCATCTCGACGAGCTCGAGAGGCTGGTCGAAACGGCGGGCGGGCGTACCGTCGGAAGGTACGTGAAGGAGCGAGTTTCTCCCGATCCCGCGACGTACATCGGGAAGGGGGCCGTCGAAGAAGTCGGGCGGGACGCGGGCAAGGAAGGCGTCCGGCTCATCATTTTTGACGACGAGCTCACGCCGGCGCAGGCGCGCAACCTCGAGGAACGCTGGGGGGGAGAGATCCGGGTGCTCGACCGGCCCGGGCTCATACTCGACGTGTTTGCTTCGCACGCGCGCACGCGGGAGGCGCGGACCCAGGTGGAGCTCGCACAGCTCCAGTACGTCCTGCCGCGGCTGGCCGGGCAGTACCGCCACCTGTCGCGTCTCGGGGGCGGCATCGGAGGCCGAGGCGCGGGCGAGCAGAAGATCGAGCTCGACCGCCGCAAGATCCGCAATCGGATTGCGCGCCTCCGGAAGGAGCTCGCCGAGATCGACACGGCGCGCTCGGTGCGGCGACGGGGCCGGCGCGACCAGTTTCAGGTGGCGATCGCGGGCTACACCAACGCGGGCAAGACGACTCTTTTCAACCGGCTCACCCGGGAGGACGCCTTCGCCGCGGACCGGCTGTTCGCCACGCTCGATGCCCGCGTGGCCCGCGCCCGTTCGCCGAAGCTCGTGAACACGGTCTTCATCGATACCGTCGGCTTCGTCCGCAAACTGCCGACCTCCCTCGTCGCGTCCTTCCGTTCGACGCTGTCCGAGATCCGCGAGGCCGATCTCGTGCTCCACGTTCTCGATGCGTCCTCGCCGCGGGTGGACGAGGAGCGGCGCGTCGCGGTCGAGGTCTTGGAAGAGCTGGGGGTCGATCCGGAGAAGATCCTGACGGTTTCGAACAAGCGGGACCTCGCCGCGGGTCCGGCGGGCCCCTTCGCGATTCCCGTCTCCGCAAAGACGGGCGCCGGGATCGAGGCGCTCAACGCGGAAGTCCGGCGCCGTGCCCGGCCCGAGGCCGGAGTCTTCCTTCTGCGCATCCCTTACACGCGGGGGGCCGCGATCGCCGCGGCGAAGGCCCGTTTCCGGGTCGTCGAAGAGAAGGACGAAGGCGACGGACTGCTTCTCTCGGTCGCGGGCGACCGGCCGTCCCTCCAGGAGTTTGCCGAATACGCCGCCCGCGCCGCGCCCGATCGGGCGGCGCGGAAGAAGAGCTCCCCCCGGGCACGGGAAACGGGGTCCTGATCTTCCCGCCCGGCGGGGACGATCCGATTCGAACGGCGCCGTCCCCTGTTCGGCGTCTTCCCGCGTTAGGCTAGGATTCGTCACGAAAATCGGACTTCGGATCGAACGACAGGCGTGCCTGTTCGGCCAAAATCGATACGGGCTGGATTGCCCAGCCGGAGGATTCATGAACGTGGGCCATCGCTCCCGGCGGGCTCTGCTTCTGGCGTCGACGGGTTTGATTCTCGTAGTCGCCGGTTCGCCGGCGTGCGGACGCAAGCCGCGCGCGCGCCGTCATGCGGAATCCGAGGCCGCGGCCCCGGCGGAACCGACTCCCGACAACACCCCGATTGACGTGCTTCGCACGCCGTCCGGAATGGTTTTGAAGCTTGACGAGCCGACGCCGCTTCCGGGTAAGGAGACCACTCCGCAGGTTTCACCGTCACCCGGCCCTGCTCGCTGAAGGCAGCGCCGCGCCGGCTTACCCCTTCCTCGGGCCTCCTGCTCTTTCCGGTCACCGGTCGTCACGGCCAGGACGCGGCGAACGCCGGGCGGGGACATTGGCCGGGTATCAGATCGGTCCCACTGTCCCCTGCGAGCGACTACGTCGTTGGCCGTCGCATGGTGCCAGACCGCTGCCGTTCGAGAGAATTCGGGGGGCGAAAAATGGTGCAACCGACTGTCCTGACGTGGCTTCTCTCCCGCCCGATGGCCGGACGGAACTATTCGGGCGCCCCGGGACAGAGTTGGCCCGCTTTTGGCAGATCGACCCCCCAAGTCCTGGGAGGGACCAAAATGAGATTGCCAGAACTGACTCCGTTTTTCACGAAGCGCATGCCGGGTGAATTTCTGTCGGGCCAGTCGTCCGTCGCGATCTCCATCAGCCGGGCCGTTCTTTGCGGGAACGATCACGTCTACGACGCCTACCAGTTCAATGTCTGCCCGAACTGCGCCGCTCAGGAGCGGCTTCAGCTCTCCGACCTGCTGATGAAGCGGGTCGCGTCCGTCGGGGCGGGATCCCCCGGCGCCGGAAGGACGGGCCTCCGAGGGAGCGCCGACCCGGCGAGCTGACGTTTGTCCGCCCGCTCGTCGCGCTCCGAAACGGAGGGCGGCGGGCGGCATCATCCCGGGCTGCCTCTACGGACAGGTCTCGAACGCGTTCGTGTCCTGGATCGGCTCGAAGGGGGATCCCTGGGGATTGATGTAGGTGCCGCAGCCATTCAAGACCTTCACCACCATTTCGAGGTTGCTCGAGTGAAGCCCCCGGTGTCGCCGGTGAGTTTGATCATCTGGCCTGCGGCCGCCCGGCCCACCGGCCGCACGGCCGAAAGGGGATGACCCGGATATGAAGGTGGGCGCGGGTTCAGTTCAGCGCCAGGTAGTCGTGAACGAATCGCACGACCATCGATCCTTCGCCTACCGCGGAAGCCACCCGATTCATGGCTCCCGCGCGAATGTCGCCGGCCGCGAAGACGCCGGGGGCGCTGGTCTCTAACGGCATCGGCTCGCGGCGCTCCTTCCAGAGGCGCGCATACCCGGCGTCCACTGCGAGATCCCTGCCGGTGATCACGAACCCCTTGCTGTCGCGCAGCACGGCGGCCGGCAGCCAGTCGCTTCGCGGCCTGGTGCCGATGAACACGAACACCGCGTCGATGTCCAGCACTTCGCTCGCGCCATCGTCCCCCCTGAGCGCAACGCGCTCCACGCGGCCGTTCCCTTCGACGCGTTCGAGCTCCGTCCGGGCTCTGAGCCGTATATTAGGCGTCTTTTCGATCTGCTCGATCAAGTACCGCGACATGGTGTCGCGAAAGGAGTCACGGCGAACCACGACCTGCACGTCTTTCGCGAAGCGAGCCAGATACATGGCCGCTTGTCCGGCCGAGTTTCCACCGCCGACGACGAGAACACGCCGGTCGGTAAAAGCCGGCGCCTCCGTCGTCGCCGCTCCGTAATAAACCCCGGCGCCCGCGTGGGCCGCCACGCCCGGCGCCGGATGCTCCCGGTACTCCATGCCGGTCGCGGCCAGCATCGTCCGCGTGACGATCTCCCGGCCGTCGCTCAGCGTCAGGTGCTTGTATCCCGCATCGATGGACAGCCCGGTCACTTCGATCGGCACGAGCAACTCCGCGCCCAGCCGCTGTGCCTGCGTTACGGCGCGCCGCGTCAGCTCGCTGCCGCTGACGCCCGATGGAAACCCGAGATAATTTTCAATCCTGGAACTGCTTCCCGCCTGCCCGCCGGGCGCGTGCCGATCGAGCAGGAGGGTCCGCAATCCTTCGGATGCGCCGTACACGGCCGCCCCGAGACCCGAGGGACCGGCGCCCACGATCACGAGGTCGTAGAGATCGAGGGAGGCCGAAAGCGATCGGCCGAGACGTTCGGCCACCTGGCGCGGCTCGGGGTTACGCAGCGCGGACCCGTCCTCGAAGAACAGCGCGGGAAGCTCGCTGACGCCAACGCCTGCCGCCTCGAGCAGGGTTTGCGTGTCCGGGTTCCGCTCGACATCGAGCCACCGGTAGGGGATCAGATTGCCCGCGAGGAAATCTTTGATGGCGTGCGATCGAGGCGACTACTGGTGTCCCACCAGCCTCAGTCCCTTCGCCTCGGGGAGATACTCGGCCTGCCACGCGTCGAGCAGATCGTCGATCACCGGGAACAGGGATTCCTCGGGTGGATCCCAGGGCTTCGAGAGGTAGTGGTCGAGATGCGCGACATTGATTGCCTTGATGGCCGCATCGACGTCCGAGTACGCCGTGAGCAGAACCCGACGCGCCAGCGGATAAATGTCTCGAGACTGCGCGAGCACGTCGGTGCCCTGGATTCCCGGCATCCGCTGGTCGCTGATCACGATCGCCAGCGAGTCGCCCCGCGCCTTCAACTCCCGAAAGGTGGCGAGCGCCTCTTCGCCCGAGGACGCGCTCATGACCGTGTAGGACTCCCGGTACCGCCCGCGGAGATCGCGGCGCACCGCCGCGAGGACCTGCGCATCGTCGTCCACGACAAAGAGAACGGGCTTGTTCACCGGAGTTCCCCGGTTCCATCGCTCTCGGCGAGAGGAAGGGAGACTCGGAACTCCGTTCTTCCGGGAGCCGTCTCGACCTCGATCTCGGCGTCGTTGTGACTGACCAGGCGCCGGACGATATCGAGTCCCAGGCCGGTGCCCTTCCCGACGGGCTTGGTGGTGAAGAACGGTTCAAACAGGCGCCCGCGGATCTCGGCTGGAATGCCCGGCCCGTTGTCGACGACGCGAACCACGACGCGCTCGCGCTCTCGGGCCGCGGTCACCTCGACCCGACCGGACTCGGGAACGGCATCGATGGCGTTGTCAATCAGATTCGCCCAGATCTGGTTGAGCTCGCCGCCGAAGCCGCGAACGGGCGGGAGGCCTGGTTCCACGTCGATGGTCACGGCGGCCGATTTCAACCGTGCTTTGGACTTGAGGACCGCAACCGTGTTTCCGAGGCTCGCCGCCAGATCCACAGGCTCCGCCACCATCGCCTGGTCCATGTGCGTGAATCCCTTGATGGCCGTCACCAGGGCGGAGATCCGCATCGCGGCTTCCTGAATCTCCGAGGCGATCCCGCGAACCGAACATCCTGCGGCGACGGACCGCAGGACGGCGTTGAGTGGCGGTCCGTCCACCGCCCCCGCGATCCGGTCGAGCGCCTCCAGCGTCACGGCGGTCTCGGCGAGCGGTCCGGCCACGGCGGCGTCGATCCCGTGGCCCGCGAGCCAGTCGGCGATGGAGTCCTCGCGTTCGGCCTGCTGGATCGAAGACAGGACGCCGTGCACAGCGGTGGCGAGGCAGGAGGCTCGCACTTCATCGATCGCGAGGAGTTGTCGATCCGACAGCCCCGAGGCGCCCAGAGCCCGTGTCGCCTGCTCCGCGTCCTCGAGCCGTCGCCCGAGCAGCGCCGCGCCGCGTTCAATCGCGGACACCGGGTTGTTCATCTCATGGGCCAGGCCCGCGGATAGCTTCCCGAGAGAAAGCATCTTCTCGTCGTGCAGGCCGCTCGACGTGAAGATGCGGGCGCGATCGATCATCTTGTGCACGAGGATCAACGTACTCTCGTGACATTCGCGAATCATCGCGTCGAGCTCATGACGAGGGATCGCCAGAATCTCCGACGGCTCCTGAGCGACGGAATCGCCCGGGGGACTGACCAGGCGAGAGTAGGGCAGCAGGCCGGCAACGTCCCCCGCCCGCCACTCCATGACCTTGTGGCGTCCCGCGCCCCGGTCGACAAAAATGGCGACGTGCCCCGTCAGGATGACGAAAAGGCCCTCCACCGGCGCGCCCTTCGCCGAAAGCACGTCACCCTGGTGGAGATGTCGAACGAGCCCGTGTGAGGCCAGCCACGCGAGCTCCTCGCGCGGCGCCGCGCCGAGGGTCCTGTGCTCGGCGAGCCGATCGACGACATCAGTCTGTGACACTGGCACCCCTTCCTGATGAAATCCGTGGCAAACCCCCGACCGCGCAGTCGCGTCGGTTCTGCCGAGCCTGACCCGAAGGGTCCGAACCAAGGGTCTTCGTTCTCAACAGCGGAGGAATGTTACGTCTCGCTCCGGGCCTCGTGTGGCCCCATTTCGCCGGAGGTGCTCTTCGCTGCAAATCGTTGTTGCTGGAAAGCCGTCCGACGCGTCGGCCGGCTCTCGGGAAACGGACTAGAATCGTCTCAAAGACATGACGCTTCCGCCGGGCATGCGCCTCGGCCCCTACGCCATCCTCGCGCCGATCGGCGCAGGCGGGATGGGAGAGGTCTATCGGGCCCGGGATACGCGGCTCGACCGCGAGGTGGCGGTCAAGGTTCTGCCCGAGCGTGTGTCGCAGGATCCCGACGCGCTTGCCCGCTTCGAGCGGGAGGTCAAGATCCTGGCTGCGCTCTCTCACCCCAACGTCCTCTCGATCCACGATTTCGGGCGAGAGGGGGGAGTCGCCTTCGCTGTCACGGAACTGCTGGAAGGGGAGACGCTCCGCGGCCGTCTTGCCCGCGCAACCGTGTCCTCGCGGGAGGCGGCGGAGATCGCCGAGGGGGTGGCGGAAGGTCTCGCCGCGGCGCATTCGCGGGGCGTGGTTCATCGGGATCTCAAGCCCGAAAATATTTTTTTGACTTCGGACGGACGCGTCAAGATCCTCGACTTCGGTCTTGCCCGGCGAGATCCCCTCGTCGGTTCTGCGGACGGGAGCCGGTCTCCGACGCTGAGTGTTCATACCGAGCCGGGCACGGTCATGGGAACAGTCGGTTACATGGCTCCCGAGCAGGTGAGCGGTCACCCGGGCGACGCCCGGTCCGATATTTTTTCGCTCGGGTGCGTCCTGTACGAGATCGTGACCGGACAGCGAGCGTTTTCCGGCGCGACCGGGGCCGAGACGATGGCGGCGATCCTGCGGGACAACCCTCCGGAACCCGCCCGGTCCGGCCGGGAGATTCACTCCGACCTCACGCGTGTCATCTCTCACTGTCTCCAGAAGAAGCCGGAACAGCGGTTCCAGTCGGCCCGCGATCTGGCGTTCGCCTTGCGGGGACTCGACCTCGAGTCCGCCGGCTCGGTGTCGCGGGCCGCGATGCCGCCGCCTCGGCGGCGCCGTTCTCCTGGCGGGTGCGGCCCTCGGTGTTCTCGGCGTCGTGCTCGTCCTTCTCGACGTGGGGGGATTGCGGAGTCGACTCCCTGGGAGCGGTGAATTACGCATCCACTCGCTGGCCGTCCTCCCGCTTCGCTGGCCGTCCTCCCGCTTCAGAACCTTTCGAACGATCCGGAGCAGGACTTCTTCGCCGACGGTCTGACCGAGGCTCTCATTGGTGATCTCGCGAAGATCGGCTCTCTGCGCGTGATCTCGCGGACTTCGATGATGTCCTATAAAGGGACGAAGAAGACGTTGCCGCAGATCGCACGGGAGCTCAATGTCGACGCGGTCGTCGAAGGTTCCGTCCTGCGTTCCGGGCAACGGGTTCGGATCACCGCAGCTCATCTCGGCTTCGACAGACGCGCACCTCTGGGCGGATGCGTTCGAGCGCGACCTGCGCGATGTCCTGTCGCTGCAGGGCGAGATGGCTCAAACGATCGCGGAGCGGGTGAAAGCGAAGCTGACCTCAGCGGAGCGGGTTCGGCTTGCCGCGAAACGACCGGTCAATCCGCAGGCTCACGAGGCCTATTTAAAGGGCCGCTATTACTGGACCATGAGGCCGGTCAACAACGCGAAGGCGATCGAATCCTTCGAAAAAGCAGTTGAAATTGACCCCGGTTACGCCCCTCCGTACGCGGGCCTCGCAGACATGTACGTGACACTCGGGTCCTGGGAAAATGGCAGCCTGCCTCCCAGGGAGGCTTTTGACAAGGGCAAGGCAGCGGCGACGAAAGCGCTCGAGATCGACCCGACTCTCGCCGAAGCCCACAATCCGCTGGCCTATTCCCACCTTCACTACGACTGGGATTGGGCCGCCTCGGAGCGGGAGTTCAGAAAGTCCCTCGAGCTCAATCCCGGTTACACGCCCGCGATGCACTGGTTCTCTCATTACCTGACGGCTATGGGCAGGACTCAGGAATCCCTCGCGATGAGTCAGAGAGCGCTCCAGCTCTCTCCCCTCGATCCCGTTCTCAACTTTCACCTTTCCTGGGTTTACTACCTGGCCCGACAGCCCGATCTCTGCATCGCTCAGTCTCGAAGAGGAATTGAGCTCGGCTTGCATCCCTTTTGGAACCACTTCTTTCTGGGCTGGGGGTACGAGCAAAAAGGGATGTACGTCGAGGCGATTCAAGCGCTCGAGGAGACCGTCAAAAGGTCGAAGGACAGCCCGGTCACGATCTGGGTGCTGGCGCACGCCTATGCCGTCGGTGGCCGCACCTCGGACGCCAATCGACTCCTGGAGAACCTGGTCGAACGGTCGAAGCAGAAGTACATTCCGCCTTACGAGATCGGCATGGTTTATCTGGGCCTCGGCCAGAAGGATCGGGCGTTCGAGTGGTTCGAGAAGGCTTTCCAGGAGCGCTCGGGATGGATGGCTTACCTCAGAGTGGATCCCAGGCTCGACCCGGTTCGTTCCGATCCGCGCCTTGCCGACCTCATGCGCCGCGTCGGATTGCCGGTCTAGGGTGCGGGGCGCACAGTGACGCATCGCGCTCCGTTGATCGGCCGCCGCCCCCCGAACCCCCGGAGGTCGACGGTTCGATCTTCTCGCTTCGATCGACATTCGAGTGAGCGCCGGCCGGAGCCGGCGCAGCCTACTGCCGTGGGTCTGCCTTCGGTGGTCGGCTCGGTGGAGCTGAACGGGATCGAACCGTCCGCTGGCCCTTCGGGCCCCCGGGACACCGTCGCGCTCCATGAGCGGGGGGCTGTGGCCCCCCGAGCCCCCGGAGGTCGACGGTTCGATTCTCTCGCTTCGATCGACATTCGAGTGAGCGCCGGCCGGAGCCGGCGCAGCCTACTGCCGTGGGTCTGCCTTCGGTGGTCGGCTCGGTGGAGCTGAAC
>JBBSGZ010000153.1:0-8716 GCA_038253555.1 Thermoanaerobaculia bacterium
ACCAGTCGAAAACGCGGATCCAAAGACGCAATCCGGTGGCTCACTTCTGACCTTCCACTCCAACAACTCAACTCATGAACCGGCAGCATCACGTCGCACACACCCAAAAGGGCATTTCTTCAGCAGCCTGCTAGCGATCGATTCCGATCGGCCGCTACGGGCGTCCGCAGGAAATCGGAGATACCGTCACCTTCCTGTGCAGCGAGGCCGCGAGTTACCTGAGCGGAGCCACTCTGCAGGTGGACGGCGGACTGATCCAGAGCACGTTCTGAGGCGAGAGCGACAGGGAATTCCGAACGGCGAAACGCAAAGGGAGGAACGATGGCATCCAGGCTCAAGCTGATCGTGGTCACGCCGCAGAAGCAGGTGACCGAGGCGGAGGCGGACGAGGTCCAGCTCCCCGGCGAGCTCGGTTACCTCGGCATCCTCCCGGGGCACACACCACTGATCACCCTCTTGAAGGCGGGAGTCGTGACGTACAAAAACGCCGGGACCCCCCACTCACTCGCCGTGTCTTCGGGCTTCGCCGAGGTGTCGAGCGACGTCGTGTCCGTGCTCGCCGATCTCGCTGAGGAGCCGGGCGACGTCGACGCGGCGGCGGCGGAACGGGACCGGGCGAGCGCCGCCGAGGCGATGACCACGGCGGGAATGGACACGGTCGACGAGATCCGGACTCGCCTCGAGTTCGCGCAGGCGCGGCTCGAGGTCGCGAAACGATAGGAGCCCCCCGCGATACCCTACGCGCCGTGAGCGCGACGACACCCGAAACCGGCTCTGACAAGATCCAGCCGCCCCATCCTCAGCCGGAGGAGCGGTACTTTCTCGAGGGGCCGCGCTCGCGCCGGCGGGAACTTTATTCGGTCCTGACGATCCTCTGGGAAATCGTCAAGGGGTTCCGGGCGCTCCACTTCGTCGGCCCCTGCGTGACTGTCTTCGGCTCCGCCCGCTTTTCAGACGACCACCCGTACTACCAGCTCGCGCGGGTGGCCGGCCAGCGTCTGGCGAGCCTGGGATTCACGGTCATGACGGGCGGCGGGCCGGGGATCATGGAGGCGGCAAACCGCGGCGCCCGCGAGGCCGGCGGCTACTCCATCGGCTGCAACATCGTGCTCCCTCAGGAGCAGAAGTTAAACGCGTACCTGGACCGCCGAGTGACGTTCAAGTACTTCTTCGTCCGCAAGGTCATGCTCGTCAAGTACTCCTACGCCTTCGTCGTCATGCCGGGCGGCGTCGGCACGATGGACGAGCTTTTTGAAGCGCTCACGCTCATCCAGACGAAGAAGATCGACAGCTTTCCGGTGGTGATCTTCGGCACCGAGTACTGGCAGCCGCTCAGAAACCTGATGAAAGAGATGGTCGTCGCGGGCACCATCAGCCCGGTGGACCTCGACCTTCTTCTCTTCACGGATTCGATGGACGAAGGAATGGCGCACATCGAGAAGCACGCCATCGAGCAGTTCGGTCTGGTCCGACGAAAATATCCGCGCATCTCGCCGCTCTTAGGCGAGCACTCCATGCGCAGGCGGCGAGCGGACGAGAACCCGGTCTCCTCTTAGCTCCCCTGCCGGACGGTCGCCTTGCGTTCGAGTTTGCCCCATCCGACGACCGGTCCCCGAACGGCGGTGAGCACGGAGCGCAGGGCGACGTAACAGAGAAGCGGTCTGTAGACGAGACGCTGAAGGAACAGCCAGGCGAGAAGGCGCCAGTCCTCCCCCTTTTCCAGAAGAAACGCAAGAGCGGAGGCGAGCACGTCGACCGCGAGAAAGAGGGCGTAGTAGAAAAGCACCGTTTTCCAGGACGAATCCGGAGCATCCGGGTGCTGACGCCCTTCGAGCGCCGCGACTGCGAGCGAACCGAGCATCACCAGGTCCATCACGGGCGCGATTAAGGGAAAGAACACCTGAAACACGAAGAGGTTTGGCAGGGCGAAGAGCCCCAGTCCGCGGTAACGGGGCCGCAGGAACGTGTCCAGGTGCTTCCAGGCGGCCTGGAGAGTCCCGAACGTCCAGCGAAAACGCTGCTTGAGCAGTCCGGAGACCGTATCGGGCGCCTCGGTCCACGCGATCGCCCGCTCTTCGTACCGCACCCGGTATCCCCGCCGCACGATCGCGAGAGTCAGGTCGGCGTCTTCCGCGAGGGTCTCGTCCGAAAACCCTCCCGCCTCGAGCACGAGGCTCCGGCGCCACGCTCCGATCGCGCCCGGCACCACCGGGATGGAGTTCAGCACTTCGAACGCGCGCCTGTCGAGGTTCTGACTCGTTATGTATTCGAGGGCCTGGAGATTCGTGAGCAGGTTGACGCGGTTTCCGACTTTCGCGTTGCCGGCCACGGCGGCGACCGAAGAGTCGTGGAAGTGGCGTGCGAGCAGTCTGACGGCGTCCGGGCGGAACAGGGTATCGGCGTCGAGCGCGATCACGATTTCCGCGGCGGTCCGTTCGACGCCGAAGTTCAGGGCGGAGGCCTTACCGGCGTTCGCGCAGGAAAAGAGGCGGACGCGGGGGTTGCCGCCGAAAGAGGCCTCGAGGCGCGCCCGCGTCTGATCGGTGGATCCGTCGTCGACCACCACGATTTCGAAGCCGGGCATGTCCGAAGCGAGCAGCGCTTCGATCGTTCGGACGACGACCATCTCTTCGTTGTAGGCAGGCACGACCACCGCGACCGACGGAAGCGGGCCTTGGAAAGTTCTCCTCCGGCTGCGGAGCCACCCCGCGATCGCGAGGCCGCCGACGATCGACAGCCGCCCCATCCCGAGAAGAATTCCCGCGATGAAGAGAAATCGAAGGGTGGCGGCCCCCCACGAAAGAAGCAGGAACGCCGCATCGTCGATCGCCGCTGACGCGCGCCCGCGCTGCGGGATCCGCGGCATGACCGCGTCGCGCGTCACCCCGATGAGGGCGGAGACCGGTACGAGCTCGAAGCGGCGCTGTCTCAGGGATTCGATGATGCGCGGCAGGGCTGCGACCGTCTGGGAGCGGTCCCCTCCGCCGTCGTGGAGGAGGACGATGTTCCCGTCTCCCCGATCCGCTCCCTCGAGGGTCGCGGCGACGATCCGGTCGACACCCGGCTTTTTCCAGTCGCCGGGATCGATCTGCATCCCGATCGTGTAGTAGCCGCGACCGCTCGTGAACAGAAGGGGTCGGACCTGCGCGGGTGTTTCGGGCTCGACGTCCTCGGCATAGGGAGGCCGGAAGAGCACGGACCCCCGGCCGAGCCGGCTCTCGAACAGCCGCTCCGTCGCGTTGACTTCGAGCGACAGCTGTCGCTCCCGGATCATCGCAATGTTCGGATGCGTGAACGTGTGATTGCCGATTTCATGACCCTCGGCGTCTATGCGCGCGAGGAGCCCGGGATAGCGGTCGGCGTTCAATCCGATCACGAAAAATGTAGCGGGCACGTGCTCCCGGCGAAGAATGTCGAGGATCGCCGGTGTGGCGGAGGGGTCCGGTCCGTCATCGAACGTGAGCGCGATACGCCGGGTCGGGGGCGTTCCTCCCCAGCGCGTGATGACGTAGGGAGAGGGGTAGGAGCGAAGCCGCTCCCCGACGATCAGGCCGGAGCGGGGGTCGAAGTCCACCTCGCGTACGCCGTCGGCGGGCGTGGCCGTGACCCGAAGGACCTCTCCGACGCCCTCGTAATCGATGTCGTATCCGTAGTGGAGCGCACGCAGGGCCATGGCGGCGTCCCGTCCGAGGGCTCCCCGCCGGGCGAAAACCTGCCAGATCGACGGGTCCTCGGACCCGAGCCGCCAGAGCGCGAAACCGCGAGGACCCCGGCCGGCCGCCTCGGAGACCTGGTTGAACGCCGTCAAGGCATTCAGGAACCAGACTTGCCGAAGCCGATTCTTCTCGTCGCGATACGAAAAGGAGGGGTTCAGGCTCGCAGGATCGAGCGCGACTTCGCCCTCGGAATCGCGGGCCACCCGCAGCGCCTCCTGAAACGAGATCTCCGTCGCGGCGCCGCCCCCGGCCGGCCAGTCATAGCCGTAGTTCCCGATGGCGACCACCCACTTCTCCGGCGGCAGCTCCCGGAACCTCTGCGCCAGCGCGTTGCGATACCACCCCTGAGAAGCGACCGGGCCCGCATCGCCATCCCCGGTGTGCTCGTCGTACGCCATCAGGATCAGGAAGTCGTTCGACGCGGCCAGGCCCGCATAGTCGAAGTTGGCGTCGTCGAGCGGAACGGACTGGGAGACCTCCAGTCCGCGGGCGTGGAACGCCGCGTACAGTTCCCGCATGAAAGCGAGCAGGTCCGGATGTCGTTCCTTCGGGACGGCTTCGAAGTCGACCGAGACTCCCGCAAAGCGCTGCCGCTCGACGAACCGGAGCAGGCCCGCGACGGCGGCGGAGCGCGCGGCGGGGCTTGAGAGCATGGCTCCCAGGCGGGCCGACTCCCACTGCATCGTCTGAGAATTGAAGTTGTTGACGAGCGGTGCGATCGGAAGCCCGGGCCGCGCCTGCCGCAGGAAGGCGAGAACCGACGCCGTGGTTGTCGGATCGTCGGCGGATAGCCCGCCCCCGGCGTCCGCCAGATGCAGCCATTCGGGAATGAGCTCGTCGATGCGGCCCACGTTCTCCTTCAGCGACGAGAAGCTGGTGTCGTCCCAGTTGACATAGAAACCGAGCAGGCGGGCGGGCGCGGCACGGCGCGGGCCGGCGGCCGTCGGCCCCGGCGCGTGCCCGGGAGTCGGTGTTGCGGCGATCTCCGCGCGCAACCTCTTTTTTTCGCGGGCGAGACGGGCTTCGAGCGGCCGCTTCGGCTTCATGTCCGCGGCGGACGGCACCACGTGCCGCGCGGCGGGGAGCGCTCGCGACGACGGGAGTCCGATGACCGGCAGCGCCGGGTTGACCAGGACCGCCGCGACGAGCGCACCGAAAATGACCGAGACGACCGCGGAGGCGAGCCAGAGAACCCGCGTGAACCGCCGCCACCGGCGGTGACGCGGGTCGTAGAAGATCTGCTGCTCGCCGGTCATGCGCGGGAGGATGCGGTCCGGGAAAGCCGATTCTCCAGACTTGTAATCCGACTAGCCGTGTGGCTGCGCCGATATCCGGGGCCGCGCAAGGCGCGTCCCGGCCTCTTTCCGGTCATCACACCCTTGTCGACGACGAGAACGCCGTTGACGGCAACGTAGGGGAACCCCTCGCTGTAGTGGTTCGGCTCGAGGAACGTCGAGAGGTCGCGCACCTTCTCCGGGTCGAAGACGGCAAGGTCGGCGGCGAACCCGACTTTGACGAGACCCCGGTCGGGCAGCCCAGCGGCCTCCGCGGCGAACGAGGTCATCTTGCGAATCGCTTCCTCGAGCCTCAGGACTTTCTCGTCCCGGACGTAGTGCCCCAGGATCCGGGCGGTCGAGCCCCAGCCCCGCGGGTGCGAGCCCTCTTTCGAAAGGATTCCGTCGGTTGCATGAGCGCCGGAGTCGGTTCCGAAAGAAACGAGCGGATGCGCGAGCGCGGTCCGCACGTCGGACTCGTCCATGATCGAAATGATGCAGGACGTGTTCGCGCGATCCGCGATGACGATGTCGATCACCGCGTCGCGCGGATCCTTGCCCTGCTGCCTGGCGATCTCCGCGATCGTCTTACCCTCGAGCGGCTTCAGAGCCGGGGCGAGAACCGAGGCGACGAGAATGCCCTCCGGCCCGCCGGACCCGGCATACTGGTTTTCCCATTCCGTGCTGGCCCGGTCCATGTCGGACTTGACGCGGTCGCGAGTGGCTGGATCCGTGAGGCGCTTCAAGAGCGCGTCGCGGCCGCCTTCGCGGACCCACGGAGGGAGACAGGCGTCGAGACCGTTCGAGGCTCGGGCGTAAGGGTACTGGTTCGCGGCGACGTCGAGCCCCTGGGCGCGCGCCTCCTCGATGCGCTTTAAGACGGCAGGCATCCGCCCGAAGTTAGGCCGGTACGCGGTCTTCAGGTGCCAGATTTGCGTTCGGATGCCCGCCTCCTTCGCAATCCGGAAGACCTCGTCTAAGGAGGCATCAATTCGCCCCGACTCCGAGCGCTGGTGCGTGAAGTAGGCGCCGCCGTATTTCGCCGCGACGCGCGCGAGGGCGATCAGCTCCTCCGTAGACGAGTAAATGTTCGGGATGTATTGAAGGGAAGAGGACACACCAAGCGCCCCTTCCCGCATCGCCTGATCGACGATCCGCTCCATGCGCGCGAGCTCTTCCGCGGTGGCGGGCCGGTTTTCCTTCCCGACGACCATCGAGCGTACGCTGCCCGAGCCGACGAAGGTGCCCAGGTTGATCGCGGTGCCGCGCCGCTCGAGGGACGTGAAGTAGCCTTCGAGCGTTTTCCAGTCCGGCCGGACGCCATACTTTTCCCACGTGTCCCGGCCTTCGGCGAGCGCGGCCGCGTCGAGGGGCGCGATCGACTCGCCCTCGCCGGTGACTTCCGTCGTGATGCCCTGCGTGATCTTGGAGGCGGCGCGGGGGTCGACGAGCACGTTGTACTCGGACTGCCCGAGGAGGTCGATGAAGCCAGGCGCGATCACGAAACTGCGCGCGTCGATGCGGCGCCGGGCGGGCCGGCCCGCGAGCCTCCCGACGGCGGCGATCCGTCCCGCGCGGATTGCGACGTCGGCCGAAAACAACGGCGCGCCGGTTCCGTCGGCGACGCGGCCCCCCTCGAAGACCAGATCGAAACCCGCCGCGTCGGGTGCCGCGACGGGAGGGCGGGAGGCCGCAAGGGATGCCGTCGTCAGGGCCGCCACGACCAACAGGAGTTTTTGCATGGCGCGAGTCTATGATCCTCCGGTGCGCGCCGCAGCGGGGAGACTGTCGAGATCGCGCGCGCGGCACAGGGAGTCCCTGACGGCGCGCCCGGACAGGACGGAACCCCCCGGGAGCGTTTCGCGGCCGTGACGGATCAGGCGCTCCGAACCCGGGAGCTTCTCGAGGCGCTCGTCGCGATCCCGTCGGTCACCGGCGCCGAAGAGGACGTCGTCGCATTCGTCGAGCGCCGCCTCCGGGCCGGAGGCTGGCAGTGCGAGTCGAGTCCGGTCTCTCCCGGCCGAAGAAACCTGTTCGCGTCCCGAAGCGCCGTTCCCCGGGTCGTTCTTTCGACGCACGCGGACACCGTGCCCCCGTACCTGCCTCCGCGCCAGGAGGGTGGGGTCCTGTTCGCGAGGGGCGCCTGCGACGCCAAGGGAAGCCTCGCCGCCATGGTCGTCGCGCTCGAGAGCCTGCCTCCGGCGACGACCGGGGCGGGACTCCTCCTGCTGGTCGGCGAAGAGCGGGGCTCCGACGGCGCTCTCGCCGCGAACGCCGACGCTCGCCCCGTCGAGTTCCTCGTCGGAGGAGAACCGACGGGCAACCGATTCGTCGGCGGATCCAAGGGATGCGTTCGGATCGCGATAGAAACCCGGGGCGTCGCCGCGCACTCGTCGCTCACGCCCGGAGGCGGCGCGCGCTCTGCGATCGACCCCCTTCTGAGCTTCCTCGCGGAGATCCGCGCGATGGACTTCCCGCCCGATCCGGTCTTCGGAGAGACGACCGTCAACATCGGAATCGTCGAGGCGGGCACTGCTCCCAACGTAATCGCCGAGAGAGGTCGGGCCGAAATCCTCGTCCGCACCGGGGGCTCGACTGCCGCCATCCTCTCGAAGGTGGAAAAAGCGGCTCGGGGAAGGGGCGAGATCACCGTTCCGTATCGTTCCGAGAGGATCGTGCTCGAGAGGCCCCGCGGCGCGCCCGGCGGCGAGATCGTCTCTTTCGCCTGCGACCTGCCCCTGCTCGACCGGTGGGGGACTCCCCTCCTCGTCGGCCCGGGGCAGATCGCGCACGCGCATGCCGCGGACGAACAGGTGGAACTCGCCTCCGTCGAGCACGCCGCCCGGCTGTATCGCGAGGTCCTGGAAGGACTTTTGCGGGAGGGGCGGGAATTTCTGGTCCCGCCGGGGTGATGCAGTCTTCGGGCCCGGTGTGAGGAGCAGGCGGGAGGTTCACTTTCCGTTCACTCGATCTCTCTTAGGCTGCAACCGAAGGAGGGTCGATGATCACAGGCGGTTTCGCATCGGTCCTCCTCGCGAGTCTGATCTCCCTCTCTCTCCGGGGCGGGCAGGCGGAAGGTCCGGCAACGGCAACGACGCGTCCCGCCACTCCCGCCCGGACCCCAGCGGCGCGGGTGAGAGCGCACGGCATCTCTCTTTCGGGCCGCATTTCCGATCTCGATCCCGCGAAGAAGACACTTTCCGTTCGCGACGGCGCCGGCCGGGAGACCTCTCTCGTGTGGACCGGGGCGACGAAGATCAGCGGCGGAGAACTCAAGATCGGCGAATCGGTCACGTTGCGTTATCTGGACAAGGACACCCGCCACATCGCGACGACGATCAAGATCAGCCCACACCCCGCGACGACCGGGGCCGGTCCCGCCGCCCCGGTGATGCCTTCGCGGACGCCGTAACCGTCGCCTTCACGTCGCTTCCGCTCACTGCGTTCGCTCCCGCTCCCGCCCCGAGAGGCTCCTCCCTCCCTCTGGTCGGGAGACTCCTCTCGGGGCGAGCTTAGTCACCACCGTGGATGAAGCGCAGCTCTGCCCCCTCGCCCCGGGCCCGGGGAGTGTATGGACCGGAGACATGTTGGACGGTTGTTCGGAGACATGGTGGACGGTTTTCAGGAAGGTTATCGTTGAGTGTTGAGATTGATTTGGGCGATTTTCTGGTGACAGAAGAAGACATCGAAGAGGCCGTCTAAGGGAGAGGGACGAAGAGCGACGGG
>JBBSGZ010000154.1:0-8244 GCA_038253555.1 Thermoanaerobaculia bacterium
CACGTTCTCGTGTTCCGAGCAAGACGGACTGCTTTTGAATCAGGCGGAACGGCCGCATCGGACGGCGGCCTGCCGCCTGGAGCCGCGGGCCTCGTCGTGCGACGTTCTCGTGTTCCGAGCAAGACGGACTGCTTTTGAATCAGGCGGAACGGCCGCATCGGACGGCGGCCTGCCGCCTGGAGCCGCGCGGTGTGCGCGCTCCTTTACAATCGGGCCCTTTATGGAATTTCTTCGCATCCGCGGCGCGCGTCAGCACAATCTTCGCAACGTCTCCTGCGATATTCCCCGTAACCGGCTCGTCGTCGTGACGGGCGTTTCGGGATCGGGCAAGTCGTCGCTCGCCTTCGACACGATTTTCGCCGAGGGGCAGCGGCGTTACGTCGAATCGCTCTCGGCGTATGCGCGGCAGTTTCTCGAGCAGATGGAGAAGCCCGATGTCGACTCGATCGAGGGGCTTTCGCCCGCGATCTCGATCGAGCAGCGCACGACGTCGAAGAATCCGAGGTCGACCGTCGGAACGGTGACGGAGATCTACGACTACCTGCGCCTCCTGTACGCCTCGATCGGCAAGCCTCATTGCCCGAAATGCGGGCGCCCGATTCAGGCCCAGACGGTCCAGGAGATGGTGGACCGCGCGCTGAGACTGCCGGAGGGCAGCCGGTTCGTCGTGCTGGCCCCATACGTCTCCGGCAAGAAGGGCGAGTACAAGAAGCAGATGGCGGAGATGCTCAAGGAGGGGTTCCTGCGCGCCCGCATCGACGGGGAGTACGTGGACCTCGACGACCCGCCGGAGCTCGACAAACAGAAGAAGCACACGATCGAGCTCGTGGTGGACCGGCTCGTTGCCAAGCCCGCGGCCGACGAGGAGTATCGGAAACGCCTCGCCGACTCGATCGAGACGGCGACGCGCGTCTCCGGCGGCCTCGTCACCCTTTCCGTCGCGGACGGTCCTGAGGAGGTGCTCTCGGCGAATTACGCCTGCCCCGACTGCGGGACATCGCTGACCGAGATCACGCCGCGGCTCTTCTCGTTCAACTCTCCCTACGGCGCGTGCCCCGACTGCTCCGGCCTGGGGACGATCCTGAAGGCCGACCCGGAGCGCGTGGTCGTCGCGCCGGAGAAATCGATCGAGGACGGCGCCATCGCGATCTTAAAGCCCGGCTCGACGAACTGGCGCTCGCGCCAGATGGCGACTCTCGCGAAACACTACAAGTTCCGGCTCGACCAGCCGTTTTCCCGGATTCCCGAGAAAGCGCGCCAGGTCATCCTCTACGGCTCGGGAGAGGACGAGATCAAGTTCTCGTATGTCGCGGAAAGGGGCGAGTACCACTGGCGGTCTTCGTTCGAGGGGCTGATTCCGATGCTCGAGCGGCGCTACCGGGAGACCGAAAATCCCGAGAATCGCTTCGAGCTCGAAGCGTACATGTCCGCGGAGCCTTGCCCCGGCTGCGGGGGCCGGCGCCTGAAGCCCGAAGCCCTGGCGGTCAAAGTGGGGAGCCGCTCGATCGACGAGATCGCGCGCGTCACGATCTCCGACTCCATCAGCTTCTTCGACGATCTCGCCCTGACGGTGCGCGAACGCGAAATCGCGGGCAAGATCCTGAAAGAGATTCGCGACCGGCTCGGGTTCCTCGCCAACGTCGGCATCGGCTACCTCAACCTGTCGCGCGGCGCGGCATCGCTGTCGGGGGGCGAGTCGCAGCGCATCCGTCTGGCGACGCAAATCGGCTCGAAGCTGATGGGCGTCCTGTACGTCCTCGACGAACCCTCGATCGGGCTTCATCAGCGCGACAACCGAAAGCTCATCGACACGCTCATCTCCATGCGCGACCTGGGTAACACGGTGGTCGTGGTGGAGCACGACGAGGAGACGATCCGCTCGGCGGACTGGGTGATCGACCTCGGGCCGGGCGCGGGCGTGCACGGCGGCCGCATCGTCGCCCAGGGCACGCCGGACGAGCTCGCGGATTTTCCGGAATCGCTGACCGCGAAATACCTGTCTGGGGAGATCGAGATCCCGATCCCGGAGACCAGGCGCGGCGGAAGCGGCAAGGCGCTGGTCGTTCGCGCCGCGCGCGAGCACAACCTGAAGAACGTGGACGTTCGATTCCCGCTCGGCGTGATGACGGCGGTGACCGGGGTGTCGGGCTCGGGTAAATCTACCCTCGTCAACGACATCCTCTACAAGGCGCTGGCGCGCGCGCTGCACGGCGCCGCCGACCGCCCCGGCGCGCACGACAAGATCGAGGGCCTTTGGGAGATCGATAAGGTGATCAACATCGATCAGTCGCCGATCGGGCGCACACCCCGCTCCAACCCGGCGACCTACACGAACGTCTTCAATCCCATTCGCGAGCTTCTCTCCCGGACACCGGAAGCGCGCGCCCGCGGTTACGCGCCGGGGCGCTTCTCGTTCAACGTCAAGGGCGGCCGCTGCGAAGCGTGCAGCGGCGACGGACAAATCAAGATCGAGATGCATTTCCTGCCCGACATCTATGTGACCTGCGACGTCTGCGCCGGCAAGCGCTACAACCGGGAAACCCTGCAGGTCCACTACAAGGGCAAGTCGATCGCCGAGATCCTCGCGCTGACGGCCGAGCAGGCGCTCGAGCTCTTCGAGAATATCCCCTCGATCGCGAACATCTGTCGCACCCTCGTGCAGGTGGGGCTCGGTTACATCCAGCTGGGGCAGTCTTCGACGACGCTCTCCGGAGGCGAGGCGCAGCGCGTCAAGCTCGCCAGGGAGCTCGCGCGCCGTTCCACGGGACGAACGCTCTACCTGCTCGATGAGCCCACGACGGGCCTGCATTTCGACGACATCCGCAAACTGTTAGGCGTCCTGAGGTCTCTGACGGAGAAGGGCAATACCGTCGTGGTGATCGAGCACAACCTGGACGTGATCCGCACCGCCGACTGGGTCGTGGACCTCGGCCCCGAGGGCGGTGACGGCGGAGGGCGAATCATCGCCGAGGGCACGCCCGAGGCGGTGGCGGCGGTCCGCGCGTCGCACACGGGGCAGTTCCTGCGGCGGATCTTCGTGCACGCGAAAAAGGCGGCCCGGGCGTGAGTTGGCGGAGCCGCGCCGCGGCGGCGGTTTGGGTGCTCGGCCTGGCCCTCGCGGCCCTCTTGCCGGCGGATCCGGGCGCGCCCCTGAAAAAACGTCCGTCCCGCTCCGCGCACCCGGGCGCGAAAGGAAGTCAGACGGACTTCACCGGAATCTGGGAGCTCGACGCGAAGAGCAGCACCCTCGGCTCCTCGAAGATGGAGAACGCCGTCCTGCAGGTCACGCAGTCCGGCGAGCGCATCTGGATCCAGCCGCTCGGAAATTCGCGCGCGCGGATCCTCGCGGAAGAAGTGGTCGTCGACGGCCGCACGTACGAGAAGACACTCGGGAACAAGGAGCGCGGGACACTCACCGCGAGGTGGGGAAACGACGCGAAGTCGCTCTGGCTCGAGGTCGTCGCGGGGACGGACGAGACCCCACGCGCGGCGGTCCAGCGAAGCCTCTGGCGCCTGTCCGCCGACCGCCAGGTCTGGGTCCGGGAGACCGTGACGGTGCAGAAGGACGGGGCGCATCAAACCCGGCTCGTCTTCCGCCGGCAGGACCCGAACAAACTCACCCCGGTGCCCACGCCCGCCCCCTGAATTTTCCGACCTGATAGCTTCTCCTGATGTCGCGCTTTTCTCCCGAGCCCTGGCGCGTCAAGGTGGTCGAGCCCATCCGCCGGACCGGGCGGGAAGAGCGGGCCGAGAAGCTGCGAGCGGCCGGGTACAACGTCTTCGGCCTGGCTTCGGAGGACATCTACATCGACCTGCTGACCGACTCGGGGACCTCGGCGATGTCGGACTCTCAGTGGGCGGGCCTGATGCGGGGAGACGAGTCGTACGCCGGCGGGCGCAACTTCTTCCACTTCGAGCAGACCGTCCGGGACATCTTCGGCCTGCCGTACGTGATCCCGACCCACCAGGGACGCGTCGCCGAGAACCTTCTTTTCTCGACGGTGCTGACCCCGGGCGACATCGTTCCGAACAACACGCACTTCGACACCACCCGCGCCAACGTCGAAGTGAACGGCGGAACGGCGATCGACCTCGTGATCCCCGAAGGGCGGGATCCGAGCGCCCGCCACCCCTTCAAAGGCAACATGGACCTCGAACGCCTGGAGGCCTGCCTCGCGGGAAACCCCGGCCGCGTCCCGCTCGTTCTCACAACGCTCACGAATAACTCGGGGGGCGGGCAGCCGGTCTCGCTCGAGAACCTGCGGGGGACGAACGAGATCTGCCACCGCCACGGGGTCCCCCTCTTCATCGACGCGTGCCGGTTCGCGGAAAACGCGTGGTTCGTCCGACAGCGGGAGCCCGGACAATCCAGCCGCCCGGTGGCGGAGATCGTGCGAGAGATCTTCTCGCTGTCCGACGGCTGCACGATGAGCGCGAAGAAGGATGGCCTCGCCAACATCGGAGGGTTTCTCGCGCTGCGCGACGAGACCTGGGTCGAGCGGCTGAAGAACAAGCTCATCCTGATCGAGGGATTCCCGACGTACGGGGGTCTCGCCGGCCGCGACCTCGAAGCCGTGTCGATCGGCCTGCGTGAGGTCCTGGACGAGGAATACCTCGCCTTTCGCGTCGGGCAGGTCACCCGGTTCGGCGACGCGCTCGCGGCCGCGGGGGTCCCGGTCGTCGAGCCCATCGGAGGACACGCGGTCTACGTGGACGCGCGCGCGTTCGCGCCGCACCTGCCTCCTTCGCACTATCCCGGCCAGGCGCTCACCATCGCGCTCTACGTGGAAGGCGGGATCCGCGCCGTCGAGATCGGCGCCGTCATGTTCGGGCGTCCCGACCCGGCGCGCCCCGGGAAAGAGATTCTTCCGGACCTCGACCTGGTCCGGCTCGCCGTTCCCCGGCGCGTGTACACCAACAGCCATCTCGAGTACGTCGCCGACGTCCTCGTGCGCATCCACCAGCATCCGGAGGCTCTGCGCGGAATCCGGATCGCAAAGCAGGCGCCTGTTTTGCGCCATTTCACGGCTCATTTCGAGCCCGTCTGAAACGGACGGCCTCCGCCGCCAAGTTACAATTCCGCCCCGTGATCACCGGCTACAACACGGACGTCAAGCACAACAACCGCGTCTTCCACATCCAGACGGAGGACAAGGGCGACACGTCCCCCCACATCGAATCCCTCGTTTACGTCGGCGGCCAGATCCTCGCGACCCGCAAGACCTCCTATGCGGACGTCATCCAGGCGGGCCGCGACGACAAGGCGGTTCAGGAGCTGATGGAGCAGCAGCATCGGACGATGATCGCGGCCATCCAGCGCGGCCGATTCGACGGCGCAAACGGCGGACTGAAGAGCCCGGACGGCGCGCCGCCGGGGGAGGAAGAGGCGCCCGGCGAGGCCGAGGATCAGGACGAGCAGGGCGCTCCCGGCGACCGCACGCTCGACCAGGTCATTCTCGACTACCTGGCCTCGGAGCTCGCGCACGACCAGATCGACTGTTCCTTTTCGCCGGTCCCCGAGTTCGTCTCGGGCCGGGAGACCGCGCTGAGGATGAAGGCCGTCTCCTCCCTCTCGAAACAGCCGGTCGCCGGCGCGGCGGTGCAGATCCGGATCCTCTCGACGGTGCAGAAGCCGGCCGTCGTCTTCCAGGGGCAAACCGCGTCGGACGGAATGTGCCCGATCACGGTCGCGATACCGGCGTTCGGCGAGGGCGCGGCCGCAGCCGTCATCCGCGTCAGCTCTCCCATCGGCAGCACCGAGTTCAAGTTCCCCGTCCGGAGGAAGACGTGAGCGGGGTCCGCGTGCGGGTCAACGGCGAGGAGCTCGACCTGCCGGAGGGCGCGTCGGTGGCATCGGTCCTCGAGAAGCTCGAGATTCAGACCCCGCGCGTGGCCGTCGAGCGCAACCGCGAGATCGTCCCGAAGGCCTCCTACGCGACGACGGCGCTCGCGGCGGGAGACATCCTGGAAGTCGTCGAGTTCGTCGGCGGGGGATGACAGGCCACCGCGCGCGCCAGCTTGCCTGCACGCGGCCGATCGCATATCCTCCGCGCTCCGTGGGCCGTTAGCTCAATTGGTAGAGCAAGAGACTCTTAATCTCTAGGTTGTAGGTTCGAGTCCTACACGGCTCACCACCACCCCTGCCTCCAAAAAGCGAAAACTGCTTAAAAACAAGGGCCTTGGGGTCTTCGGAGAAAGCTCGGATTCGGCGTTTTTTCACCGAATTCGCCGCCCGGACTCGGAGACTTCTCGGAGACTTCTTCTTTTCCACGACGGGCCGCCGTGTGACCCGAAGGTTCATAGCGCTCCTGTTCAACTGAGGGGGAGATTATTTCCCGGCAGCCCGGCATTCCCCGCAACCGGGGGAGGGGGTCAGGTGAGGGGGTCCCTCAGCACTCGCGCCATCGCGGCGACTTTGAAGAGGGCATAGTCTGCTCGCGATCCGTGCTGCAGCATCGGCCGGTCATGCTCGACAAGCAGATCGGCTCGGATTTCGATCGAGTAGTCCGGCCGTATCCCGATCACAAGGAGACAACAAAACCTTCCCGGTCCCCCGCGCCCGGGGGAGAGGGTCAGGGCGAGGGGGAGCGCGGGGAACCCCGCGCCGTCGTCTGAACCTCATCGATGATTTCGGTCCAAAGCTCCATCGTCAGATCGTGCTTTTCTACTCCCGAAACAAGGTTTGGTCGAAACTCGTTGAGATAGCGACTCCTCAGAGTCGGAGCGTCGATCAATCCCTTCGCCGCAAGGGCGTGGACGTCCTGTCGATCCACATCGAAATTCCTCTCTAGCTTCGTTAACGCAAGGTCGTGGGGTTCAAGCCCGCAGAGTCGAATGTTTTTTAACCCAAGTCCCTTCAACATTGGAATCAGACGTGATTCGTAGTCTTCCGGATAGATCGTTACCGCCACGGGGTGCAGGTAAACATCGAATTGGCGATGGAGATCTGAACCTTGACCGCCGAGCTCTTGAAGAAGGGCGGAATCCCGATTTCTACCCACGACCAGGAAATCGATGTCCTGAGTGTTGCGAGAAACTCCGAAAAGCGTCGTCATGACAAATCCATCAATGCAGTGAAGCTCAACGGGAGATCCGAGGCGTTTATCGACCGCCTTAAGAAACGATTCCCACCGTTCTTGTGTATCAGAGGTCCTACCGCACTTGATCTGCCGTAAGAGTCGTCAGGACGTTCCACCATTGCGCCGCGGGTGGTCGATTGACTCGAAGCCACGACCGCTCAGCCTGTGACATCGATTCGCGCCCAAGCGTCGTTTCCGCAAAAAGACGAGACTTTTCGAGGTGACGTTCGGCGTTCGCAAGCCGCTCGACAGCAGGTTGGTTCTGCTGCCGTTCGGCCACCTCCCGGGCAAGGGCGACGACGAAGCCGAGCCGGTTCTGCGCATTTCGCAACTTCGCCTGATCTGCGAGCCATTCCCAGTCGAGATCAGGGTACCGCGCCAGCACCCACGGGAGGGCCTGCGAGACGCGAGCGTCCAGCTCCGGGTCGGAGACCGCTTCGAGAACGAACGCCACAGGATTGGCGGCCGGGCCGGGCCGAACGTGCGCGTAGCCCGGATAACCTAACGCTGCCAGCGCTCGAACAGCCTTATTCAGATCCTGAGTCCCGCGGAGTGAGCCCGCGGAAACCGGGAGAACGGTCGGAGGAAGCGAATAGAGCCGCGCCGCCCTTCGCCCGACCCGGGGCGTGAGGGCTCGTTTCCCAGACTCCAGGAGAGACAGGTACGGCTGGGAGACGCCCAGACGTTTAGCGGCCTCGACCTGCGTCAGGCCGGCATTCTCTCGCCCCTTCCTGAGCTGTAGCGACCTGTTCATGACCGTTAATATTACATGAGTTGTAATAGCAGATTTCAGTCTCAGCGCGTGACCTCCTCCCCCGCGCCCGGGGAAGAGGGAAGGGTGAGAGGGTCAACCTGTAGACGTGGTCCCCGTTGGTCAGAGCGAGCGCTGCCAGGGCACATCCAGCGAAATAACGCGGCGGGGCTGACAGACTGACGGGGAGCGCCGAGGGAACGGCGGCCAAACGAGGCTGCCGTTCCCGATTGGCGATTCCTTAGCGGGACTTCCCGGAGGCTCTCCCCTTCGCCTTCGCGCGCCCTTCGGCAATCGCCTTCTCGACATCGGCGATCTCTCGCGGGGCTTCGCACGAGAGGCACTCCATTCCCGACGGTGTCACGAGCACGACGTCCTCGATCCGGACGCCGAGATCGTTCCAGCGCGGATCCG
>JBBSGZ010000155.1:0-8220 GCA_038253555.1 Thermoanaerobaculia bacterium
CACGGACACGCTTTCAAAATCGGCAACGCCTTCTTCAGGCAACCCGTCGCTCTTCGTCCCTCTCCCTTAGACGGCCTCTTCGACGTCTTCTTCTGTCACCAGAAAATCGCCCAAATCAATCTCAACACTCAACGATAACCTCCCTAAAAACCGTCCACCATGTCTCCGAACAACCGTCCACCATGTCTCCGGTCCATACACTCCCCGGGCCCGGGGAGAGGGAGGAGCGCCCGCTGGACGAACTTCCCCCACTCTGTTAGATTTCGCCGTCTTTTGTCGGGGTGAAGCTCCATGATGATTCCAGCGACCCACATCCGTGCCGGGACTCTCGTCATCTACAACGGCGAGCTGCACCGGGTCCACGGGATGGTCCACAAGACCCCCGGGAATTTGCGCGGCTTCGTCCAGGTGAAGATGCGCAACCTCCGGAATGGCTCGATGACCGAGCACCGCTTCGGCTCGACGGACCGTGTGGAAAAGGCATCGCTCGATGAGAAGGAGATGGAGTACCTCTATTCCGACTCCGCGGGTCATCACTTCATGGACCAGAGCAACTACGACCAGATCACCCTCTCAGACGAAGTGATCGGGGAGCAGATGAAGTACCTGCTGGCGAACACCGTCATTCACGTGGATTTCTACGAGGAGAACCCGGTCGGGATCGAGCTCCCGAATACGGTCAACCTCAAGGTGACGGAGACCTCGCCGGGGATGAAGGGCGCGACCGCTTCGGCGTCCTACAAGCCGGCCGTGCTCGAAACGGGGCTCGAGGTCATGGTTCCGCAGTTCATCGAAGCGGGCACGATCATCACGATCGACACGCGCGACGACTCCTACCTGGAGCGCGCGTAACCCCCGGAAAGGCGGTCCCGCCGCCTTCGGCTCCGTCTCCGAATTTCCACCCGGCGCCGCGGGAACGCCCGCCCGGCTGAGCCGCTTTCTTCCGGCGCGAAGGGCCCTGCGGTCCTGTTTCCGGGAGGTCAGAAACCCTCGTTCTTCGTGCGTGCAGACATCACATTCCGGGGCCTGAGTCGAGCCGAAAACCCCCATGCTTTTATGGCATAAATAACTGATCTGAAAAGGCTTTTTTCCTTGACCGCCGGTGAACCTCTCCTCAATAATCGATTCATGCAAAAGGTTCCCCTGGCTGCGGCTGCTTTGGCCGCCCTGTTCTCCCTCGCTGTTTCAAAGCCCGCCGAAGCCCGCCGCCACCACCCGAAAAAATCCACCCGACACCATGCGGCCAACGTCTCCCACGGCCATCATCACGCCCGCGTCCGTCACCGCGCCCCCGTCAGCCACCTCAGGACCGCCCGCCGCCGCGGCAAGCCGGCGAGAACCGTCGTTCACCAGAACTCCGAGGGATGGGTCGTGCTCGATCGGATCGGCGTCGCAGCACCCCCCGGGGCGGTCGCCAATCTGACGCACGGCGCTCCGCTGCCGGAGATGCAGAATTATCCCCCCTCGCCGTGCGACCCGCAGGACATCATTCTCGAAGCCCATGTTCATCGCGCGGCCACGGATGGCCCCGAAGACCAGGGGGCGGAAGGGGTCGAGCTCACGGAAGACCCGGTGGCCACGGCCGAGCCGGCCCGGACGGGCGCCGGAGCCAGCCTCACGCGCATCGCCCGGACGCTCAAATCTTTCCTTCGGCCCAAGTCCGACGTCTCGGACGTGCGGCCGCAGGACGTGGATCTCACCTCCCTGATCTCGGAAAGTTTTCTGATCCCCGTCGAAGGGGTGGATGCGAGGCGTCTCCAGGACTCGTTCCTGGCTTCGCGCGGCACCCACGCCAAGCACCTTGCGATCGACATCGGCGCGCCCCGGGGCACACCCATCCTCGCCACGACCGACGGGGAAATCGTCCGGCTCTCGAAGGAAAGGCGCGGAGGGAACGCGATCTACCAGAAAGACTCCACCGGCCAGTACCTCCTGTTCTACTGCCACCTCTCCGCCTACGCGAAGGGTCTGCAGGGCGGGACGCGCGTTCGCAAGGGAGACGTCATCGGGTACGTCGGCTCGACCGGGCACGTCATCGGAGGTCCTCACCTCCATTTCTCGATCACCCGCGTGCCGGAGGACACGGCCAACTTCCGTAAAGGTCTGGCCATCAACCCGTACCTGCTGTTCCTGGCGAACGTCCCTTAGGCGTCAGGCGCTCGGACGATGGGGGTTTTTCCAGATCTCTTCGTCTGGGCGGGATCAAACCCTCTGGAGATCTGGCGATGCGAAGAGCCGGTCGATCCAGAGATTGGTGAGCTTCTCGGACACCGTGTTCTGGCGCAAGCGCGCGGCAAGGTTGTCCCAGTCCATCTCGTCTAAACCCTGGTCCTGGTTGAAGCAGGAGAAGACGATCTCCGTCTCGCGCCCTGTCGCCGGATCGAGGTGTTTCTGGAGACACTGGGCGCAGACCTCTTTCATCATGCATTGCATGGGGGAGTTGATCGACCCGATTCCGATGTGACGCGGGTTCAAGTACGGCGCCAGGACCCCGTGTCGCGCCCTCGCGACCGCCGCCATCATCCGGTCCGACCCGATCACGATCAGCCGGTCGACCTCGGACAACGAGATCTCCTGCCGTCCGAGCTTTCCGGTTGCGTAGGCGACCATCGACTCCAGGATGTTTCCAACGAACTGGCGGTCCGACGGGCGACGCGCCGGGATGTCCTCTCCGCGATCGACCGAGAGGACGAGGACGTCCGCAGCGGCTTCGATCTCCTCGCGCTTGTAGAAGTCCTCCGCCCGTTTGTATCCCGCGAAATAGAGTACGCGGTTTCCCCTCTGCCTTGCCTTCTTCCCGATCGAGAAGAGCACGGCGTTTCCGAGGCCGCCCCCGCAGAGCAGGACCGTGCCGTTCTCCGGGAGCTCAGTGGCGCTTCCCGTCGGTCCCATGACTAAAACCGGTTCGCCCGGCCGGAGCGCGCCGCACAGGCGTGAGGAGCCGCCGAGCTCGAGCGCGATCATCGAGAGCAGCCCTGCGCCGGCGTCCACCCATGCCCCGGTCAGGGCAAGGGGCTCGATGAGCAGGGGAGAGCCGCCCGCCACCGGGGCCACCGCCTCGAGGTTCTGCAGGCGGAAAAACTGACCGGGCTGAAAGTTGGCGGCCGCCGCCGGGGCCCGCACCACGACCTCGATGATGGTGGGCGTCAAACGCCGCACCTCGTGGACCCGGGCGGTCAGAAGGTCGGTCATGCGATCGCGGAAGGAGTCCCAGTCTGAAAGGGGCGTCGCCGCGAGGCTCTGCCCGGGAGCCGGGCCTCCCAGAACGTCGGTAATCGGCCTGTAGCCGTTTTTTGCCGAGGCCATCGCCTTGACGACATTGCCGTTGTACGCCGGGTGGTTGTCACCGAAGAAGCTGATGAAGTTTCCCGCCCGCGAATACCCCGTGAAGAAGGCCCCCTGATCGTCGGACGCCGAAGACTCGAGACGCCATCCTCCGGCGCCGTCTGAAAGCGCGCGGTGCGGCTGGAAGAACCGCCGGCGCTCGTCCATGCGGAAGGTCCCGGGCCACTCCTTTTCATAGGTGACGTTAGGAGTCGTCCCCGCGGCGACCAGGCAGGACCGGGCCGGGATCTCGACGACATCCCCCGCCCCGGATCGCCGGAAGCGGACCGACTGCAGGTGGCCGTGGCCGTCGGCGATCGCCTCGACGGGCTCCAGCCCCTCGATGAACGAGATCCCCTCCTCGAACGCCTTGATGATCTCCTCGTGGTTGAGCCGGTAGGCGGGCGACTCCTCCATCGCCCTCCGATAGACGATCGAGACGCCGCCCCATTCGCGGCAGAGCCGCGCGAGGTCCGGCTGTTCTCCCGCCAGGCGGGCGCGCTCCCGTTCCCGGCGGACCGCCGTTCCGTGCTGGAGAAGGCGGTCGAGGATGTCTCTCTCTTCCGCGTCGAAGGGCATTCGGATCGCGACCTCGCCCCGGTCCGCGACGAGGGCCTCGTAACGGGACAGAACCTTTTCGACCTGGATCGGGTAGTAGGCGAGGAGCTCGGTCGCCGTGTCGATCGCCGTCAGCCCTCCGCCGATCACGAGGGCGGGCAGCTCGGCCTGGAGGTTCGCGATCGCTTCTTCCTTGAACGCGCCGGTCAGCTGGAGCGCCATCAGGAAGTCGGACGCCTTCCGCACGCCCCGGACGAGGTTGTTTTTCATGCCGATGATCGTCGGCCGGCCAGCGCCCGCGGCGATGGCGACGTGGTGGAAGCCCGCGCCGAACGCCTGCTCGGCGGTCAGCGTTCCTCCGAACCGGACGCCGCCGAGAGCCAGGAAGCGCCGCCGCCGCGAGAGCGTCAGATGAATCAGCGTCAGGAAGTTCTTGTCCCAGCGGACCGTGATCCCGTACTCGGACACGCCCCCGAAGCCGGCGAGCGGACGGCGGTCGAGCGGCCGCTCGATCTCGGACCAGTCCCGGATCGGGCGGACCCCGAGGCCGTCCGACCCCGTCCAGTCGGCGGGCAGAGGCTCGATCTTCAAGCCGTCGATTCCGACGACGCCGAATCCCTCGTTTAAAAGATAGTGCGCCAGGGTATAGCCGGCGGGGCCGAGACCGACGACGAGGACTTTCCGGCCGTTGTAAGGAACGGCGTGGGGCCTTGCGGGCGAGAGGGGGTTCCAGCGCGTGAACAGCCCGTAGATCTCGACTCCCCACGGCAGAGAAAGAACGTCCGTGAGAACGCCCGTCTCGATCTGGGGAATGTTGACCGGGTCCTGCTTCTGGAAGATGCAGCCTTTCATGCAGTCGTTGCAGATCCGATGGCCCGTCCCGGGGCACATCGGGTTGTCGATGCAGACGAGGGCGAGCGCGCCGATCGAGTCCCCGTCGCGGCGCAGCGCGTGCATCTCGGAAATTTTCTCGTCCAGGGGACAGCCGGGAAGCGCCACGCCGAGAGGGTTCTTCTGAAACGTGTCGGTCTTGTTGTCGAAAAAACCCTTCGAGCAGGAGTCCTTCTCGCGCTCGTGGCAGAGCAGGCAGTAGTGCGTTTCTCCCAGCACCTCCCGTTGATTCATTCGGGGATCCGTCAAAAGAAAACCTTGCCGCCGCCGCCGGTGCTCCAGAGGGCCGACGCGTTCCTCGGGGAGCGCGGAGTTTGGCCGCGCGGTCGCGACGAGGGCGGAGTAGTCGAGGGTGTGGGGGAGGCGGAACGAAGCCCAGCCGCGGATCTCGCGCGACCAGACCGGGTGCCGCATTCGCGCGTGGGTCCAGACCCCGTAGGCCTTCAGCAGGGCGTCCAGAAAAGTCAGGAGCCCTTCGTCGCCCTCGGAGGGAGGCGGGATCTCCCCCCCGGGCGAGGTGAGCCCGAGCTCTGCCGCGGCCGCGGCGAGGGCCAGGGCACGGACGCGGGCGGCCGGGGGAACTTCGGGGACCTTTTTCTGGCGGAGCGCCGCGATGAAGTCGGCTTCGAGATCGAGCAGTCCCGTCCCCACCCGCGACGTCGCGAGCTCCGGGTCCGCGCCCCACGGGAGTTCCGGATGGAGGCCCCGTTCGATGCTCCGTCCCGTCCGCGCGATCGCCTCTGCGTCGGCCGCCGCGAGATCGGGAAGGGGCGCCTTGACGGCGCGCCGCTGAAGAAAATCCCGGCGGAATCGGAAGAGGACCGCCTCGGGCTGCGCGATCTCGGTTTGTCTCTGCCACTCCCGCTCGACGCCGAAGAGGACCGCGACGAAGCGTCCGAGCGGCCGCGCCGCATCGACTAAAAGCCGCGATCGGGAGAGCGGGTCGAAGGAGGCGGGAGCCTCGCGGTAGGCGCGCAGCCGGCTGGCGGTCTCAGGATCCTCCGCTTCGAGCGCCGAGAGAAACGCGGCGTCGAGGTCCGCCAGGCGGCGCTCGTCGTGAAGGTCCTGGTACCGGAAATCCGGAAGACCGAGAGGGAAATTTCTTTCGACGGATGCCGGAGCGGCGGTGTTCGTGGCCAAGCGAAGGGGATTCTAGCGTGGAGATTTGTTTGTTCGGGATGCAGAGGCGCCGCGCGCGGCAAAAATAAAACGAACCCTGGTGTCCCGACCCGTGGACCTCGCGTTCGAGGAGAGGGCTTCCAGGGAAAAACCTCCCGGGCGTCGAGCGCCGAGCCCGGCCCGGGAGGATTCCCGTCCCGCGAGAAAACTTATTTCACCGAGAACGTTTTCGAAGGGCCGGGCTTTCCGTCGACCGTAGTTTCCACCTTGTAGTTTCCCTTCGGCCAGCCGCCCGGCTTCTGGATCGAGAACTCCGTGACGGAGGGGCCCGTCGGCGCGATCGTCTTGGAGTCTTCCTTCACGGTTTGCCCGTCGCCAAAGGTCCACTTCACCCCAAGGACCGAAGACGCCGCTGAGCCGCTCGTCGAGATCGCCGCGAAGATCGTGTCTTTCGGCGAGAACGTGTCGGTCGCGGTCTCCACTTTCTTGTCCGCGCCGACGGACTTGCCGAGAGAGAGGTCCGTCACCGTGATGGCGGCCGCCGGAACCGCCGCCGGAGCCGCCGATTCGACCGCGGTCGGCGTCGGGGCCGGGGCGTCCGCCTTCTTGCACGCGGTCAGAGCGACCGCCGATGTCAGGAATGCCGCGACGAGAGCGGCGCGTGTGCGTGTCGTCATCTGTTCTCCTTTTGCCCTGGATGCGGTTGCGCTCATTCGGGAATCCGAAGCTTCCAGCCCGGCTGGATGAGGTCCGGATTCTTCACGACGTCCCGGTTCGCCTCGAAGATCCTTTTCCACGAGCCCGCGTCCCCGTAAAACTTCTTCGAGATCTTCGAGAGGCTGTCGCCGCCCTGAACGACGTAGACCTTCTCCCCCGAAGTCCCCGCCGGCGCACCGGCGGTCGACGAGCTTCCGGACTGAACATCCGAGAAATCCGGCTTGTTGGGATCATCTGCCATTCCATCCTCCTTCTCGACCCGCTCGGCGGGCCGAATGAATCATTCTCACGCCGGCCTCGCGACGAGTTTTCGGTAGATCCAGGTCACGACGATCGCGCCGATGACCGCCACGATGATCGTGTAGATTAAGCCGCCCTCCGCCTTGAAGCCGAGCAGGGTCATCAGGAAGCCGCCCGCCAGAGCTCCGACGAGGCCGAGGATGATGTCCATGAGGACCCCGCCTCCGCCTCCCATGATCCGTCCGGTGAGCCATCCCGCGATGAGACCCACGATCAGCCACCAGATGATTCCCACGGCTTATCTCCTCGCCGCGGAAATCCTGGACATCAGAAGCGCCAGCGCGCCGGCTCCGATTGCCTTGACGAGCGTCGGGTGCTGCGCGTAAAAGCCCGCGGCCTTGTCAACGATCGAGGGGTCTTTCTTCGCGGCCTGTTGCGCGATCGTCTGGACCGCTTCCGGAGGCACTTGCTGCGCCTGTTGCGGCGTCACCGTTCCGCCTCCGCCCGCGACCGCTCCGGCAATGGCTCCGAGACCCAGGGAGCTCAAGATCTGGGAGGCGGCGCCGGGGCCGAGAGCTCCGAGCAGCTGGTTGAGAAGCCCCGCCTTTTGATCCGGATTGGAGTGTCCGTACAGCCCGGACACCATCTGCTCGAACGGCGGCGTCTGGTCCGACGTGAAGGCGTGGTTGAGCCCGTCGGCGAGGGTACTCTGCGGGATCTCGTTCGCCATCCGGTCGTACTCCGCGTGCACGTTCCCGTCGGGCGCGTGATCGCCCGTGAGTTTCCCGACGAGGTTTCCAAGATTGTCCATGAGAGTCATCTCGTCTCCTTCATTCCCCGAGGGCGCTCTGCGAGGGGGGCGGCGGGGACATCCCCGCCGTGAACGCGATCAGAACTCTTACTCCTATCACGATCCGTGCCGGACGACAGGGACGAGTTCCCCTGGAAGCGGGACGCGCGGTCACCGACCCGGCGCAGGTCCAGCCGACTCTAGACCGGATGGTGGGACTCGATGAGCCGGGGAAAGTGCGGCTGCGCTGCGCGAATCTCGTTTCCCCGGCGCTCTTTGCCGCCGGACAGAGCCGCGAGGACCGGATCTCCGCGGTCCACTACGTCCGATTCCCCGTGGGCGACGAGGGACGCACGGCCCTGCGGCACACGGGCAGCGCAGAGCTCGAGGTCGACCATGGTGGGTATACGGCACGCGCCGCGCTGTCGCCGGAGACGGTGGAAGAACTGCGGGAGGATCTGGGCGGCTAGGGGTTCTTTCACCCTCTCCCCGCGTCCGGGGAGAGGGTATGGGTGAGGGGCAGTCTCCCCATCGAATCTGAAGAGTTCTCCTCGGCCTGTCCCCCTTTACCGTTCCTCTCC
>JBBSGZ010000156.1:0-8217 GCA_038253555.1 Thermoanaerobaculia bacterium
GCCCCTACCCTTCCTCAGCCCGCCGACGCCGCGCTCTACCCCGCTGGCTTCACTACTACAATTTCCATCGCCGTCACTCTTCCCTCGGTGATCAACCACCAGCCTCAAGGGTGAACAATCTCCTTAGCAGCGACACCTAGGCGCTCGCGGGATTCAGCCGGCAGCTCCGGTGCCACTTCCTCGAGCGCCGCGAGCGTCACTGAGTCCCACGGTTCGTAGCGGCGCTCCCGGTTGAGCCGCCAGCTCGTTCGAGCTGAACCTTGCGCCATCTTTCGAGCAGCGCGGCTGCCCCTTCGCCGGCGATCAGACGCATTCCAGATGCGAGCTCGGAGATGTCGAGCAGGATGCCGTAGAGGTCGAAGGCGACGAGATCGAAGGCCGGCATTCAGGTGCTCTCAGCCGAAGGATGCACCAGCGCGACCGCGGCGGCAAGGCTCGACGTGAGGCGCGAGGCCGAGCTCTTCCAGCCCGTCGGGAGGTACGAGATTCGCGGGCTCTTGAACAGGGCCTTGCTCATGTCGGCGTGAGCCCTACGGATCCCGTCAGTTTACCCTCGACCGGGATAGGGTCAGGGCGCCCCTCACCCTGCACTCTCCCGCGGGGAGAGGGCCATGAGATCGCGGGACGATAGAGGGTGGGTGGTAGCCTCGATTCCAAATTCTCGATTGAAGGAGGAGTCCAATGAGGCGAAGAGACATGCTGGCGTTTTCGGTGTCGTTACTGTTGGCGACGGTGGTTTCGGCGCAGGGCTCCGGAGCGGCGAAGGGGAAGGGAGCTCCGAAATCCGCGGCGAGCAGGCTCGTCGTGATGCCGGCCGGCGAGTTGAAGTGGGCGGACCTCGACCCCAAGGGCGCGCCGGGCGTCAAGATTGCGGACGTGTGGGGCGATCATGCGAAGGGCGCGTTCGGCGGGTTCATCAAACTGCCGGCCGGATTCGCCGCTCCCCTCCACACGCACACCAGCGACTACAAGGTCGTTATCGTGTCGGGCACGTACGTCCAAGCGCCGGAGGGAAAGCCCGAGTTTCGCCTCGCGCCCGGCTCCTACTTCATGCAGCCCGGCGGGAACTACAGGCACACGACGAGCTGCGACAAGGCGTCGGACTGCGTCTTCTTCCTCCAGAGCAACGGCAAGTTCGATTTGAAGGTCGTGAATGCCCCGAAGTCTGCGGCGGAACCCGCAAAGAAATGAGCGAAGACCTCGGATGCTCACGCTGACGCTCGACGACTTCCGGGAGGCGCGCTCGCGGATCGCGCCGCACATCAAGCCCACTCCGCTGCTCACCTCCCGGCAGCTCTCCGAGCGCACCGGCTTCGACGTGCGGCTCAAGGCCGAGCTCTTCCAGCGGGTCGGGTCGTACAAGATCCGCGGGCCCTTGAACAAGTTCGCGCTCCTGTCGGAGGAGCAGAAGAAACGCGGCGTCGTGTGCTCGTCGGCCGGCAATCACGCCCAGGGCGTCGCGCTCGCCGCGAAGATCCACGGCATTCGCGCGGTCGTATGCATGGCCGAGAACGCGACGCCGGCCAAGATCGCGGCGGCGAGTTTGGCGAGGATTGGCACCTGGCCGGCAATCTGGCCCGTAAGCAGAACGTATTCGACGATTTCGCGGCCTGCGCCAGGCACCTGATCGAGTCCGGTCATACGAGTCGCGAGAGACTTGCGATCGAGGGCGGGAGCGACGGCGGCCTGCTCATGGGCGCCGCGTTGACGCTGCATCCCGAGCTCTTTCGAGCCGTCGTTTCTCATGTAGGGATCTACGACATGCTGCGGTCGAGCGTTCGCCCAACGGGGCGTTCAACGTCCCGGAGTACGGAACGGTGAAAGACCCGACGATGTTTCGCGCGATGCATGCCTACTCCCCGTACCATCGGGTCGCCGATGGCCGTCGGTATCCTGCCGTTCTCTTCGTGACTGGAGCAAACGATCCGCGGGTTGATCCGATGCATTCGCGCAAAATGACCGCGAGGCTCCAGGCGGCGACATCCTCGAAACGGCCCGTGCTGCTGCGCACGAGCTCGACGACCGGACACAGAAGCGGAGGCCTCGCTGATCGCATCGCGGTGCGAGTCGACGTATTCGCCTTCCTGTTCGATCAGCTCGGAGATACAAGCCGCCGGCGCACACGGCCCCGCGCTGAGCTCCGGGCTCGCGGAGCGAGTCATGAGGTCAGTCAGATTTGAGAATTTCGGGGAGTCTGTTTGCCGGAATTCCGTCGGAGCGGCAAATCTATCGCTATGTTCGGAGGTGACGGAAGCGCCGAATGGCGTCAGGTCTTTCGGAGCTCCACGAGTTGAACCGGCTGGGATCCCCATTCCCTCCCGCGCCCCCCACGTCATCGCCGGCGATTCCGGCCCCCCGCTCAACTGAGTCTAATCAGAGTCAGAAGCCCCGCATATCGTTCGCAAACGCCCAGAGCCGCAGGAGACGCATCAGCGACTACCACTCCCGCGGCTCGTTTCGGAAGACCTTCCCCTCCTTCATCACGAAGAAGATCCGCCCGAGCTCCTTCACGTCCGCGATCGGATCGCCCGGGACAGCGACGAGGTCCGCGTAGGCGCCGGGCGCCACCACACCCAGACGTCCGGCCATGCCCAGCATCTCGGCCGCGCCCGACGTCGCCGACTGAATGGCCGCCATCGGGCTCATTCCGAACTCCACCATCCGCGGGAACTCCCGCGCGATCGGGTCGCTCCAGGAGAAGCCGCCGACGTCTGTGCCAAAGGCGATCTTCACCCCCGCTCTCAGGGCCTTCCGGAGCGACGGACCGTGCAGCGCGACCCGCTTGCGGTCCCGCTGCCCCGCGGGCGTCCCCTCCGGCGCGTGGTGGTCGTAGTAGACGGCCATCGTCGGGCAGAGCCACGTGCCCTGCTTCACCATCTGCGCGACCGCGGCGTCGTCGAGATCCAGGCCGTGCTCGATCGAGTCGCACCCCCCGTCGAGCGCGCGGTGAAGTCCGGTTCCGCCATACGCGTGGCACGCCACTTTCTTACCCCAGCCGTGGGCCTCGTCCACGATCGCCTTCAATTCCTCGACCGTCAGCGTCGGTTGCGACACGAAGTTGCCCTGCGCGTCCAGCCACGAACGATGCGTCATGTAGACCTTCATCCAGTCGGCGCCGTGGTCGAGCTGCTCCCGCGCCGCCTTGCGCGCCTCGACGGGCCCGTCGATGAGCTGAGCCCCCTTCGGAACGACGATCTCGGGCGCGTACCCTTCGAGGTCGTACCCGCCGGTCGACGAGATCGCGCGCGTCACGACGAACATGCGCGGCCCCGGTATGAATCCGCCCTCGATCGCCTGCTTGATCCCGACGTCCCCGTATCCCGCGCCCTCCGTCTCGACGTCGCGAATCGTCGTGAAGCCCTGCTCGAGCGCGCGGCGCGCGGCGACCACGGCCCGCGCCGCCCGAAACGCGAGCGGGTATTTCAGCAGCTGGACGTCGTAGCCTCCTTCGGCGGGATCCTCTCCCTGCAGGAAGATGTGGGTGTGGGCATCGATCATCCCCGGAAGCACGGTCGCCCGGGAGAGGTCGATCACCGCCGCCCCTTCGGGAATTTTCGTGGACGCGGCGTCCCCGACGCTTGCGATCTGGTTGCCGCGAATGACGATCACCTGGTTGCGGCGCAAAGCCGAAGACTTCCCGTCGATGAGAGTCCCCGCCCGGATCACGGTGACCGTGTCGGCCGCTCGAGCCGGAAGCGCCGCGGCGGATATTGCGAGGAGAAACCAGACCATCGCCCGGCGGGTGAGTGAGAGCATCTTCATCCTCCTAAAAGAAATCGGAAGAGACGCTATTCGCTCGGCGAGCGAATCGCAATATCGGACATCGATGCCGCCCGCCGCGCCTTGCTTTGGCGGAGAAGTCCGCCAGGGGACGGGAGCCATCGAGACTGGCGGAGAAGGACGCAGGCGCGCCGCTCCCGTTAGCGTCTCGGGCGTTGCTTTGCCGACACCGACTGGATGATCGTGTGGCCCTTCCGGCCCCGGTGCAAGGGCGGAGTGGCCTGCGCGACGGCGGCCCTGATGACGCGGGCCACCGCCGCGTCCCTCAGAGTCTCAGGTCCGGCGAGCCGGACGAACCGGTTCTGGTTTCCGCTGCCGAGCAGGATCCCGTCCGGATCCGATAACGACGCCCCATAGTAGAAGGAAAGCACGACGCCCCTGGCCGAGCAGGCGAGCGAAACGATGGAATCCGACGGGCGCTCGGTCGTGGAATAGCCAACCGCCAGGAATTGATAGTTGTCGTAAACCAGCTCGACGGCCGTGGGCATCAGCCGACGCACCGCGGCACGGCAGGACCGAAACGTCTTCGCGACGGCCGGGTCGAACCTGGCGACGAAGCCCGCAAGTTGCCTGGCGGGAGAATTCGGCAGACTGAGGGCGCGCGGCATCGGGACCTCCTCATTGTCGCCGAGAGCCTCCCCCGGGACCCGGTTCAGGAGATGTCGGCCGAGAGTATTTTTTTCGCCCCGCCCGGAGTGGAGGGCGGTTCGGTTATCTCAGGATCGACCCAAGTTCACACTCCGCACCCGTGGCGCCGGGCGGGCGCGGTTTGCGGATCGAGCGGGACCGCCGAACGGACGACGCGATCCGCCGAAAGAGATGGGACAGAGCACGCCGACGCTACAATCCGCGCCAGCATGACCGACGGCGCCTCGCGTTCCAGCGCCTCGAGTTACGACGACATCCCTTACGAAGCGCAGGCGATCTTCGACACCCATCCGGAACATCTCGCCATGATTGCCGCCCTGTATGGGGTTCCCGCCGCCTCCCCTGAGAGCTGCCGCGTGCTGGAGCTCGGATGTGCGCGCGGAGACAACCTGATGGCGATGGCGACGACGCTCCCCGGAGCGTCGTTCGTCGGCGTCGACGGCTCCGCGCGGCAGATCGCCGACGGGGAGACGAGGCGCAAGGTCGCCGCGCTCGACAACGTCCGGCTGCTGGCGGCCGATTTCTCTTCCCTGCCGGATGATCTCGGCGAATTCGATTACGTCGTGTGCCACGGCGTCTACTCGTGGCTGCCGCCCCAGGTCGCGGAGACTCTCCTCCGTCTTTGCCGGCGGCACCTCTCGCCCGGCGGGCTCGCGTATGTCAGCTACAACACGCTTCCCGGCTGGCACCGCAACGGGCTGGTGCGCGAGGTGCTGCGCTTTCACGTGCGGTCGATCGCGGATCCCCACGAACAGATCCAGCAGGCCCGCTCCTTTCTCGAGTTTCTCGCGCGGTTCGCCAGGGAAGAGGAGGGGACGTACCGCGCGATGTTCCGGAAGATCGCGACTCACCTCGAGAAGTTCGAGGACTATTACCTCTTTCACGAGTATCTCGAGGAGCACAACCGGCCCGTCTACTTCACCGAGTTCGTCGAGAGAGCGGTGGCCGTCGGGATGCAGTACGTCGGAGAAACCTCGTTTGCGGTGTGGGACAGCAATCTGCCGAAGGAAGCGGCCGACGGGCTTGCCTCGCTCGATAACCGCATCGTTCGTAATCAGTATCTCGACTTTCTCGCCAATCGAATGTTCCGGCGAAGCCTCCTCGCCCGCGCGGGGGGTCCGGTCCCGAACGACCAGCCGGACGCATCCGCGATCCGGAACCTCTTCGTCACCTCGCTGTCCGAGCCCGCGTCGCCGGGTCCGGACGTGGCCTCCGACGCGCCGGAAGAGTTCGCGACCGGCGCCGGAGTCCGAATCACGATCGGGAACCCCGTCATGAAGGCGGCTCTCGGCGTTTTGGTTCAACGCGCGCCCGCGTCGCTGCCGTTCGAGGAGCTGTACACGGAAACTCTGGCGCGCGGGAAGTTCGGAGCCGCCGCGCCTTCGCGCGAAGATCTTTCGGAGATGGTGCTTCGTTGCTTTGTCTCCGAACTGGTGGCCCTCTCCGGCAGGGCGCCGGTCTTCGCCGTCCGGCCGGGAGATCGTCCCGCCGCTTCGCCTCTGGCGCGCGCGCAGGCCTCCGAGGGCACGCGCGCCACGGCACTCACCCATCGGGTGATCCGGCTCGAAGACCTCACCCGTTTCGTGCTGCGCCGCTGCGACGGCTCGCGCGACCGGGCCGCTCTTTCCCGCGACCTGTCGGCCGCCGTCACGAGCGGGGATTTCACGCTTCAGGACGAAGCGGGATCTCCCGTCACCGATCCGCGGCTCGTGGACAGCTTCGCGAGGGACGCCGTCGAATCAGCGCTCGTGCGCCTGGCGCACCTCGGGCTTCTGATGGCGCCGGGTCAGTCCTGAAGTGCTGATTTCGCAGGGCAGCCCGGGATCTGTATCGCCCGGATCCCGCCTCGAGCTCCGATTCCCATGAAACCCGGAGCCAAACCTTTCGAGGCGTCAGCGGCTCCTATTCCTCCTCCAGATATTCCTGGGGAACGTCGTCGACGGGGACCTGGCGCGTCCGGGCCCCGCGCTTTCCGGCATTGCGACCTCTCTCGACCCCGCTGATCACGCCGGCCTCGTAGGCCTGTCCTTCCTCGACGAGCTCCTCGACGCTTTCCGAGTCGGCGTCTTCCGTGCGCGAGAGGCCTTCCGTATCTCCCGACTGGCCTCCGGATTCGGCGCCCATGCCGCGAGCATCCGACGGGTATTCGACGCGCCGGTCCGCCTCGCCCCGGGTGCGCCTGCTCCGCGCGGGAGTCTTCTTCGGTGCCGCCGCCCGTGTCGCTTTCTTCGCGGTGGCGGGGCCTGGCTTGCGCGTCGCGGTCTTCCGCCGCGAAGTTTTCGAAGCCTTCTTCGCTGTCGCCGCGCGCTTCGACTTCGTGCTCTTCGACTTCCCCTTGCTCTTCGGCTTTATCGCCTTCCTGGCTTTCACGCCCTCTCGCGAGTGCCGCATGATGGTTTTCCGTTTAGGCTTCGAGGCCTTTTTTGCCGGCTTCCGGCTGCTTTTCTTCATGGAATCTCCTTTTCAAGCGCATCGTAGCGGAAGCGAATGGTTCACGGTGGTCGGGCGCAATGGCACTCCCAGCTGTCGGGTGATCCCGAGCCGCCAACTCCTTTTCGCCGCAGCTCTGGCCATCACGCTCGCGGCGCTGTTACGGCGCCAGGGCGCTCGGGAGAGCCGGCTCGTCGCGGCTCTCCACCCGACCGGCCGCGGCCGGGGGCGGGCGGGCGAAGGTTCTTGCGGACGAGGAGCGTTGCGGGCCGAAGGGATCCGAAGGTGACCACCGCCAGGAAAAGGGACGCGACCTTCGATCCCGTCGAGGACACGTCGCAGGAACTCTTCCGGAATGCGGCAGCGTATTCGCGGCCATGCCGGATGTCGTCTATCAAGGCCTGACCTCCAGGCTTCAGCACGCGCACGATCTCGGAGATCGCCTCGGCCCGGCCCTCCGCGGAGTAGATGTTGTGGATCGCCACGCTCGAGAGAACGACGTCGAAGGCGTCGTGCGAAAAAGGCAGATTGCGCATGTCGGCCGTCTTCACCTGGATTCGATCCTCGACGCCTTCCCGCCGGCCGTTTTCCAGAGCCGCCTCCGGACGATTCCCGGTGAGGTCCTCCGACTGCCAGATGTCGATGCCCGTCGCGAGGCCGCTCGTCAGGCGTTTCGCGGCGCCCACGAGCATCAGTCCGCGTCCACACCCCACATCGAGAACGTGTTCATTGCCGTTCCAGGAAATCCGGTCGAGCAGCTTTTCGCGGCCGCGGATCTTGCCGACGAGGCTCTCCCAGACCATCCAGGTTCCCATCGCGAGAAGAGCGACCGCAGTCCACGAGGCCATCACGCCCAGCGGAAAGCGGAGCTGGATCCCTGCAACGGCCGGCGTGACGAGGACGCCAGACCAGAGTCGCAGCCAGACGCTGACGCCCACAGCGAGGCAGGCGCCTCCAATGACGAACAGATTGCGGACAACGCCAGGAGCGTCGATCCCGTAGTCAGGGCGCGCCTGCGACTCCGTGTGTCGTTTTTCCATGTCTCCTCGTGCGTGATTCGGGAGGAGAGCCTACTCCGAAGGGGTCGCATTAGCCGCAGTCGCGAATACGCACCGCTTCCCTGCCGACCCCTCACCCCAACCCTCTCCCCGAGCGCGGGGCGAGGGGGCAGAGCTGCGCCTCCACCTCGATGGTGGCTACGCCCGCAGCGGGAGAAGTCTCCTGACCGAAGGGAAGGAGGAGCCTCCCGCTGCGGGAGCCGAAGCGAACGAAGGGACCAGCCCGGCGGTCGAGCCTTCAGGCGAACCCCGGGCGGTGCGTTCGCCCGCGGCGAACGCAGGTCCCGCAGTGAGCGAAGGC
>JBBSGZ010000157.1:0-8195 GCA_038253555.1 Thermoanaerobaculia bacterium
CACCCACTCCGACAGGCTCGGCGGCATCAGCAACATCTGATCCGGCTCGTACGCTCGGAAGATTTTCCCCATGAAATCCATTATCCACAGCGCACTCCAAACCAAAACCCAAAACTGATTACTCGGACAGACTCCTAGCGGAGGTCCGGCATCGACAGCACCCCTCTGGGCGCGTCCAGACCCAGCGCGTGAAGGCGCCGCGCGAGGGGCTGGAGCGTGCGCAACGCGCTGCCGATGAGTTGCGCCTCGGCGTCGTCGTCCCGGTCCGCTTCGCGCGAGCCGAACAAGCGGGAGCTTGCGATCTCCGCGAGCGTGCGGGGCCGGGGGAAGATCTCGAGCGCCACGCTTTCGGCGGGAGGGATCTTCGCGGCGGTCTTCGCCAACCGCACCGCGGTATCGAGCCCGCCGAGCTCATCGATGAGCATCAGCGACCGCGCGTCTTCACCAGACCAGATGCGGCCGCGGGCGATTTCGCCGACGCGCTCCTTCGAAAGCCGGCGTCCCGCGGAGACCTTGGAGGTGAAGTCGTCGTACACGCGGTCGAGCCACGCGTCGAATCGGGCGCGCTCCGCGGGCGAGAAGTCGCGCGTCGGGTCCCAAAGAAGCGCGTTGCTGCCGGAGTGGACCTCATCGAAGGACACGCCGAGCTTCTCGAGCAGCCCCGAGACGACGAACTTGCCGGCGAACACGCCGATGGACCCGGTGATGGTTCCTGGCTGGGCGACGATCTTGTCTGCGGCGATCGCGACGAAGTAACCGCCGGACCCCGCCACGTCTCCCATCGAGACGATGACCGGTTTGCCCTTCTCGCGCGCCCGGGCGACCTCTCGCCAGATCGTGTCGGAGGCGACGTAGGACCCGCCCGGGCTGTCCACCCGAAACACGATGGCGCGAATCGCCGGGTCGTCGGCCGCGGCTCGGAAGGCGGCGCTTACGCTTTCGGAGCCCATGGTCAGCGATCCCAGGAAGGGGTTCTCGGCGCTGTGGCCGCGCGTCACTTCACCGACGCCATAGATCAGGGCGAGGGCCCTGCGGCCCCGGGGCCGCCCGATCCGGGCGCGGTATCGAGCAAGAGAGACCATCCGGGAAGATCGTCCTGCGCGCGCGAGGGCCTTGCGGACCACCTGATCGCGATACGCGAGCTCGTCGATCAACCGCGCTCCGACCGCCTCCGTGCCGAGGAGGGGCGCCCGGTCGATGGCGGCGCGCACTTCCCCTTCCGTGAGACGGCGCCCGGCTGCGATCCCGCGCACGACCTGGCCGAACCACGAGTCCCTGAGCTTTTCGAGCGCTACCCGGTGCGCTGCCGTGAATTTCTTTTCCGTGTAGAAGTCGACGGCGTTCTTGTATTCGTAGCGCTTCCCGAACACCGGCTGCACCCCGAGCTTCTCGAGAGTCCCCTGGATGAAAGGCGTCTGAAGGGCGACACCGGAGATCCACAGGTCGCCGGAAGGCTGGAGAAAGATCCGGTCGAACGCCGAAGCGAGAAAGTAGCCGTGGGTCGCATTGCCGCCCTCCCCGAACGTTTCCGCCTGCGCCCACGCGAATTTCTTCCGGGCGCGGAAACGCAGGATGACGTCGCGCATTTCCTGCGCCCTTGCCATGCCGGAAGGTCCGCCGCCGACCCGCGCCACGATCCCGGCGACGGCCGGGTCGGAAGAGGCGCGGTCGAGCGTCTCGACGAGCTCCCGGAGAGTCGTCCGGGCGGGGGAGACCAGAGTCGAGAATCCCGAGGAGGGAGGCCCCTCCGGATAAGCGGCGTCGAGGTCCACGTCGAGGACCGTCGAGCCCGCCGCCGCCATACGCGGCATGCCGGCGCCCCCCGCCAGGCGGACGAGGAGGCCCGCGCCGACCGCCAGGGAGAGCACCAGAAAAACGGCGATCGCGACGCGTCGGGACATCGCGATATTCTAGTTCTCCGTCGCCGGTGCGCGGATAATGCACCCGCGTGTCCGACGACAGTCTCGCGGTTCTGGAGCTGGGACGGCGGCGGCGCCCGTCGGGAGGAGCGACGCGGCGCGCCCTGGAGGGTCTTCGCGCCGCGCCCATGGGTTCCCCCGCGGAGCTGGCCCGGCTGCATGAAGCCCTTCTCTTCCACGCCGCGTATCCCGAGAGCGCCGCCGTGCATCGCCTTTCCCTGCAGCTCTTGAAGCGCGTTGCCACGGAAGTCGCCGGCCGCGTGCGGGCCGGAGAGGACCTGTCGGCTCTCGATGCGCCCGAGGTCGCGGGAATTGCCGGCACTTCCATTGGAACGACGTTCACCTACGATTTCCTGCGCGGCCTCATAGACCGCAATCCCGGCGCGGTCCGAATCGACTGGGACGCGTTCGAGGGCCAGGACCGCATGGGAGCCGCCTTCCCGCGGTTCCTGCCGCTTCTCGAGGAGGAGGCCCTCGCGGACGCGAACGTCCCGTATCGCGCCTGGCTCCACGCGGCGCGCGGCCGCCAGGACGAGTTGCCCTGGATTCTCCGGCGGTTCGAAAAGCTTCCGCTGTCGCCGCACGACCGGGCCGAGCTTTTCGACGGCCTCCAACTTCCCATCCTGTGGGACCTCTCCGGCTCCGCCTCGCGGACGCTCGCGCGTCTTTCCGAGGGACCGGCCTTTTGGCACCCGACGCCGTTGCTCGCCCGGCGGGACGTCAACGTCTCTTCCGAGCTGGACAGCCCGCCCCTGCCGGTTCGCCGGGTCCCGCCTCGCGAGGGGCGGCGGCGTCTCAACTTCTCGAGGGATGCCAACGGCGCGCGATATCGCGAGCTGTACGGGTTCACCTACGGAGATCCGGAGACCGTCCGCGTCGCCGACGCCGGGCGCGGGTGCGAGATCACGCTTTTCGGACTTCCCCCCGCGCGCCGCCTGCCGCTTCGCGCCGGCTATGCGGCCTTCGTGACGAAGAACGGGATTCCCGTCGCGTACGTCGAGGGCCTCGCCCTCTTCGAGCGGATCGAGGTCGGGTTCAACGTGTATTTCACCTTTCGCGAAGGGGAGTCGGCGTGGATCTACGCGCGCGTGATGAAGCTCTTCCGGCAGGTCCTGAGTGTCACGTCTTTTTCGATCGACCCGTACCAGATCGGGTTCGAGAACGAGGAAGCGGTCGCCTCGGGCGCCTTCTGGTTTTACCGCAAGCTCGGCTTCCGGTCGACCTCGGTCGAGCTGCGCGAGGCGACCCGGAAGGAAGAGGGGATGATCGAAAAGGATCCCTCGCGGCGTACGCCCTCGCGCCTTCTTCGAAAGCTCGCGGAAAGAAACGTCCTCTATGACGCCGGACCCGAGAAGCCGGACTGGGATCGGTTCCATGTCCGCCGGCTCGGGATCGCCGTGAACCGAAAGATGGCGCGCCAGGCCGGCGGCGACGCCGCGGCCCTGTGTGCAACGTCGGTCGCGCGCGTTTCCCGACTCCTCGGCCTCGGCCTGGCGGGCTGGCCGGCGGAGCGCCGCCGGATGGCGATGGGCCTCATCCTCCTCCTGAACCAGATCCGGGATCTGCCTCGCTGGAGCGGGGCCGAGAAGAGGGCGGCGGCCGCGATCCTGCGCGCGAAATCAGCCCGCGAAGAGGACCGTTACCTGCGACGGATGCAGGCGCACGCGCGGCTTCGGGAGGCGGTGATCCGGCTGGGCGAGGGGTAGGACCGGTCCGCTCTTCATTCCGATTCCCGAGACGCGCGGTCAATACCCCGCGAGCGCCCGCGCCGCGCGGCACACTTTGTCGGGGCTGGGCAGAAAGAACTCCTCCAGCGGCGGCGCGAAAGGCACGGGAGTGTCCGGCGCCGTGATGCGAAGCAGCGGCCCGTCGAGGTACTCGAAGCAGCGTTCGGACAGGACGGCGGCGATCTCCGCCCCGATGCCGCCCGTGCGCGTGGCTTCGTGCAGGACCATCGCTTTGTTGGTCTTCGAGACCGATGCGAGGATCGTCTCCTCGTCGAGCGGGAAAAGGGTCCGCAGGTCGACCACCTCGACGTCGATGCCCTCGGATTCCAGAGTCTTCGCGGCATCGAGCGCCGTCCACACCATCGCCCCGTAGGTCAGGATCGAGAGGTCGCGGCCCTCGCGCCGGACGGCCGCTTTGCCGATGGGAACGGTCCAGTCCCCGGGAGGAAGGGTTTCCTTGACCCGGCGGTAGAGGAACTTGTGCTCGAAGAAAATGACCGGGTCTTCGTCGCGGATCGCGGACTTCAGGAGACCTTTGGCGTCGTATGCGGTCGAGGGCTGCACGATCTTCAATCCGGGTGTGTGGGCGAAGTAGGCCTCCGGGTTCTGCGAGTGGAACGGGCCGCCATGGACGCCGCCCCCCGACGGCCCACGCACGACTAAGGGGACGCCGACGCCGGTGCGGTAGCGCGATTTTGCGGCGAAGTTCGTGATCATGTCGAACGCGCAGGAGGCGAAGTCCGCAAACTGCATTTCCGCGATCGGCCGCATGCCCATCATCGCGGCGCCGACCGCCGCCCCGACGATGGCCGTCTCGGAGATCGGGGCGTCTATCACCCGGTGCTCTCCAAAGCGCTCGAGCAGACCGTCGGTGACCTTGAATGCTCCGCCGTAGACCCCGATGTCCTCTCCGATGACGAAGACGCGTTCGTCGCGCTCCATCTCGTCGAAGATCGCCTCCCGGATGGCGTCGACGTACGCGGTCTCGGTCACGATCGTCTCCGGACGACCACGGGCTCGACCTCCATCGCACGTCGCGCATAGACGCCCTCGAGAGCCGCCTCCGGCGCGGGAAAGGGGCTCTGCTCCACCGCCTCCGCATCGGCTTCGACCCGCCCGGCGATGGCTGCGTCGAGCGAGGCGAGATCTTCCGAGCTGGCGATGCCCTGCGCGACCAGAAGGCGAGAGTAGGACTCGACCGGATCGCGCGCGGCCCACTCGGCGAGCTCTTCGGCGGGCACGTAGGCCTGCCCGTCGTGCTCCGCGTGGCCCTTCATCCGGTACGTCTTCGCTTCGAGAAGGGTCGGCCCCTCGCCCGCTCGGGCTCGCTCGACGGCCCGCCGGGCGGCTGCGTAAACGGCGAGCACGTCGTTTCCGTCCACGGTCTCACCCGGGATCCCGTAGGCCGCGGCGCGGTCCGCGAGACAGCGTGCCGCCGTCTGCTTGCGGAACGGCGTCGAATAGGCCCATCCGTTGTTTTCGGCGATGACGACGAGCGGCAGCTTCTGCACGCCGGCGAAGTTCAAACCTTCGTGGAAGGCGCCCGTGGAGGTGCCCCCGTCTCCGATGTACGTCATCGCGACGAGATTTTTCTTCTGGAGCCGGCCGCCGAGCGCGATCCCGGCCATCACGGGGACCAGAGCGCCGAGCATCGAAATGGAAGAGATGACGCCCCGCTCCGGGCTTCCGAAGTGCAGGTTGCAGTCTTTGCCGCCGGAGGGGGAGCTCGCCCGCGCCATGTGCTGGGCGAGAATGTCACGAGGGGTAAACCCCATCACGAGGACCGATCCGAGATTTCGGATCAGCGGCCCCAGGATGTCCCCGGGGGAGAGGGCGAACGCGGAGCCGACGGAGGTCGCTTCCTGCCCGAGCGACCGGTACAGTCCGCCGACGACCTTGCCCTGGCGATACAGGTTGACGAGCTTCTCTTCCAGGGTGCGGTTCAACCGCAGGAAACGGTAAAGATCGAGCTTTTGTTCGCGAGTGAGTTCCGACATGGGCCGCGTCAGAATTATAGCGAGCCGGTCCGCCGAATCCCGCGAGAGCGGAAAAAGGGCGTGCTGATCCCGCGGCATCGAAAGAAAGGGTCAGACCGTGAGGGCCTGACCCCGAACGACAGCCGGACGGAGGGAACCCGGGCCTCTATCTCCCGGGCGCTGCGGTCGGCGCGTTCGCCGGGCTCGAGGGGTCCGGGTTCGTGGAACCGACCGTCGAAGACGGTGTTCCGCTGGCGGGCGGCGGCTCTGGCGGCGCGACCGACGGGTCGATGGCCAGGTTATCGACGACGCTCGTGACGCCCTGGGTGGCCTTGGCGACCTGAACGGCGCGTTTCTTTTCCGCGTCGCTCGCCGCCTTCCCCGAGAGGGTGACCACCTTCTTGTTCGTCTCAACCTGGATGGTCGCGCTGCTGCTCATCGAGCGGTCCGCCTCGAGTTTCGCCTTCACCTCGGTCGTGATGCCGGCATCCGATTGCGCACACGCGACGTTCAAAGCGACGAGGGCGATCGCGCCGATCCAGAGGGAGAGTCTGCGAGTCATGGCGTTCCTCCTGTGTGCGGTCCGTAGCCAGGGCGTCTGGACTCGCGTCATGCCGCGAGAGGCTGCAGTTTTCGTGCCGGGGAGCGAAAGCGAGCGCTGGCAGGGTTTTTGGGGGAGGAGCCGATGTTATCTTCGTTGTATGAGCGAGAACGAAAAGGCGGACCCGACGGTCCCGAAAGAAACGCGGGACGGGCGGCGGCGGTGGGAAGAGGCCGCGAGCGCGACCTTCTCGAAAAAGTCGTCGTGGAGAAACGATTTCACGACGGTGTCGGGTGCGTCCGTGAACCCGCTCGCGGGCCCGGATTCGCTGGCGGCTTTCGATCCGGAGCGCGACCTCGGATGGCCGGGCGAATACCCCTATACGCGCGGTGTTCAACCGACGATGTACCGGGGCAAGCTCTGGACGATGCGCCAGTTCGCCGGTTTCGGAACCGCGACGCAGACGAACGAGCGGTTCCACTACCTGCTCTCCCATGGCCAGACGGGCCTCTCGACCGCGTTTCACCTGCCGACTCTCTACGGCTACGACTCCGACCACCACATGTCCCGCGGCGAAGTGGGGAAGTGCGGCGTGGCGATCGACTCCCTTCGCGACATGGAAGTCCTCTTCGACGGCATCGACCTCGGGCTGGTGACGACGTCGATGACCATCAACTCGACGGCGCCGATCGCCCTGGCTATGTACCTCGCGGTGGCCGAGAAACACGGCACGCCGTGGGAGAGGGTCGGCGGAACGCTCCAGAACGACATCCTCAAGGAGTACATCGCCCAGAAGGAGTACATCTTCCCGCCGCGGCCCTCGATGAGGCTCGTCACTGACCAGTTCTCGTTCTGCGCGAAGCACGTGCCGCGGTGGAACACGATCTCGATCTCGGGGTACCACATCCGCGAGGCGGGCTCGACGGCCCTGCAGGAGCTCGCTTTCACGCTGCGCGATGGCGTCGAGTACGTCGAGTACGGAATCGAAGCGGGACTCTCCGTGGACGAATTCGCTCCGCGCCTCTCCTTCTTCTTCAACTCGCACAACGACTTCTTCGAGGAGATCGCGAAGTTCCGCGCCGCCCGCCGGATCTGGGCGAAGACGATGAAAGAGCGGTTCGGATCCAAGGACCCGCGTTCGTGGATGTGCCGGTTCCACACCCAGACCGCGGGATGCTCGTTGACGGCCCAGCAGCCTTACAACAACGTCGTCCGGACGGCGATCCAGGCGCTGGCCGGCGTGCTCGGCGGGACGAACTCGCTGCACACGAACTCTCTCGACGAGACGCTGGCGCTTCCGACGGACTTCGCGGTGAAACTCGCGCTGCGGACGCAGCAGGTCATCGCGCACGAGTCGGGTGTGGCGAATACGATCGACCCGCTCGGCGGGTCCTACTTCGTGGAAGAAGCGACGACCGCGATGGAACGCGGCTGCGTCGACTATTTCCGCCGTATCGATGCCCTGGGCGGCATGGTCGAGGCGATCGAGGCCGGTTTCCCGCAGCGCGAGATCATGGACGCGGCGTACGCGTACCAGCGCGCGGTGGACGCGAAGGAGAAGATCGTCGTCGGCGTCAACGAGTTCATCGAATTGAACGAGGAGCCGATCGAGACGCTTTCGATCGACGAGGCCGTCGAAGGCGAGCAGAAGCTGGCGCTCGCCGAGCTGCGCCGCACCCGGGACGGCCGCGCGGTCTCCTCGGCGCTTGCGACCCTCCGCCTGGCATGCGCGGACGGCCGCAACGTGATGCCGCCGCTGATCGAAGCCGTGAAGACCTACGCGACGGTGGGAGAAATCTCGGACGTGATGCGGGAAGTCTTCGCCACTTACGAGGAGCCCGCGGTCTACTAACGTCGCCTTCGCTCACTACGGGAGCTGCCTTCGCCGAGCGCGGCGAAGGCACCGGCGAGCGGCTCGGCCGGATGCGGCCTCGACCGCTCGCCTGCTCCCTTCGTTCGCTTCGGCTCCCGCCCCGAGAGGCTCCTCCCTCCCTCTGGTCGGGAGACTCCTCTCGGGGCGAGCTTAGCCACC
>JBBSGZ010000158.1:0-8068 GCA_038253555.1 Thermoanaerobaculia bacterium
AATAGAGGTTGTCGACCGAGGCGGCAGTTGATCCATAGGCCTGGACGCCCACGCCGAGGTTTCCGAAGACGATGTTGTCCACGTACCGCTTGGTGCTCGGGGCGATGTTCTGGGTGTAGATGGCGGGACCGTGTCCGCGGTCCGGAGCGATCCACCCATTATTGAAAATAATGGAACCGTAAACTTCCGCGGTGGTCGCGGCAGAGAAAGACCCAACCCCCTGACCTGCGTCGTGAATGATCAGATTGATCAACTTGATGCCAGCACTCGCGCTGCTGGCATATCCGTCGCCTCGGCTCACATCGGTGGGCCAGGGGCCGGTCTGGGCCGAGATCCGGTTCGGATCCGAATTTACGATCTCGAAGCCCCAAAACCAGGCGTAGGCGCCGCCGATGGTCAGGATGTTATTTCCCAGGGAGTTAATCCCGTCCAGAGTGGCGCGTTCGCCAGGATATTGACGTACGACGATCGGATTCAGCGCCGTTCCCACCAGAGAAGAGAAGAACGTTCCTCGATACGAACCGCCCCGCAGCCAGATGGTGTCGCCCGGATGGACCGAATTGGGGCCGGACAGAGCCGTCTGAAGGTCCCAGGGGTTCGCAGCGCTCCCATCCCCTGTCGAGCGCCCGGCAGGCGAGACGTAGAAAGAGCTTCCAGCCGTTTCCGCCTCGACCGTGCGAACCAAACTCAACTCCTGTCCAACGAGGCACCAAAGTGAGGTGGCGATCGCGATTGAGAATCGAAGGGGACGACGGGTCATAGCTTCGGCCTCCGTCCCCCATTCCGCTGATGGATTCTTCAGATCTCCGGATCGGAAGGATCGATGACCAGGACGGGGCGACAAAACTGGATTGTTTTTGGTTCGAAGCCACCTTAGGGGTTTTGGCGCGGGAAAATAACTGTCTGGAAAGCCCAAAAATGAGCAGGCGGGCGGGCCCGTGCGCACGGTCAGGTCAGCTGGACCCGTTCCTGTCCGAAAGGGCAGGAACGCGGCGATCCGAAAAGCGCCAATGCGGTCAGGTGCCGCCGTCACCGGTTTCGGGTGGCGGCACGCCCTGACTCGGGTCCTTTACCGCGGGAGGATCGTCGCTTCCGGGAAAGGTCCGGCGCCGCGTCGAGGCTCAGATCTCCGAAAGAACGCGCGCTGGCTTTTTTCGAGAATCCCTCCGGCCGATGTGCGATCGGTCCGGTGGGACAGGTACGGGGTCAGAGAACAGGAGACGAAAAACCTGTCCGAAGGAGCAGGTTTGTCTTGCCCTGGCCCGGGAAATTGTCTAACCTCGAATTCGTTGTCTAGCCTCGCTTTAAACGCTTCGGTTTGCGTCTATTCCTTTCATCCTCTGGTTCTTTCGGAACTCCAGCGGTTGATCGAGGAGCACGGCGCTCTTCCGGAAACTCACCGCCTGGACCCCGCGTCGGTGGCCGACCTCGGACGGCTGCATGTCCCGCCCGCGGCCGCCTACGTGATCGAGGCCAATGCCCGGAACCGGGCGACGGAAGCGATCGTCGAGGAGATCCTCTCCCGGTTTCCGGAAGCGCGCCTCTTAGTCGTCGCCGAGAAGTTCGATGAATCCACCGCCTTTCCGCTGCTCCGGGTGGGCGTCAAGGGGCTCCTCTGCTATTCGGAGCTGTCCATTCACCTCTCCCGAGCGATCGACGAGGTCGCGGACGGCGGGTTCTGGGTTCCCCGGGCCCTCCTTTCCCGATTCGTCGACTGGACCCTCGCGGCGGCGCGCCGCCCCGGCCGGGGCACGCCGCAGGGTCAACTTTCCCCGCGTGAGCGTGAAGTCCACGACCTCCTGATGGATAACCTCTCGAACAAGGAGATCGCCCAGCGGCTCCACATGTCCGAGCGGACCGTCAAATTTCACGTCTCGAACCTGCTCGGGAAGCACGGCGTAAAGCGCCGCGCCGACCTGATTCTGCTAGCGTTTTCGGAGATCCGGCCGAGCTGAGAGATCGTTCGGGGGGCGGGCCAGCCTCCGCGCGCAGCGGTTTCCTGGATGGGGATCCTGAGCGGCCCGGGACTGCCCGATTCCGCCTGAAACGCCTCAGTTGACAGGCCGTTCGCCCTTACGTATTCTTACGCGCCCTGCAACGCGGGCGGCAGACTGTCTCCGTGGCTCCCAGGCCGCGGTTTTTTGATACCGATCTGAGGAATTCGCGATGAGCTCTGGTACTCCCATGGTTTCTGAGAAGGATGTCCGGCACGCCTGGTTCGTGGTCGACGCCACCGATCAGGTGCTCGGCCGGCTCGCCACGCGCGTCGCCAAAGTCCTCTCCGGCAAGCACAAGGCGAGCTGGGTGCCGTATCTGGACACGGGCGATTTCGTCGTCGTCACCCACGCCGACAAGGTGCGGCTGACGGGCAAGAAAACCGACGAGAAGATGTACCACCGCCATACCGGCTACCCCGGCGGGTTGAAGTCGGTTTCCGTTCGAGACCTGCAGGTGAAATATCCGGAGCGGGTCATCGAAGCGGCGATCCGCGGAATGCTTCCTCACACGAAGCTCGGACGCAAGCAGTTCAAGAAGTTGAAGGTCTACAAGGGCGCAAGCCATCCGCACGAGGCGCAGCAGCCCAAGACGCTGCAGGTCTCGCCCGCGCGGAAGGCGAGTTAGGAGGCATGGTGGCGGTCGACATCCAGCACAGGGCGACCGGGCGCCGCAAGAGCGCGATGGCGCGGGTCCGGCTCGTGCCGGGTTCGGGGGCCGTGACGGTCAACAAGCGGTCCCTGGACGACTACTTTCCCAACAACGTTCTGAAAATGGTCATCAAGCAGCCGCTCCTCTCGACGGAGACGGCCGAGCGGTTTGACATCCACGTGACGGTCGCCGGCGGCGGCCCCTCGGGCCAGGCGGGAGCGATTCGCCACGGTATCGCCCGCGCGCTGACCGAGTACAACGGGGAGCTTCGCAAGAAGCTGAAGAAGGACGGGTTTCTGACCCGCGACCCCCGCATGAAGGAACGCAAGAAATACGGACAGCGCGGCGCTCGGGCGCGCTTCCAGTTCAGCAAGCGATAAATGGAGTTTTCGGTCTCGATCGGTTCGATCCGGTTCTTGACCGGGCCCTCCCGCGTCCCGACTCAGAACTGACAACCGACAACTCATAACTGCTAACTCAAACGGAGGTGTGATCTGGCATCTATTTCAATGAAGGAGCTGCTCGAGGCTGGCGTCCACTTTGGTCATCAGACCAAGCGCTGGAATCCGAAGATGAAGAAATACATCTTCGGCAAGCGCAATGGGATTTACATCATCGACCTTCAGAAGACGCTCAAGCAGTTCAAGGAAGCCTCGAAATTCGTCACGGAGCTCGCCTCGTCCGGGAAGAACCTTCTCTTCGTCGGGACGAAACGGCAGGCCCAGGACGCGATCTACGAAGAAGCGAACCGCTGCGGCATGTTCTATGTAAACACCCGCTGGCTCGGCGGCACGCTCACCAACTTCTCGACGATCCGCAAGTCGATCCACCGGTTGAAGGAGATCGAGGGCGTTCTGGCTCAGGAAGAGAACGAGAACCTGACCAAGAAGGAGCGCCTGCGGCTGGAACGCGAGAAGGAAAAGCTCGAGAAGAATCTGACGGGGATCAAGGAGATGGACGAGCTGCCGGACGCGCTGTTCGTCATCGATCCGAAGCAGGAGTACATCGCCGTCAAGGAGGCGAACATCCTGGGGATCCCCGTTGTCGCCGTCGTCGACACCAACTGCGACCCCGACGTGATCGAGCACGTGATCCCGGGCAACGACGACGCCATCCGGGCGATCCGGCTCTTCACGTCGAAGATCGCGGACTCGGTCCTCGAGGGACTCCACGCGCACGAGGAGCGGGCCGGCGAGCTCGAAGCCGCCGCGGCGGAGGCGCGTCCGCGCACCCCCGAGCTCTCGACGACCGCAGTCGTTTCGGACGTCGCTTCGTAAGGCTCTCTGCCTTGCGCTCTCAGCTTCCGGCCTCCAACGCGGCTGGCTGCTGACGGCAGACGGCCGGGGGAAGCGGCTCGAGGCGACTCTGTCAATCCACGGAATCAGAAACGGAATTTGAAGATGGAAATCACAAGCAAGATGGTGGCGGACCTGCGCGCGGAGACGGGCGTGGGAATGATGGAATGCAAGAAGGCGCTCGTAGAGGCGGACGGCAACTTCGAAGAAGCGAAGAAGGTGCTCCGGAAAAAGGGCCTTGCCGCCGCGGCCAGCAAGGCCGGGCGCGCCACGTCGGAAGGTCTCGTGGTCGCGCACGTGACCGGCGTGGCTTCTGTGCTGGTGGAAGTGAACTGCGAGACCGACTTCGTCGCGCGGACCGAGGCTTTCCGCGGTTTCGTCGAGAAGCTCGCCGACCGAATTGCGGCGCACGAGGCGTTCGGCGACACCCGCTCCGGCGACGGGGCGCAGGCGGCGGCGCTGTCGTGGCCCACGGAACCGACGGTCGCGGTGGCGGTCGCTCAGCTGGTCTCGACGCTCAAGGAAAACATCCAGGTGCGAAGGTTCGCGCGCCTCGTCCCGAAGCCGGGAGAGAAGTTCTCGAGCTACGTCCACGGGAACGGCCGCATCGGGGTGCTCGTCGGGGTTCCGGGCGGAGACGAGACGCTCGCCCGGGACGTGGCCATGCACGTCGCGGCATCCGACCCGCGTTTTGCCGGGCGCTCCGAAGTGACCCCGGACATGATCGAAATGGAAAAAGAGATCGCCCGCGCGCAAGCGGCGGCCGCCGGGAAGCCGGCGAACGTCGTGGAGCGGATCGCCGAGGGCAAGGTCGAAAAGTTCTACCAGGAGAGCGTTTTGACGGAGCAGGCTTTCGTGAAGGACCCGGAGAAGACCGTCGGGCAGATCGTGGTCGAGCGGGGCGGAAAAGACGCCTTGGCGCTGCGGTTCGTCCGGTTCAAGCTCGGGGAGAGCCTCGGGCCGAGATCCGCGGAGCCCGCCGCGGCCGAAGCGAGCGCCTAGGAGCGTCCAGCCAATGCCGATGCCCGTCTATCGCCGGATTCTCCTGAAGCTCTCCGGAGAGGCGTTGATGGGCCAGCGGCCCTTCGGGATCGATCCGGAATGCGTCGCGAGGATCGCCGACGAGATCCGGGAGGTCCACGCCCTCGGGGTGCAGATCGCGGTCGTTCTGGGGGGCGGCAACATCATCCGGGGGATCGCGGCGGCGGCGCAGGGGATCGATCGCGTGGCGGGAGACCATATGGGCCTCCTCGCCACCGCGATCAACGGTCTCGGGATGCAGGACGCGCTCGAGAAGCGGGGATTGACGACCCGGCTGATGTCCGCCATCGAGATGCGGCAGATCGCCGAGCCGTTTCTGCGCCGCCGCGCCGTGCGCCACCTGGAAAAAGGCCGACTCGTGATGCTCGTGGGAGGCACGGGAAACCCCTTCTTCACGACGGACACGGCCGCGGCGCTGCGGGCCAATGAAATGAAGGCGGACGTTCTCTTGAAAGCCACGAAGGTGGATGGGGTTTACGATTCGGACCCCGTGAAGAATCCGCACGCGAAATTCCTGAAGACCCTGACCTATCGGGACGCGCTCTCCGCGGGCCTCCAGGTGATGGACGCGGCGGCGATCGCGCTCTGCATGGAGAATGGCGTTCCCATCAAGGTCTTCAATCTCTTCGTGCCCGGGAATATCCTCCGGGTCGTCGCCGGCGAGGACGTCGGTTCCCTCGTGACGTCGGAAGGAGGCGCGCGATGAAACAGGAGCTGAAGGACATCGAAAAGCGGATGAGCGACGCGATCGCGCACTTAAAAGAGCGCTTCAAGACGCTCCGCACCGGCCGCGCGAATCTCGGAATGCTCGACGGAATTCTCGTGTCCGCGTACGGGGCGGACCTCCCGATCAACCAGGTCGCCAACCTCTCCGTCCCCGAGCCCACTCTCATCGTCGCCACGCCATGGGACCCGAAGATGGCCGTGGAGATCGAGCGGGCCGTCCGGAAATCCGAGCTCGGCTTGAATCCGCAGAACGACGGGAAAACGGTTCGGATCCCGATTCCCTCGTTGACCGAGGATCGCCGGAAAGACCTCGCGAAGAAGGCGCACCACATGGCGGAAGAGGCGCGGGTCGAGATCCGGCGCTTCCGTCACGAGGGCAACGACCGTGTCAAGAAGATGCTCAAGGACAAGGCGATCTCGGAAGACGACGAGCGCCGCGCCCTCGATGAATCGCAGAAGATCACCGACAGGAAGATCGGCGAGGTCGACGAGCTCTTGAAATCCAAGGAGAAAGAGATCCTCGCCGTCTGACCCGGCGGCACCTCATGGGCTGGATCGCGATCGTTCCTGCCGCGGGTTCCGGCTCCCGGCTCGAGCGGTCCGAGCCCAAGGCATTCATTTCTCTCGGAGGCCGGATGCTCGTCGAACGCGCTCTCGACATGCTGCGCGCGATGCCCGCCGAGCGGATCGCGGTGGCCGTTCCGAAGGACCGAGTGAACGAGATGAAGGCGATTCTTCGCCCCCCGGAGGTCGCCCTCGCCGGGGGAGCGACGCGGGCGGACTCCGTCCGGCGGGCGTTTGCGGCGCTCGACGCCGCCGCGGACGACATCGTCTGCATTCACGATGCCGCGCGTCCCTTAGTGAGCGTCGAAGAGGCGGCGCGTGTGATGCGCGCGGCCGAGCGCGCGGGGGCGGCGATTGCCGCGACGCCGGTCGTGGACACCATCAAACACGCCGCGGGGGGGCGGGTGGCCGCAACGGTCGATCGAGACGGTCTGTGGGCGGCGGCGACGCCCCAGGCGTTTCGCGCCGACATCCTCCGGCGGGCGCTCGCCGGAAGACGGGACGCCACCGACGAGGCGTCCCTGTGCGAAGAGATGGGAGTGGGGGTCGAAATCGTGCCGGTCTCCCGCTTCGCCTTCAAGGTGACGACCAAGGAAGACCTGGATCTCGCAGAGTCGATTCTCGCCTGGAGGCAGTCATGACGTCGCGCGTCGGGATCGGCTTCGATGCGCACCAGTTCGCCCCCGGCCGCCCCCTCCGCCTCGGCGGCGTAGTGATTCCTTATGGCGCGGGATTGAAGGGACACTCCGACGGCGATGCCCTTCTCCACGCGATCGCCGACGCCATTCTGGGCGCCGCGGGTCTGGCTTCCCTGGGCGAGCACTTTCCGGATGACGACGCGGCGACGGAGGGAGCCGACAGCGGCCCGCTCCTTTCCCGGGTCAGCGACGTCGCCCGGCGGAACGGCTTCACGATCGAGAACGTCGACGCAGTCGTGATCGGCGAGGCGCCGAAAATCGCGCCTCACCGGGAGGCGATCCGCGCCCGCGTCGCGAAAATCCTGGATCTGTCCGTCGAGGTCGTCAATGTCCGAGGGACGAGCTCCAACGGTCTCGGGTTCCCCGGCCGGGGAGAAGGCATCGCCGTCATGGCGGTCGTCCTCCTCCGCCGGGACCCTCCCGACTCCGGCGCGTGATTCTCTCCCGGCTCCACCCGATCGCGGAGGCTGTCCGCTCCCGCCCCCGCGAGATCGAGTTCGTCCTTTTCGACTCGAACCGGCGGGACCGCCGGATCAACGAGCTGAAGGCGCTCTGTCGCCAGGAGGGGGTCCCGGCGCGGTACGGCAACCACCGCGCCTTAGAGCGCCTGGGCGGCCCCGACCACCAGGGGGCCGTGGCCCGCCTGGCGGCAAGGGGGTACCTGCCGGAAGAAGAGGCGTTGACGGGACCCCGGGGCAGCCGGCTGCTGATTGTCCTGGACGAAGTTTCGGATCCGCAAAACCTCGGGGCCGTCCTCCGGGTGGCCGACGGGGCGGGTGCTAGGGTCGTCCTGCCCGAACGCGGATCGGCGCCCCTGTCGGAAACGGTCGAAAGGACCTCCGCCGGCGCGCTCGAGCGGGTTCCGGTCGTGCGGGTGGGCAATTTGAGGCGATTTCTGGACAGGTTGAAGGAGCAGGGGTTCCGGGTGGTGGGTCTCGACCCGTCCGGAGAGGTCGTCTACGGCATCGATCTCACGGGGGACCTGGCCCTGGTCGTCGGAGCGGAGGGAAAGGGGCTGCGGCGGCTGGTCCGGGAGGGCTGTGATCTTCTGGCGCGGCTTCCGATGAAGGGGGCTGTCGCCTCCCTGAACGTTTCCAC
>JBBSGZ010000159.1:0-8019 GCA_038253555.1 Thermoanaerobaculia bacterium
AGGGTGGACAGGCTTTTGCTCACGGAGTCGAGAAAACGATCCTAGAGTGGGAACAAGGTGAGTCGATGAGAATGCGAAATCGATGGCGAATGCAAAAGCCTGGACACGACGCCCGCAGGCTTTTTTCAGCAGCCTGCTAGAGCGCTAGCCAATCAGCTTTTCAATTTCCGGCTCGCTGAACCCGACCAGAAGCGTCTTTCCCCGTCGGAGGATCGGCGCGCGAAATCCTCCCGTCGGACCCCGGAGGTCGTCCAGTGTCGCTTCCTCCCGCTTCAGGCGCCGGCTGTTCTTTCCTTTCGCCACAATGACGCAAGTCACGGAGTCGAGAAGCGCTTGCGCGTCGGATGGGGACAGGGGCGCCTTGCGAGACTGCCGCTCTTGACCGATCTTGACTTTTTTCCGGTCCAGCACCGCCCGGGTGCGCGCGCAACTCACTCAGCCGGGTCGGTGGTAATAGAAGTCCAGTTTGAGCACAGAGGGATCTTAGCGGCCCTCCGGGCGGACTTAAACCCGATAACTGACAACCGGTGACTCCCCTGAGATAATCGCCGGTTCCGGAGGACAACCCGGAAACCCGGGACAGGCAAAGGAAGATCTCGCGACATGAAGAAAATCGGCATCCTGTTCGGGCAGGAACGCTCCTTCCCGCACGCCCTCATCAACCGGATCAACGGGTCCGGCGCGCACAACGTCACCGCAGAGGCCGTACAGATCGGAGGCATCAGCCTCGAGAGCCCGAAGACTTACGACCTCATCCTCGACCGCATCAGCCAGGACATCCCGTTCTATCGCGCGATCCTGAAGAAGGCGGTCGCGGACGGAACGATCGTCGTCAACAACCCATTCTGGTGGTCCGCCGACGACAAATTCTTCAACAATGTCGTGGCGAGGGCCGTCGGGGTCGCGGTCCCGAAGACGGTGATCCTTCCGTCCAAGCAGCACCCTCCCGAGACGACGTCGGAGTCCATGTCGAACCTGCTCTTCCCCCTCAACTGGGACGAGGTGTTCTCGCACATCGGCTTCCCCGCGTTCTTCAAGCCTTATTCGGGCGGCGGCTGGAAGAACGTTTACCGAGTCGCCAACCTCGAGGAATTCTTCGCCGCGTACAAGGAGTCGGGCCAGAACGTCATGACGCTCCAGGAGGAGATCGTTTTCGACGAATATTTCCGGTGCTACGCGATCGGCCGCAAGCACGTGCACATCATGCGCTACGACCCTCGCCAGCCGCACGCAGATCGGTACGTCCAGCGGCCGGAGCCGATCGATCCGGCTCTCTACGGACGCATCCGCAACGACTGCCTCAAGCTGACCAACGCCCTGGGCTACGACTTCGACACGCTCGAGTTCGCGGTCCGTGACGGGATTCCGTACGCGATCGACTTCTTGAATCCCGCTCCCGACGCGGACGCCGCATCCGTCGGCGCGGAAAATTTCGAGTGGGTCCTTTCGCATGCGTCGGAGTGGCTGATCGAGCGGGTGTCCCAGGGCGCCGAGCCCGTGGCGCGCTATCACTGGCAGGAGTTTCTGGCGAGCCAGCGCGAGCCCGCGCGGCCGCCGGTCGCGCCGAGGCCGCGCCCGCGTGTTCCCCCGGGGCCTTCGGGTCCGCGCCGCACGTCCGGTCCGGCGGAACGGCGGCTTTCAGGCCCGCGCCCGACCCGGCCGCGCCCGGGCGGTCCCTCCGGTCCGGCCGCCGAAAGATCGCCGGCGGGACCGCGCCGGGGGCCGCCAGCATTTCCGCCCGGCGACCCCGAAAGCGAAAGGTAGACGCCGCATGCGGCCGCGGCCGGCGTTCACGCTCGGCGTCGAGGAGGAATTCCAGATCATCGATCCCGAGACGCGGGAGCTGCGCTCCCACGTTCAGGAGATGCTCGAAGAGGGAAAGCTGCTCCTGAAGGAGCGCGTCAAGCCAGAGATGCACCAGTCGGTCATCGAGGTCGGGACCGGAATCTGCGCCAACGTCGACGAGGTCCGCAAGGACGTCACGGAGCTCCGGCGCGAAATCATCGGCCTCGCCAGGCGGCAGGGGATGAACGTCGCCTCCGCCGGAACCCACCCGTTCTCGCGATGGGAAGATCAGGCGATCTATCCGGATCCCCGCTACGCTTCGATCGTCGAGGAGCTCCAGCTCGTCGCGCGTTCCAACCTCATCTTCGGCCTGCACGTGCATGTCGGGATCTCCGACCGCGCCGTCGCTTTTCAGATCCTGAACGAGGCCCGGTATTTCCTGCCGCACTTGCTCGCCCTGTCATCCAACTCTCCTTTCTGGCTGGGCCGCAACACGGGGCTGAAGAGCTACCGCACGAAAGTCTTCGAACGGTTTCCCCGCACCGGGATCCCGCCTGTGTTCCCGACGCCCGCGGAGTTCGACGAGTTCGTTCGCATCCTCGTCGCCACCAACTCGATCGACAACGGAAAGAAGATCTGGTGGGACCTCCGGCCGCATCCGTTCTTCGAGACCATCGAGTTCCGCGTCTGCGATGTCCCCATGCGGCTCGACGAGACGGTCGCGATCGCCGCGCTGGTCCAGGCCATCTGCGTGAAGCTGTTCGAGCTGCGTGAGAAGAACCTCGGCTTCCGGCCGTACAGCAACGCGCTGATCCTGGAGAACAAGTGGCGCGCGACGCGGTGGGGCATCGACGGCAAGCTCATCGACTTCGGCCGGGAAAAGGAAGTCCCCTTCCGCGATCTCATGGAAGAGCTGTTCGAGTTCGTCGACGGCGTGATCGACGAGCTCGGAAGCCGCAAGGAGATCGAGTCGCTGCGATGGATCCTCGACAACGGCAGTGGCGCCGACCGGCAGCTTCGGGCGTTTCATGAGAATGACGGGGACCTCAAAAAGGTCGTCGACTTCATCTGCGAAGAGACCAGCCACGGCATCGACTTTGCCCCGGCGGCCATGGCGTCCTCCCCGGGGGACCAGAGCCGAAGCTCATGAGAGACACACTGATCGCCTACGCCGAGGACCTGATCCCCGGAGCGCGCAACGCGGTCCGGACCTGCCTGCGCCTCTCCGCGCACGAACGCGTGACCATCATCACGGACCGGGAAACAGAGGAGATCGCGGCGAGCCTCGCCGAACAGGTGCGCGAGGTCGGGTCCGCCCTCGAGTTTCATCTCCTGGAGGATTACGGCCCCCGGCCCATGACCTCGATGCCGGCGCCGGTTCTCGAATCGCTCGAGCGATCCGCCGTCTCGATCTACGCCGCCCAGCCGCAGACGGGCGAGCTCCCGCAGCGCATCCAGATGACGGACGTCGTCAACCGGCGCCGCATCCGGCATGCGCACATGGTCTACATCAACCACCGTATCATGCTCGAGGGGATGCGCGCCGACTTCAATCTCGTGGACGCGATCTCGTCCCGTGTGCTGGAGCGGGCGCGGAGCGCGAAATGCATTCGCGCGAAGTCGGCGGGCGGGTCGGATCTCGAGGCGACGTTCGATCCCTCCATCCGCTGGCTGAAAACGAGCGGACTCATCTCTCCCGACAAGTGGGCGAACCTTCCAGCCGGCGAAGTGCTGACGGCGCCCGCCCGCGTCGACGGCATCTACGTGGTGGACGGGGTCCTCGGCGACTATCTCTGCGCGAGGTACGGAGACCTCGAGCAGAGCCCGCTGCGCGTCACGATCGAGAACAGCCGGCTCGTCGACGCCCGGTGCGACCGGGCGGAGGTGCTCGAAGGTTTTCTCGCCTACACCGGCCAGGAGGAGAACTCGAACCGCGTGGGCGAGTTCGCGCTCGGCACGAACATCGCGGTGCGATCGATCATCGGAAACATCCTTCAGGACGAGAAGCTGCCCGGGCTGCACCTCGCATTCGGCCATCCCTACTCGGAGCACACCGGCGCGACGTGGAGCTGCCGCACGCACCTCGACATCGTCGGGCGGCACTTCGACGTCTGGATGGACGACGACCAGATCATGGCGGATTCCAAATTTCTGATCTGATCGGGACGGCGAGGAGCCGCGCGGAATGATCCCGGCGCTGCGCCTCCGTTACAACGAGGCGTTCACCCGCGATCTCTACGAGAGTTATCAGGAGCGCCTTGCCGCCGACTGCGGTTTCCCGATCGTGTTCCGGCTCGCGGAGACCCCCGTTTTCCTGCCCCCCGCCCTCCGCGACGAAATGGTGCGGTCCGCCGGGGAGATCTGGGCGCAGCTCTCGACTCCGGAAAACCTGGCGCGCTCGCTCGAGGCCGTTCCCGCCGGGTGGGACGTTCCGGCGTGCGATCCCCTGCCCCTGTTTGCCCAGGCGGATTTCGCCGTCGTGCGCGAAGGGGGACGGCTGGCCCCGCGGCTGATCGAGCTGCAGGCCTTTCCGTCGCTCTACGGATTCCAGTTCATGCAGTCGAGGCTGCAGCGGGAGCTCGTACCCGGAGACGAGCCGCTCGGGTATCTCCTCTCGGGGCTCGACGATGACGGGTACATCCGGGAGGTCGGCGCCGCGATCCTCGGGGGTATGCCGCCGGAAAACGTCGTGCTGCTCGACCTCGATCCGCCGACCCAGAAAACGGCGGTCGATTTTTCGTGCACCGAGAAGCTCTGGGGGGTGCGCGCGATCGACCCGCGGCAGGTGCTGAAGATCGGACGCGAGCTCTGGTACGACCGGGACGGGGTTTCCACGCGGATTCTCCGCATCTACAATCGGCTCATCTTCGACGAGCTCTCGGGGCAGCAGCTGACACTCCCCTTCGATTTCCGGGAGCCCCTCGACGTGGCGTGGGCCGGCCATCCGAACTGGTATTTCCGCTGGAGCAAGCACGCGCTCCCGGCGATCTCTCATCCCGTCGTCCCGGAGGCGCGCTTCCTGTCGGACCTCGCGACGCCTCCGGCGGATCTCGAAAACTGGGTGTTGAAGCCGCTCTTTTCCTTCGCGGGGGCGGGGGTGAAGGTGGACCTTACGCCTGAGGATCTGGCGGCCGTGGCTCCCGAGCACCGCCGGCACACGCTTCTGATGCGCAAGGTCGAGTACGCCCCGGTGATCGAGACGACGAACGGCGGGGTCTCAAAGGTCGAGGTGCGCGTGATGTTCGTCTGGAAGGACGGACGACCGCTCCCGGTCACCACGCTCGCGCGGCTCTCCCAGGGAAAGATGATGGGCGTGGCTTTCAACAAGGACCGCAGCTGGGTCGGCGCGTCGGGGTGCCTCTGGCCGACGGCGTGAGTCAATTGCGCCGCTTAGTGTATAATAAAGACCTGGCCCTAGTAGGTCTTTCCGAAGTGCCGGGTCAACTCCGATGATCTCGATCGCAACACCGTTCTTCCGGATCTCGAGGTCCCGTGATCGCCGGGCGAACCGCCAGACGCCGTCCGAATGGATCCGTCCTCACGACGAGAACGGATCGCACGTTCACGTCCACGCGTTCCACGAAGGGTTTGGAAGCTACGGCCTCCTGGGCCACGGCGAGAGACGCCGCGAGGCTCAAAAAGGTGCACGCGGCGGCGCAGGAGAGACGCCGTCTGGCCGGATCCCGATCCGGGGATCGCTACTGCCCGGAGAGAAGGACGCATGACCCCTCCTCTCTGTTTTCTTGTCTCCGTCCGATAGAAGCTGACCCCAGCCTCAGCGGTCGGATGCGGTCGGAATCTTCCTCAACACGGTCGCTTGTCCGGTTTTCGCGTCCGTCACCGTCAGCTCGGCCGCGGAGGTGTCGATCGTCCATTTGGAGATGGGCCGCTTCAAGGGGAAGCTGCAGTCGGAGCCCTCGGTCTCGAACCGAACGCCACCACCTGACGGGGCCCCGTAAAACGTGCAGAAGAAATTCATCCCGAGAGTTTCGGGACGATAGGTGAGGGAAAACCGCTTCTTCTGGCTCCGGTAGCTCGGCGACGCATCTCCGAGATGGACGAAACCCCGCTCCAAGATCTCCTTTCCACCGGACTTCGTCCGGGCTTCCAGGAAGACGACGTACGGAGAGACCGCGCGGAGGGAGAGCCGCAGGGGAGTCGATTGATCGGCCGACTCGTAGTCCCCCGGCAGGCTCTCCCAGAGCCGGTACAGCTCAGGGTGGACGGGCACGGTCGCTCCGCCGCCCACGCTTGGAAGCGGAAGAAAGACGGGCTCCGGGTTGACCTTCCCCGCCGCCGGAAGAGCGGAGGCGAGGAGCAGGACACTGAGGGCGGACCATGTCAGGAACGAGCTCATGGGCTTCCTCCTGCCGGCGGTCAGAGCAGAACGCATGCCCGGGTCCCTCCGGCAATATTCTCCCCGTTTGATGGAACGACGCGCGACAACCGTCTCCTGCCGAGGACGCTTTCCTCCGCGAGAGGACACCCTCGCCGCCCCGTACGATGGCCTGTGGCGGAGCGCTCTGAGCAGATCGGCGCGCCTTAGTGTATAAAAAAGACCTGACCCCGGTGAAACAGAGTGACTCCGGTGAATCAGAGAATCAGAGAATCAGAGAATCAGAGAATCAGAGAATCAGAGAATCAGAGAATCAGAGAATCAGAGAATCAGAGAATCAGAGAATCAGAGAATCAGAGAATCAGAGAATCAGAGGTAGTGCCGGATTTGCTCTTTCCAGAAAGGCCAGTCGTGGCCGTAGGGCGCCGGCCAGATGTCGCCCAGGTGCGGGATCCCCTTTTCGAGCAGGATGCCGATCATCTGCTCCGAGCCTTCGAGGATGTTGTCCGTCTCGCCGGTGACGATCGCGATTTCGACCGAGGACAGCCGGGCGAGCCACTCGCCCTCCATGTTCGGCACGTTCGCCGTCGGGCAGTGGAAGTACGCGGTGTCGTTCCAGAACCCGTCCAGGAACGAATGAATGTCGTACTTTCCTGAAAAGCCGACGGTCTTTTCGACGAGATCCGGATGCCGCAGTGCGAAGTTGACCGCGTGGTACGCGCCGAACGAGGCGCCGAGCGTTCCGATGCGCCCGGCGTGCTGCGAGCGGTTCCGGATCCACGGGACGACTTCGCCCGCGAGATACCGGTCGTACTGGTCGTGCCGGGCGATCCGCTCCGCCGGCGGCCTTCCCTTCGCGTAGAAGCTCTCGCTGTCGACGCTGTCGACGCAAACGACCTGGAGCCGCCCCGCCTCGAGCCGGTCCGCGACGGCCGCGACGAGGCCGAAATCCTCGTTCTGGTAAAAGCGCCCCATCGACGTGGGGAACCAGATCATCGGCCGGCCGGCGTGCCCGAACCAGAGGATCTCCATCGAGCGGCCGAGAATCGGAGAATCCCATCGGACGTACTCGCGGTTCATGTCGGTCTCCTCGGATCGGTCTGGTTGCAATGGTTAAACGGCGCGGTAGCCTAACCGCTTCGAGGGCGCTCGGCGAGTCTCCGCCCGGCCCCGGACAACCGAACCGGCCGGGAGGCAAGGGAGTCCGAGGGGCCGCGTACAATCCCCTGTCCAGATGACCCTGTCCGCGGGTTCCCGGCTCGGCCCCTACGAGATCCTCGCGCCCATCGGGGCGGGCGGGATGGGCGAGGTGTACCGGGCCCGCGACGGCCGGCTGGGACGGGATGTCGCCATCAAGGTGCTGCCGGAGCACCTCTCCTCGTCGGAAGAGCTGCGTCAGAGATTCGAGCGCGAGGCGCGGACGATCTCCCAGCTCTCGCACCCTCATATCTGCGCGCTCTACGACGTGGGGACGGAGGAGGGACACGAGTTCCTCGTCATGGAGCTTCTCGAAGGAGAGACCCTGGCGGATCGGATCGCCCGCGGCCCTCTGCCGGTGGACCAGGTGCTTCGGTACGGAATCGAGATCCTGGATGCGCTCGACCGGGCGCACAAGAGCGGCATCGTGCACCGGGACCTGAAGCCAGGCAACGTCATGCTGACGAAGTCGGGCGTGAAGCTGCTCGACTTCGGCCTCGCGAAGCTTCAGCCATCCGGACCCCCGGGAGCGCTTTCGGCCATGACGAGCCTCCCGACCGTGACGCCGCAGAGCCAGCCGCTGACCAGCCGCGGCACGATCCTCGGGACCTTCCAGTACATGTCCCCCGAACAGCTCGAGGGCCGCGAGGCGGATGCGAGGAGCGACCTCTTCGCGTTCGGATGCGTCCTCTACGAGATGG
>JBBSGZ010000160.1:0-7974 GCA_038253555.1 Thermoanaerobaculia bacterium
AATAGCTCTCGACTTTGTGGGGTCGTCTTTGCTCTGCTATGCAGGTTCATCCGGGCCTCCTGGTCGATGAGTTGTCGGCTCGCACCAACAGCTTCCCACCGCTGAGCCCGGGTGAACAACCTCTTGAGCCTTTACAGCTAGGAAGAGCTCCCCCATCTCACCCAGGGTGTAGACATTGCCGAGATGGTCCGCACCATAGACCTTCTGGTCGATGGCGAGCGCTCGCTCGAAAAACGAAATCGCGCGGGAAAAGTCTTCCTGCTGGCGAAAGATGCCCGCGAGGTTCAAAAGCGTCACATCGACCTGAACGCCGATGTCGCGTTCGCCCCGGACGCCGATCTGGAGCGCGCGCTCGAGGAGGCTCTGAGCGCGATCATAGCGGCCGAGGTCCATTTCCACCGCGGCCAGGTTCGTCAACCACTTGTGGAGGTTCCGCCCCCGGTTCTTCTCCTCGAGCACGATCGCCCGCTCCAGCAGGCCCTCGGACTCTTCCAGCCTCCCGAGGCTTCTCATCGAGATCGCGACCTCGCTCAACGTCTCGGAGAGCGCGGCGTCGGGCCCCTTCCGCTGCCGGATTTCGAGCGAACGCTGCAGGAGCGGGAGGGCCGCCCGGGGATTTCCCTCCCGACCTCTCAGGCGGCCGAGCCAGTAGAGGCTGTCCGCCACGTCCGCAGACTCCGCGCCGAAAGCCTTCTCCCGCAGCGTCAGCGACCTCTCGAGGAGAGATTCCGCTTTGACGTTCAGACCCATCTCGACGTAAACGGAACCCAGGAGGGCAAGCATGGATGCCTGCAAGCCTGGCTGGCGCGCCAGCTCTCGATCGACCCGGACGGCACCCCGGTCGAGCAGATCCTGAGCGGTGAGTTTTTCTCCCCGGGCCTGCCTCGGCATGGAGCTTTCGAAGAGGCCTCGGAGGAATGCGGCCACCTGCTGCGCCCGCGCGCTTTCGAGCCGCGCATGGTCCCGTTCTGACCGCGCCACGCGCATCTCTCGGAGCGACAGGGCGAGACCGCCGACCAGCGACGCCAGCACGAGCGCTCCCGCCGCCATACCGATCCGGTTCCGAGAGACGAACTTCGACGCCCGATAGCGGAACCGGTCCGGCTCGGCCTTCACGGGGAGGCCTTCGACGTACCGGCGGATGTCTTCCCCCAGCTGCTCCGCGGTCTGGTACCGGCGCTCGGGCTCTTTCCGCAGTGCCATCATCACGATGGCATCGAGGTCCCGGTGGATCCTCGCCTTCGTGCGCGGCCTCTCGGGCTCCTGCGCGAGCACCGCCGCGGACACCTCTTCCGGACTCCTCGTTTTCAGCCTGTAGGGCCGCTCTCCCGTCAGAAGCTCGTACAGGACGACTCCGAGCGAGTAGACGTCGCTCGAAGTCGTGACGGCTTCGCCGCGGATCTGTTCCGGACTCGCGTACTCGGGGGTCAGGACGCGTAAGCCCGTCTGCGTGCGGTCGATCGTTTCCCCCGCGTCGCTGGACAGGATACGGGCGAGCCCGAAATCGAGCAGCTTCGGCACGCCCTCGTCCGTCACGAGAATGTTGCCCGGCTTGATGTCGCGGTGGATGACGAGACGCTGGTGCGCGTACTGCGCAGCCGAGCAGACCAGGCGGTACAGAGCCAGCCGCTGCGTGGTCGCGAGATTTTCTTCGTCGCAGTACTGCAGGAGATTGCGTCCGTCGATGAGCTCCATGACGAAGTACGGAACGCCGTCATACGTCGATCCGCCATCCAGGACGCGCGCGATGTTGGGGTGGTCGAGTCCTGCCAGGATCCGGCGCTCGCTCTCGAATCGGCGAAGGATGAAGTCCGTGTCCATTCCCCGCTTGACGAGCTTGATGGCAACGAAACGTTCGAAGCCCTGGTCGCGGCGGGCCGCCCGGAACACGACACCCATGCCTCCGCGGCCGATCTCGTCCAAAAGCTCATAGGGGCCGACGGATCGCCTCGGGGGTGCGGCGGGCGGCGAGAGCGCCTCGGCGGCGGGGACCTCCAGGAAGGCGTCGGCCTTCTGCGAAGACCGCAACAGTGACTCGATCTCTGATTTCATCGGCGGATCGCCGCCGCACTCCCGTTCCAGGAAGGCGGGGAGGTCCTCAGGATCGACACCGCTGGCAGCTTCGAAGAGCCGGCCCACCTCGGCCCATCGCTCCGGCGTCACGCGACCGAGAGCTCGCGATAGAGCCACGCTTTCGCCAGGCGAAAGGCGCGGCCGACCGTGGCGGGCGACGTCCCGAGCACGTCCGCGGTCTCATCGAGCGTCAGCCCGCCGAAGTACCGCAGCTCCACGATCTTCGCCTGCGTCGCGTCCAGGGAGGCGAGCTTCACGAGAGCGCGGTCGAGCGCGACCACGTCGGCTTCCTTCGCCGGAATCGACGGATCGGTCGCCTCCAGCGGTACGAGCGTGGTGGTCCCTCCCCGCTTGTCCGCGTCGCGCCGCCGCGCGTGGTCGACTAAGAGACGCCGCATTGTCAGCGCGGCTACGGGAAAAAATGCCCTCTGTTCTTCCAGTTCACCCGTTTCTGATCCACCAGCTTCAGATACGCTTCGTGGACGACGGCGGTTGGCTGCAGCGTGTGGCCGGCGCGTTCGCGCGAAAGGGACCGTTCCGCCAGTCGGCGCAATTCATCGTAAACCAGGGGAATCAGCTCTTGGAGCGCGCTCGCGTCCCCCTGTCTCCAGGCGTTCAACAGCCGCGTCACCTCTCCCGGAGGCGAAGCTGGCGGTCTCAGCGAGTCGCGGTGACTGTCCAATGTCGGTCTGTCCCCGAGCCGAGTATCTCTTCTTTCTCAGCCTCAAACAATTGTGAGAAAGAGACTTAAATGACGGCGTGGAGCCCGGTGAGTGCATCTTCGCCCGTGCCCGTGACTGAATTTCACGCTGCTTTGCGCGGTATCAGGGAAGGAGAACTCATGCGAGAACAGGGAACCCTGCCCTCGGGATCGTCGATCTTCCCGCGCCTCCTGGCCGCAGGTCTCTTTCTCGCCGCCGCATCGGCGGGGGCGGCCACGATCACCGTCAACAGCACGTCGGACGCGACCGCGAACGACGGCGTCTGCACGCTGCGCGAGGCGATCACGGCAGCGAACACCAACACCGCTTCCGGAGCGGCGGCGGGCGAATGCGCGGCGGGATCCGCCGGGCTCGACACGATCACGTTCAATATTCCCGGCGCCGGGTTGCACACGATCAATCCGACCAGCACATTCCCGACGATCACCGAAGCGGTCTTCATCGACGGATATACGCAGCCGGCCGCGAGCGCGAACACGCTCGCCGTCGGCAACAACGCGGTCCTGCAGATCGAGATCGACGGTTCGGGTCTGCTGCCTCTGGGCGTCAGGGCGTTCCAGTTTCTGGGCGGCAGCGGGTCGACGGTGCGGGGACTCGTCGTGAATCGCGTGGTCGGGACCAGCTTCGATATCGGATTTTCGGTCGCGAGCGACAGTAACGTGATCGCGGGGAATTTCCTCGGCACAGATCCGACGGGTTCCATTTTTCTGGGAACGACGAGCACGGTTCTCTCTATCACCCAGGGCTCCTTCAACACGATCGGCGGCACGACGCCGGCCGCGCGAAATGTCATTGTGGGAGGCGGTGGGGGCAACTCCGCGACGCTCCTTCTGCAGTCGGGCGGGAGCAATCTCGTGGCTGGCAACTACATCGGCCTGAACGCCGCCGGGACCGCGGCCCTCCAACCCGCGACGGCCACGACCGCCATCGCCATGGGGCAGTTCTCGAACAATACGATCGGTGGAACCACCCCGGCAGCGCGGAACGTCCTTCTGGGGACGAACGTCGGGATCAACATCAACAGCGGTTCCAGCAACAACCTCTTTCAGGGCAATTTCATCGGGACCAACGCGACCGGAACGGCCGGTCTCGGGGGCGGCAACGGCATCACGGCAGCGAATGGGGCGGCGGCCAATATCATCGGAGGCTCGGCACCGGGCGCGGGAAATCTCATCTCGGGCGGCGCCAACGGCATCTTTCTCTTCGACATCGGGCCCGGATGGGTCATTCAGGGCAACCGCATAGGGACGGACGTTACCGGAACGACCGCGATCGCAAACTCTCAGTGTGGAATCGGAACCTTCTTCGGAACGGGCGCAACGACGGGCACGATCGGAGGAACCGGCCTCGGGGAAGGCAACCGTATCGCGTTCAACGGCACGAATGCCGTGATGATCAGCGCCGGGACGTGGTCCGTTCTGGGAAATTCCATCGAATCCAACGGCGGGCTCGGAATCTCGTTCAGCAGCCAATGCGATACCCCGGCGACACCGACTCCGAATGACACCGGCGACCCCGATACGGGGCCGAACAACCTTCAGAACTACCCGGTCATCACCTCCGCAGCCGTGAGCGCCGGCAACGCCACGATCTCGGGAACGCTCAACAGCACAGCGAACACGACCTTCCGGATCGAGTTCTTCTCCAACGCCGCATGCGATCCGTCCGGCAACGGCGAAGGTCAGAGTTTCATCGGCTTCACCAGCGTGACAACGAACGGCAGCGGCAACGCGACGTTCGGCCCTCTGGCCTTCCCCGTCGCGGGGGGCCAGTCGGTCATCACCTCCACGGCGACGGACCCAGCGAACAACACGTCCGAGTTCTCCGCCTGTCTGGGAGTGGTCCTTCCCACCGCCACACCCACGGCCACTCCGACCGTGACCGCGACTCCGCCGGGACCGACCGCCACTCCGACACCCACGACGACCAGCGGACCCGCCCCGACCGCCACGCAGACTCCGACGTCGATCGCGGGACCAGGTGCGGCCGTGGTGCCCACGCTGTCCGGGTGGATGCTGGCGTTCCTCGGCGTGGCTCTCGCCGCGGCCGGTCTTGCGCTGATGCGACGGCTGTAGGGCAGGAGATCCGTCGACATTCAAGGCCCCGCCGCGGCGGGGCCTTTTTCCTTTGGCGCGCCACCCCGGCGCGGTCTCGCGGCTCGCGCATAATCGCCCCGGCCCGATGAACAAGTACCTCTCCTACGACGAGCAGCGCGCCCCGAAAGTGCGGGAGATGTTCTCGCGCCTGGCGACACGGTACGACCTGGTCAACGACGTGATGAGTTTCGGCCTGCATCGCCGGTGGAAGAAGCGGACCGTGGCCATCGCGCTCGATCGGCCGGGAGCTCCGGCGCGTTGGCTCGATCTCTGTTGCGGCACCGGGGACATGGCATTTCTCGCCGAGCAGAGAACCGGTGGAGCGGCGACGGTCGTCGGGCTCGATTTCACCCTTCCAATGCTCGGGGTGGGCCGGAAGCGGAAGATCCGGGATGGCCGGCGTTCTTCCCTGGTCAACGGAGACGCGCTGCGATTGCCCTTTCCCGACGGGACCTTCGACGTGATCTCCGTCGGCTATGGTCTGAGGAACATCGCCGATCCCTCCTCAGCCCTGAGGGAAATGCGCCGGGTTTTGGCGGCCGGCGGCCGCTGCGTGATCCTCGACTTCGGCAAGCCGCGCAACCGGGTCGCGAGCGCCCTCTATCGCGCCTTCCTGCGGACGATGATGCCGGCCGTCGGCTGGCTCTTCCACCGCGACCCCGAGACCTACCTCTACATCCCCGAGTCGCTGGCGCGCTATCCCGGCCAGGTCGGAGTGCGCGACATGATGCGGGAAGCCGGCTTCGCCAACGCCCGCTTCGAAGAGCGCCTGCTGGGAACGATGGGGATCAATATAGGAGAGGCGGGCTCGTAGGGAACCCCTTCTCTTCGTCTCCCCGATCAGGACCCAAACTTGTCCCGGCGCCATCTTTCCCTCGATCGAACCCTGTCAGGCTCGATGTTCCGGCCCTCACCCCAGCCCTCTCCCCCCGCCGCGTGGGGAGAGGGAGCGGAGGTGCGCTTCGGTCGATACGGTGGTTACGCTCGCCCCGAGAGGAGTCTCCTGACCGAAGGGAAGGAGGAGCCTCTCGGGGCGGGAGCCGCAGCGAACGAAGCGAGCAGGCCGGCGGTCGAGGCCGCGTCCGGCAGAGCCGCCGGCCCGGTGCCGTCGCCGCGCACGGCGACGGCAGCTCGCGTAGTGAGCGGAGGCGACGGTATAGACTCCCCCGTTCTTATGGCTCACCAATACATCTTCACGATGCAGAACCTGCGGAAGGTCGTTCCGCCGCAGCGCGAAATCCTGAAGGGGATTTATCTCTCCTTCTACCCGGGCGCCAAGATCGGCGTCCTGGGATTGAACGGCGCCGGCAAGTCGACCCTCCTCCGGATCATGGCGGGCGTGGACCACGACTTCGCCGGAGACGCGGCGCCCGCCGAGGGAACTCGCATCGGTTTTCTACCGCAGGACCCGCGGCTCGACCCGAGCAAGGACGTGGTCGGCAATGTCGAGCTCGCCGTCGCCGGCACGAGGAACCTTCTGAAGCGGTTCGACGAGTTGAACGAGAAGATGGCAGAAGAGCTGACCGAAGCGCAGAGCGAGAAGCTGATGGCGGAGTACCAGCGCGTGCAGGACTCGATCGAGGCGACCAACGCGTGGGAGCTCGACCGGCAGCTCGAGATCGCGATGGACGCCCTGCGCCTTCCTCCTCCTGACGCCGACGTGACGAAGATTTCGGGGGGAGAGCGCCGCCGCGTGGCGCTCTGCAAGATCCTGCTCGAGCGGCCCGACCTCCTGCTGCTCGACGAGCCCACGAACCATCTCGACGCCGAATCCGTCGCCTGGCTCGAACGGCATCTCGCCGAGTATCCGGGGACGGTCGTCGCGGTCACGCACGACCGATATTTTCTCGACAACGTCGCCGGATGGATCCTGGAGCTCGACCGCGGGGCGGGCATCCCGTGGGAGGGAAACTACTCGAGCTGGCTCGAGCAGAAGGAGCACCGGCTCGAGATGGAAGAGAAGCAGGAGTCGGCGAAGCGCCGGACTCTGAAGCGCGAGCTCGAGTGGGTGAAGATGTCTCCGCGCGCGCGGCAGGCGAAGAGCAAGGCGCGGCTCGAGAAGTACGAGACGCTTCTCGCCGACAAGGGCCCGGAGTCTCGCGGCGAGACCGCCGACCTCTTCATCCCGCCCGGCCCGCGCCTCGGCGACGTCGTCGTGCGAGCGGAGAAGGTGCGCAAGTCGTACGGCGACCGCCTGCTCATGGAGGATTTGTCCTTCGACCTGCCGCGGGGCGGCATCGTGGGCATCATCGGGCCGAACGGCGCCGGCAAGACGACGCTCTTCAAGATGATCATGGGCCAGGAAAAACCGGACGGCGGCAAGCTCGTCGTCGGCGAAACGGTCGTCGCGTCCTACGTCGACCAGGACCGCGACCGGCCGGATCCCTCCAAGAGCGTTCACGACGAAATCTCCGACGGGCTCGACCGCATCGTCGTAGGGAAACGCGAAATCCCGTCGCGGGCCTACGTCTCGATGTTCAATTTCAAGGGTTCGGATCAGCAGAAGCGCATCGGCGATCTTTCCGGGGGCGAGTTCAACCGCCTTCACCTCGCGCGGACCCTGAAAAAGGGGGGCAACGTCCTCCTCTTAGACGAGCCGACCAACGACCTCGACGTCGACACCCTGCGGGCGCTCGAGGATGCCCTGCTCGATTTCGGCGGTTGCGCCGTCGTCATCAGCCACGACCGCTGGTTTCTCGATCGCATCGCGACCCACATCCTCGCCTTCGAGGGGGACAGCCGGACCGTGTGGTTCGAGGGGAACTACCAGGACTACGAGGCGGACCGGCACCGCCGGCTCGGCATGGAAGCCGACCAGCCGCACCGGATCAAGTACAAGAAACTCGCGGCCCGCTGAAACCTGCCGGGGGCCCTCTTCCCGCAGGGGTGTAACCCGCCGCTCGTCGCTCAGTCGCAGTGGCAAGTGTGCTCGACGTGCCTGCGAACCCCCGTCACCCGAACCCCCTCCCCGAGCGCGGGGGCAGAGCTGCGCCGCAACCACGAGGGTGGCTAAGCTCGCCCCGAGAGGAGTCTCCTGACCGAAGGGAAGGAGGAGCCTCTCGGGGCGGGAGCCGAAGCGAACG
>JBBSGZ010000161.1:0-7969 GCA_038253555.1 Thermoanaerobaculia bacterium
CTCCCACAGCTTCAGAGAGCTCTGCCAGAGCCTCCAGCTGCGACACCTGCGCACCCGCCCGTACAGCCCCAAAACCAACGGCAAGGCCGAACGCTTCATCCAGACCCTGCTTCGCGAATGGGCCTACAAACGGCCCTACTCAACCTCAGTCCAGAGAACCGACCGACTCTCTCCCTACCTCGATCGCTACAATCGAAGGAGACCTCTTGCCTCTCTCAATCATCGAACCCCGTTCCAACGCCTCCGTCAACAACCTCTTGAGAATTGACAACTAGGGCTTCAGTCGCCCGTTCCCGGTTCCTTCGGGACAAAAAAGCCCGGCGAACGGTGCTTTTTTTTGAGGAGCCCTCTCGCGGAAAGGGACTACCTCGGCGCCGGAGTGGGGACGATCGATGCCGGAGTCCGGGAGAGAGGGACCTCGGCGTCCGCGGCCGGGGTGCCTTCGTCCGGCGTCTCGCCTTTCTTGGGAAGGTAGAACGATTTCTGGAGCGACCACGGAAGCCGGGTGATCTCCTCCCACTTCGAGCTCCACTCCTCGGTCGGCTGCGATCCACTGACGAACGCCTCTAAGATCGGCCGCGGGCTGCCGGGAGTCGCCTTTAACCCGGTCTCGTAATCGACCGCGGTGAAGACCACGTTCGGGGGCGGCTCGAAGTCGGCCTTCGCGTCCAGGCGCCCGTTGTCGCGCATGTGCTCGAGCACCCGCATCCAGATGGGAAGCGCGACCCGCGCCCCCTCCATCCCGGGTCCGAGCGTCGTCTTCAGGTCGTTGCCCACCCATACCCCGATCGTGTAGCGCGGAGTCATTCCGATGAACCACGCGTCCGTGTAATCGCTCGTCGTTCCCGTTTTACCGGCGATGTTCAGCTTCAGTTTCGCCGCGGCCGCGCCGGTCCCCCGGGACGTCACGCCCTTCAGCATCTCGAGGAGCTGGAAGGACGCCTGCGGGCTGGTGACTTCGCGGGCGTCGGGATGGGTCTTTTCGAGCGGGTCGCCGTTGGAATCCGTGATCCGTTCGAACGTGTACGGAGGAAAGGCGAGCCCCTGGTTGGCGAAGACTGTGTAGGCGGAAGTCATCTCCAGAAGCGACACCTCGAACGCGCCGAGAGCGAGCGACGGGTAGGCCTGAAGTTTCTCGTGGATGCCGAGCCGGTGCGCGGCCTCGATCACGCGCTGGAGGCCCACGAGCTGCGCGAGTCGGACGGTGGGGACGTTGATCGAGTGCTCGAGCGCTCTGCGGAGCGTCACGATTCCCCGGAATTTCCGGTCGTAGTTGACGGGACGCCAGGCGGGCTGTCGCGGATCCATCGAGATCGCGAGCGGCCCGTCGAAAATGGTGTCGGACGGCGTGTATCCCGACTCCATGGCCGCGAGGTAGACGAACGGCTTGAAGGTGGAGCCCGCCTGCCGCAGGGCCTGCGTTGCGCGGTTGAACTTGGACGTCGTCCAGTCGTATCCGCCCACCATCGCGCGGACGGCTCCGGTCGAGTTTTCGATGATCAGCAGCGCCCCCTGCTCCGTCGGGCTCTGGTCGAGTGAAATCGCGCCGCCGTCCTTCTGCTTCTCGAAGGTGACCGTGACGAGGTCGCCCGACTTCAAGAGCTTCGTCGCGTTCGTTGCGGAGGTCCACTTGTAACCCGACGCGCGCAAAGGGTAGGTGTCTCGACCCACCCGCACCTCGGCCCCCGTCGGGGTCACGGCCATCACGAGGCCGCGGACCGTGTCGCCCTCGGCGAGCTTCGCGTTCTCCCAGGACGGGTCCACGTAGGCCGCCAGGTTGGCATAACCTTCGGCGGAGAGGTTTCGCGCCTTGCGGAACCCGTGGCGGCGTGAAAGGCGCCGGAGACCCCAGCCGACCGACTCCTCCGACCACGCCTGGAGCTGCGGGTCGAGGGTCGAATCGACGCGCAGGCCCCGGCGGTAGAGATCCTTCTCGCCGTACGTTCTCTCGAGGTACTGCCGGATCTCTTCGCAGAAGTAAGGAGCGACGACCGTCTCCTTCAGAGATGGCGACGACGGGAGGGGCTCCGCCTCCGCCGCTCTTCTCTCCTCGTCCGTGATGAGGCGCGCGGCCTGCATGCGGCGCAGCGCGGTGGCGCGCCGTCCGATCGCCAGCGCGGGATTCCGGAACGGGGACTGGTCTTCGGGCCGCTGGACGATGCCGGCCAGGAGGGCGGCCTCCGGCAGCGTCAGGTCTTTGACGCTCTTTCCGAAGTAATAGCGCGCCGCCGCTTCGAAGCCGTAATTGCCGTGTCCGAGGTAGATCTCGTTCACGTACATCGTCAGGATCTGGTCCTTGGAGTACCGGCGTTCGATCTCGAACGCGACCAGCGCCTCGTTGACCTTGCGGGAGATCGTCTTCTTCGGCGACAGGAAGATCGCGCGGGCGAGCTGCTGGGTGAGGGTGGACCCTCCCTGACCATAGCGCTGGGAACGCATGTCGGCCGCCACCGCGGAGAGCGTCCGCCGGAGGTCGACACCGCCGTGCCGGAAGAAGTTCTTGTCCTCCGTCGCGACGATCGCGTTCTTCAGGACTCCCGGGATCTCGGAGCGCGTGAGCAGGATGCGCCGCTGGATCGCATACCGGCCGATCGTCGAGCCGTCGCTGCCCCGGATTTCCGTGATGATGTCGGGGCGGTAGGTCTCGAGCTCCGAAACGCGCGGCACCCGCACCAGCGTCGTGGTCGCCGAGCCCGCGAGCGCCCCGAGAAGACCCACAGCCACGAGAGGGAGGACGAAGAAAGAGATCCGGCGGGCGAGGGCCACGGAGGAGATTGTAGGTCAGCCGGTGGGTCTCGCCGCCCGCCCGGGCTCCGGCCCGAGAACGGACGACTCGAATTGGACACCTGATATAAGTTTTGCTCCGATGAGCAGCGCTCCGCCCGCCTCCGGCTTCACGACCTCGATGCCCCCGGACGCCCGCCCCGGAGGCCCGAAAGGGTGCTGGCGCACGGGCTTGATTGGCTGCGGGATCGCCGGACTTCTCGTGCTGATCTGCATCGTCGGTTCGTGTCTCTACCTGCGTCGCAACCCTCAGGCCATGACGGATTTCTTCATGGCGCGAATCGACGCGGCTTTAGCGTCAGACGTCACGGAGCAGGAAAAGACGGAACTGCACTCCGCCTATGCCGCCTACCGGGACCGCCTTCGGCAAAGCGGGCCGCAGAGGCGCTCCCTGGACCAGATCCAGACGATCCTCCTCCGCAATCGGGCGGGCAGCGTCAGCCGGGAGCAGGTCCGGCAGCTGACGGCCGTCTTCCGGGAAGGTGCGGGCCTCCCTCCGGCGACCCCGGCGCCGACTCCCGCCGGCATGCTCGCGCCGAATTCCATGGCGACCCCGGGGGCCAGCGCGCTGCCCGGGATGATCGCGACTCCCGCGACGGGCGCGTCGCACAGGCCTTGAGTCCCCGCCCCGGCGCCCGGGAACGCCCGGAAGCCCCGCTCTCGCTGGCTTCCAAGCCCGACTCGTACCGGGAGGCGCAGTCCCGCTCGCGAGGGACGTTCCGTCTCGTCACGGATTTCACGGCGCAGGGGGACCAGGCCCAGGCGATTGAGAAGCTCGTCGCCGGGTTGAACGAGGGAAAGCGGGATCAGGTCCTCCTCGGCGTCACCGGTTCGGGAAAGACGTTCACGATGGCCAGGGTGATCGAGACCGTCAACCGGCCGACCCTCGTGCTCTCTCACAACAAGACGCTCGCGGCGCAGCTCTACCAGGAATTTCGGGGGTTTTTTCCGGAGAATTCCGTCGAGTACTTCGTTTCCTATTACGACTACTACCAGCCCGAGGCGTACATCCCGCAGTCCGACACGTACATCGAGAAGGAAACCTCCCGTAACGAGGAGATCGACAAGCTCCGGCTCTCGGCCAGCAAGGCGCTGTTCGAACGCCGCGACGTGATCGTGGTCTCGTCCGTCTCCTGCATCTACGGCCTCGGCGCGCCGGAGGCGTATTACGACATGCTCGCGTACGTCGAGGTCGGGGACCGCTCCGGGATGCCGGCGCTCCTGGCGCAGCTCGTCCAGATGCAGTACGAGCGCACGAATCTCGACCTGACCCGCGGCACTTTCCGCGTCCGCGGCGACGTGATCGAGATCCACCCGGCGTACGAAGACGTCGCGGTGCGCGTCGAGTACTTCGGAGACGAGATCGAAAAGATCACCCGGACGGATCCTCTTCGGGGAACCGCCCTGCGGCGCGTCGACCGGCTCGCCATCTACCCGCGGACCTTCTACGCCACCCCGCGGGAGACGCTGAACCGCGCCGTCGACACCATAAAGATCGAGCTCGATCAGCGCCTCGCCGAGCTCACTGCCGCGGGGCAGCTGCTGGAGGCCCAGCGGCTCCACCAGCGCACGATGTTCGACCTGGAGATGATCAAAGAGCTCGGCTACTGCAACGGCATCGAGAACTACTCCCGGCACCTTTCGGGCAGAAAAGCGGGGGAGCCGCCTCCCACGCTCATCGATTATTTCCCTTCCGACTTTCTCCTCGTCGTCGACGAGTCGCACGTCAGCCTGCCCCAGGTGCGGGGGATGTTCCACGGCGATCGCTCGCGCAAGCAGGTGCTGGTGGACTACGGCTTCCGCCTTCCTTCCGCTCTGGACAACCGGCCGCTCACCTACGAGGAGTTTCAATCCCGCATCGGACAGATCGTCCACGTGAGCGCGACCCCCGGCAAGGAAGAGCTTGCCTCCACCGGCGGCGAGATCGTCGAACAGGTGATCCGGCCGACCGGACTGCTCGATCCTTTAATCGAGGTCCGGCCGGTGAAGGGGCAGATCGACGACCTTCTCGGCGTCGTGCGCGAAGCCACCGCGAAGAGCGAGCGCGTTCTCGTCACGACCCTCACGAAACGGATGGCGGAAGAGCTCACCTCTTATTTCGCGGAGGTCGGAGTCCGGTGCCGCTATCTGCACTCCGACATCGAGACTCTGGAGCGGATGGAGATCCTGACTGACTTCCGCCGCGGCGTCTTCGATTGCCTGATCGGGATCAACCTGCTGCGAGAGGGACTCGACCTTCCCGAGGTCGCCGTCGTGGCGATCCTGGACGCGGACAAGGAGGGTTTTCTTCGCAGCGAGACCTCGTTGATCCAGACGAGCGGACGGGCGGCCCGGAATCTCGCGGGACGCGTGTACTTTTACGCGGACGTCGTCACGGATTCGATGCGGCGCGCCATCGACGAGACGACCCGCCGGCGCGTGATCCAGGAGGCCTACAACCGGGAAAACGGGATAGAGCCCGCTTCGATCGTGAAGCAGGTCGATTCACCGCTGATGAGAATGTCGAGCATGGACTACCACGACGGATTGCTGCCGCGAAAAGACGGGAGCTCGGTCCCGGATGCCGAGACTCTCCGCGTCCGGATCGCCGATCTCGAGAAATCGATGAAGGCCGCGGCGAAGGAGCTCGACTTCGAGCGGGCCGCCGACCTGCGGGACGAGCTGCGGTCGCTGAGGGAGCTGCAGATCTTCCGGTGAGATTGCCCGGGCTCGACTGAATGGGCCCCGAGAGGCGGGTCGAGGAAGCTCGAAGCTAGATCCAGTGGCACGACCGCGCGAAGGCGGCGACCATCAGGAGGCAGAGCAGGATCGCCCCCGCCCAGACCGCATTGCGCCCCTTCTTCGGGAGCGCCTGCCGGCTGTAGAAGCCCGTCCGCCAGCGCTCGATCGGCTTCCCGCATTTGGGACACGTGGCGTCCTGGGGATTCACGGCGGAATAACAGTACGGACACTCGATCACCGGGGGATCATACCGGGAGCATCGCGACGCCGGGGGTCGGAATCGAAACCGGCATCGACGGGATCGAGCGCCTCTCCACGGGCGCAGGGGCCGGACCGCCGTCCCAGGCATTCCGCCGCCGGCCCGGGGATTGTTATCCTTTCTCATGTCCGAGCCCGGCCGGCCGCCCGAGAACCTCCCCGACGCGCCGGGCGTGTACCTGTTCAAGACGGCGCGGGGCAGGATTCTCTACGTCGGCAAGGCGACGTCGCTCAGGAAGAGGGTGTCTTCGTATTTCACCCGGGGGGGCGAGTCGTCCAAGACCGATGCCCTGTTGCGGTCGTTTTCGGACATCGAGACGATCGTCACGAACACGGAGCTCGAGGCCCTGCTCCTCGAGAACACGCTCATCAAGAAGCACCGGCCGAAGTACAACGTCTGCCTGCGGGACGACAAGACGTACCCGTACATCAAGGTCACGACGGGCGAGCCGTGGCCGCGGGCGCTCGTCACCCGCCGGGTGGAGGAGGACGGGCACTCCTACTTCGGGCCGTTCTGGGGCGGCCTGGCCCGGCGGATCATGCGGATGATCACGCGCCACTTTCAGATCCGGACCTGCTCGATCGAGATCGACGGGAAGCTGCCGCGTCCCTGCCTCTACTACGACCTCCACGCGTGCCTCGGACCCTGCGTCGCGGGCCTGACGACGCGGGAGGCTTACGAGGAGGCGGTGCGGGACGTTCTTCTTTTCCTCCAGGGACGGAGCCGCGAGCTCGTTCCGCGCCTCGTCGAAAAGATGCAGGCGGCGGCAGCGCAGGAGCGGTTCGAAATGGCCGGCGCCTACCGCGATGCGATCCGCACCGTGGAAGACGTCGCCGAGCGCCAGCTCGTGCAGTCGATGAAGGGCGAGAGCGTGGACGTGTTCGGGTTCTTCGAGTCGGGGGGCGACGTTTCGCTCTGCGTGCTCGTCGTGCGCGGCGGCGTGATGCAGGACCGCCGGGAGTTCTTCTTCGAAAAATCGGAGGAGGTTCATCCGGCCGCATTTCTGGACGAGTTTCTTCCCCAGTTCTACGACGTCAATCCGTTTCTCCCCGAGGAAGTTCACCTGCCCGTCGAGATCGCGGACCCCGCTCTCCTCGAGGCGTTCCTCCTCGCCCGCCGCGGCGCCAGGGTGGCCGTGCGTGTCCCGAAGCGCGGCGCCGGGGTCGAGCGGGTCGAGCTCGCCAACACGAACGCGCAGGAGAGGCACCGTGTGCGCTTCCGCCGGCTCGGAGGGGAAGAAGCCCTCGGCGTCGAGCGGCTGGCGCGGGTCCTCGACCTTCCCGTCCCGCCGCGGCGCATCGAGGCGTTCGATATCTCGCACCTTCAGGGCACCGACAGCGTCGCCTCGGTCGTGGTCTTCGAGGACGGCAGGCCGAAGAAGTCGGACTATCGACTCTTCGGGATTGCCTCGCAGAGCCTCCTGGCGCCCGACGACTTCAAGAGCATGGCCGAGGCCGTGGAGCGTCGATACCGGCGCGTCCGCGCCGAAGGAGGCCCGATGCCGGACCTCGTGCTGGTCGACGGCGGCCGCGGGCAGCTCCAGGCCGCTTTGGCCGCGTTCGATCGCGTCGGCGTCCAACTCCCCGCGGTCGGCCTCGCCAAGCGGGAGGAGGAGATCTGGATGCCCGGCCGCCCGGACCCGATCCGGCTCGCCGGCAAGGATCCCGCGTTGAAGCTCATACAGCGGCTGCGCGACGAAGCGCACCGTTTCGCGATCAGCACTCACCGCGGGCGGCGCTCGAAGCGCATGCGGGAGACTTCCCTGACGTCGATCCCCGGAGTGGGACCCACGCGCGCGCGGATTCTCCTGAAGCGCTTCGGCTCCCTGTCCGGAGTGGCGGCCGCGGACCCGGTCGAGATCGTGGATGCCGTGGGCCCCGCGACCGCGCGAGCCATTCGGGAGTACCTCGCCGACTCCGCCGCGCGTTCCGCCTGACGGAACCGTTGGCATTGCGAAGAATTCGCGGGGACGCGCTACACTAGCAGGCTGCTGAAAAATGGATGCGTGCGTCGTGTCTGGCCTTTTGCAGATTGCGATGAAGGTGGAGTTGAGTTGAAGCGAAACTTTTCATTGTGAGGATGAGGGGGCAAAAGGCCAGCCACCGCAAGCGGTTGCGGCGGCGCGGGGCCGTCTGCGGCGTCGCCGCTCCTCCCCGATGCAGCGGCATCGCCTTCGTCGCGGCTCCTTGCATCCGGCTGCGCGGC
>JBBSGZ010000162.1:0-7652 GCA_038253555.1 Thermoanaerobaculia bacterium
CCAGGAAAAAGCGGCCCTCCTGGACGAGAAAGCAGTTGAATCTCCCCTGAAAAAGATGGCCGACGCCCCCGTGCCGGCGGATGAACCACTGGGCATAGGTGGAATGCAGGGCGCCCCTGACACGAGATATGGGGACCGGTCCCGACTGAAGGACGAGGTGGACGTGATTGGTCATGAGGCAATACGCCAATAGACAGAACTTGAACTTCTCGCGGTAGCGGCGGATGCGTTCGAGGTATTCCTCCCGATCTGAATCATCGCGGAAGACCGGGCGCCGTTCATTTCCACGGCAGGTCACGTGGTAGACGGCGCCCGAGAATTCCAGTCTCGGAGGGCGCGTCAATTACCGCCCCCTCTTTGGTCCGGCGAGCGTTTCATTGCTCATGAATTGTCGCCAGCCGGATCCGGGCGGGCGTCGGAAGTCAGCAAGTCAGAACTGACCCCCTTCCAACGGAGGAAGTCTTACGACAACCGGTCCTTGGCCCCTTTCACTCCGCTCGCTTCGGCACACTGCGCGCAGCAGTAGTAGCGTGCGTTGGCTTCGACGCCATGGCCGATGATCTTGCAGTAACAATGCTCGCACGTTGGTGCCAGCGCGTGAATCGCACACTCGAAGCTGTCGAAGACATGATTGCGGCCGGCGAGCTTGACCTCGAAGGCCTTGTCGTAATCGTTTCCGCAGACCTCGCAAATGGGCATCTGTTTCTCCTCGCCGGCGTCGGCGACGCCAACCACCAATTGAACTCCCCTGCCGGCCCCATCGGGCGAATCATGGTATCTGCAAATGGACAAATGGGGTAAGTCCAGAAATCCCGATTTCGGCGAACGGAGCCTTTCGACGATAGCGGTGATTGCGGCCTGAAATATCGGGTCCTGGTCGAGGGTTTGCTCGAGAGCCGAGACGGATTTGAGCAGGCACGATTCTTCCCTGCCGAGATGGCGCGCCATGCGAGCCAGAGGGATCGCCGCCAACTCTTCCCGACATAGCCGGCCAGACCCCTCGCCTCGGCGATTCGGCCGCCGCGGGCCCGGCCGCGGAGCGCATCGAGCGAAAACGCGGTGACGTCCGCGACGGCGGCGAGGACGCGCTCCTCGGAGAGCCCGCGCAGGGACGGTTCGAACCTCCCGCTTCGACCGATCCGGTCCAGGGCGAAGTCCTCGTCGCCTACGACCTGCCCGACCCCTTTCAGCTCCTCGTAGTCGGGCGCTTCCGAGCCATCCACCAGCGCAATGCACGCCCGTCTGGCTGTTTGGCGCGTCGGACCGAGAAGAGCGAGCGCTGCGTCGCGATCGTGGAACGACAGGGCTCGCTCTCCGCGGAAAAATCGGTCGCTCGACCACCGGTAGTCGCGGGGCCGCTCGACCATTCGGGCTCGGACGGGATTCATGTGGACGTAGCGCAGCAGCGCAGCGAAGTAGCGCTGCTGCTGGACGAGGAAGGCATTGTAGCGCCCCTGGAAGAAATGCCCGACACGGCCGTGCCGGCGGTTGAACCACTGCGAAAAGGACGACTGGATTCCGGCCATGATGCGCGAAAGAGGCGCCTCGTCCGTCCTGAGCGCCAGGTGAACGTGGTTCGTCATCAGGCAGTAGGACGGAATCAGGTTTGATGGACTCAACCCATTGGGCCCCCGATGACCCAAAAAAAGCGCAGCCCCAGCCCGGCGGCGGCATGAATCCGCTCGAAGTGGGGCCCGCTTTCCTGCTTTGGGTCGCGGATTACGGCATTGGCCGCAGAGTGACCTCGCGCACGAGCTGGGTGCCCAGAAAGGTGCGTGCCTCAAAGCGCGGCGCAGACATCTGTCTCTGTTTATCCTGGTCCTGCGTCTTCCAGTGCTTTGACTGAATCGCCTTGGACTTGTCTTCGTCCCCCTTGTTGTAGTCGAGAGCCTTGCCGTAGCTGGGATAGAGCGTGGCGATGCAGACGTCCCAGTCGGTTGGTCCGCTCGGGTCCTTGACGAAGACCTTGCTGTCGAGAATTAGTCCTTCCTTCTTCGATTCTGCCGTCGTAACGACGTAATGCGTGCGCAGGTACTTCACGTAGTCATCGAAGTGATTGGGGGTGGTCCGGTAGAAGCTGATCTCCCAGACCGGTCCTTCGGTCCAGTGCTCCTGGGCGAGCGCAGTTCCCAGGCTGCAGAGAAAAGACACGACGGCCAGAGCGAGGATCCGTTTCATATTGTCTCCTCCTTATGTCTGCCCGTCTTGTTTCATGCCGGCAGGCGACTGTCAATTGAAAAGAGGAAGGGCGTCGTCACCCCTTGCGGGAGGATGGGGTCAGCCCAGAAATCCTGATTTCGCGGAGAGGAAGCTGTCGACGGTCGCGGCGATTGCGGCCTGCGATTTCGGGTCGCGGTCGAGGTTTTGCTCGAGAGCCGAGACGGGTGTTAACCAGGTCGCCCCGATCGTTTCTCCGAGTGGTCACGTGGTACAGGGCGCCGCAGGCTTTTTTCAGCAGCCTGCTAGACGGGCGGGCTGTCGCTGGCGTCGAAGGCCTCGACCTCCCGCTGCCAATCGGCAGGGGAGCGGCTCTGCAGCAGCCGCACGCAGCGGTTCCAGCGCAGGATCGCGTCGTCGTTGCCGGCGGGGCGGATTTTCTCCGCGTGCTCGAAGCAGGTCATCGCCTCCTCGAAGAGGACGACCAGCGTGTGGGGACGGCCGCCCGCGCGCAGGAGCGCCTTGGCCCTCCTCTCGTGCACGATCCCCACGTAGTAGAGCCGCTCGTACGGGTCTCGCAGTTTCTGGAAGACGCTCTCCGCCTCGGCATGCCGGTCCGCGGCGCCGCCGATGAACTGGTCGGTGATCGCGAGGGCCAGCAGGCGCAGGGCCTTTTGATGGTCGGGCTCGACGGCCAAGATGTCGCGGCAGATGGACTCGGCCTCGCCCGGCTCGTTCAAGAAGCGGTAGAGCTCCACCTTGGAAAGAGCTTCGGGGATTGCGGCGTTCGAGATCGACTTCAATTTCAGCTCCAAGAGACCTCCTTCCCGGGTCAGGCCTCAGGACCTGCCCAGCAGCCGCCGCAGGAATCGTCCTACGGGATCGTAGAAGTCGTCCACGACGCGCTCCTTCAAGGGGATGATCGCGTTGTCGGTGATGTGGATGTCCTCGGGACAAACCTCGGTGCAGCACTTGGTGATGTTGCAGAGGCCGATGCCGAGCTCATCCTTCAAGAGCCGCGTGCGGGAGCCGCCGTCCAAAGGGTGCATCTCGAGCGCCGCGACGCGAACGAAGAAGCGCGGCCCGCCGAACTCCTCCTTCTTGTCGTGGTCCCGCAGAACGTGGCAGACGTCCTGGCAGAGGAAGCACTCGATGCACTTGCGGAACTCCTGCACGCGGTCGAGGTCCTCCTGATACATCTTCCAGGCGACGCCGGGTCGCGGGGAGAACGGCGGGATCTTCCGATTGACCCGATAGTTCCAGGAGACGTCGGTGACGAGGTCCTTGATTGTCGGAAAGGCCTTCATCGGGAAGACCGTCACCGGCTGATCGAGCGGCAGAGAGTCCAGGCGCGTCTTGCAGGTCAAGCGCGGCCGCCCGTTGACCTCGGCCGAGCAAGACCCGCACTTGCCCGCCTTGCAGTTCCAGCGCACGGCGAGATCCGGCTGGAGGTGCCCCTGGACGTAATGCAAGGCGTCGAGCACCACCATGCCCGGAGCGACGGGAACGCGGTAGTCGACCGCGGCTCCTCCCTCCGGACCGCCGCGAAAGACTCGCAGGATCGCTTCCGTCATGTCGTCTGGGGGGATGGGGCCGACGGCAGGGTCCCGCCGCCTGATTGGTTCGAGAGGAGACGTTTCAAGTCTTCCGGCATCTCGGCCACCGGCGACTGCGTCACCTTCATGGCCTCTCCGTCCCGAACGACGACGTTGTTCTTCCTTTCCCAGGCGGCGTCCGGCTTGGGATAGTCGAGCCGGCTGTGCGCGCCGCGGCTCTCCTGCCGCTCGAGAGCGCTGCGCGTGACCGCCTCGACGACCGTCAGCATGGATTTGAGATCGCGCGCCAGGTGCCAGCCTGGGTTGAAGAGGCGGGAGCCCTCCACCCGTACGCGGGCCGCGCGCTCCTTGAGCCTCGCGATCTCCGCCAGCGCCCGCTTCAGGTCTTCCCCGACCCGAAAGATCCCGACCAGGCTCTGCATCTTTTCCTGCAGGTCGCGATGGATACCGTACGGGTCCTCTCCGTCCGCGCGCTCGAAGGGTCGGAGCAGCTCCCGCGCGGCTTCGTCGATCTCTGCGGGATCGAGCGAGACCGCGGGCGCGCTCCGGGCGCTCGCGACGGCGGCAAGCCCGGCCCGCCGGCCGAAGACCAGCAGGTCCGAGAGGGAATTGCCTCCGAGCCGGTTGGCGCCGTGGAGTCCAGCCGCCGCCTCTCCCGCGGCGAAGAGGCCCGGCACGGTCGATTCCGAGGTCTCGGCGTCCACGCGGATGCCCCCCATCATGTAGTGGCAGGTCGGTCCGACTTCCATCGGCCCTTTCGTGATGTCCACGTCGGCGAGCTCCAAGAACTGGTGATACATGCTGGGGAGCTTGCGCTTCACGTACTCCGCCGGCTTGTGGGAAATGTCGAGGAACGCTCCTCCGTGCTCGGTGCCGCGCCCTTCTTTGACTTCCGTGTAGATCGCGCGCGCCACGACGTCGCGCGTCGAAAGATCCATCTTCTCCGGATCGTAGCGCTGCATGAAACGCTCACCCGACTTGTTGGTCAGCGTGCCCCCTTCACCGCGCACCGCCTCGGTCACGAGGATTCCCTGCACGCCCGGCGGCCAGACCATTCCGGTCGGATGGAACTGTACGAACTCCATATCCATCAGCTCGGCCCCGGCGTCGTAGGCGAGGGCCATGCCGTCTCCCGTGTACTCCCAGGAATTGGAAGTGATCTGCCAGGCCTTGCCGATGCCTCCCGTGGCGATGACCACGGATTTCGCCTTGAACACGACGAAGCGCCCTTGCTCGCGCCAGTAGCCGAAGGCCCCGGCAATGCGGTTCCCGTTCTTGAAGAGGCGGGTCACCGCGCACTCCATGTAGACGTCGATCCCCATGTGGACGCCGCGATCCTGCAGCGTGCGGATCATCTCCAGCCCCGTGCGGTCCCCCACGTGGCAGAGTCGCCGGAACGTGTGCCCGCCGAAGGCGCGCTGCAGGATCTCACCGTCCGCCGTCCGGTCGAAGAGGGCCCCCCATTGCTCGAGCTCCCGGACCCGGTCTCCGGACTCCTGCGCGTGGATCTGTGCCATGCGCCAGTTGTTCAAGAGCTTTCCCCCGCGCATGGTGTCGCCAAAGTGGACGCGCCAGTTGTCGGACGTGTCGACGTTGCCGAGCGCCGCCGCGATGCCTCCCTCCGCCATGACCGTGTGGGCCTTGCCCAACAGCGACTTGCAGACGACGCCGACGGACGCCCCTTGCGCGAGAGCCTCGATCGCGGCGCGCAGGCCGGCTCCGCCGGCGCCGATGACGAGCACGTCGTGCTCATGCGTCTCGTACTTCTCCGTCACAGCAGACGCAGGTCCCGGATGGCGCCGCACGCGACCGACCGGACGTAGAAATCGGCCGCGCCGACCGATACGAGGCTCATCCAGGCGAAGAGCATGTGGCGCTCGTTCAACGCCGTCGTTGAGCGCCACGCCTTCCCGTTCGCGCGGCCCCACGCCGTGCAGGAGAAGCAGTCGAGCCGTCCTCCCGCCAGGTGCCGGAGCGAGTGACAGGAGAAGGTGTAGAGCGACAGCAGCACGACGTTGCCGGTCAGGACGAGAGAGCCGACGCCGACGCCGAAATGACCGCCGAACGAGAAGGAGCGCACGGCGTCGTAGCCGAGGAAGAAGAGAAGGAGGAGCGCCAGATAGAGAAAGTAGCGGTGCACGTTCTGAAGGATGAAGGGAAACGCCGTCTCTCCGCGGTATCGGCGGCGCCCTTCTCCCACGGCGCAGCCGGGGGGATCCAGAAAGAAGGCCCGGTAGTAGGCCTTTCGGTAGTAGTAGCAGGTTAGCCGGAAGCCGAGCGGCACCGCGAGGATGATAAGAGCCGGAGAAAGGGGCCACCAGCGGTGCTGCGGATCGATGAGCGGGGAGTAGAAGGGTGAGAGGTACGGGCCCCACTCGTAGTGCGCGCCCTCGAAAGCTCGAAACGTCGCGTAGATCCCGAAAAGGCCGAGAATCAGAACCACGGGCAGGATCTCGACCCACCACGCGTCGCGCCGCTGCGTGGCGCCGAAATGCCCTCGTCCCTCGGCTGTGCGAGCTTGCGCCAAGAATCACCTCGCGATCTCGGCCGCTAGACTATTCCCGCGGCGCGGCTTTTGCCAGCTTTCGCGCCCGGCCTTCGCCGTCGCCCTGGAAACGGTGGAATCAGTCCTGCAACAGGGGTTCTTCAGCGCGTCCTGAAAGTCTGATGTCGGCGAGGCGAGCCGTCAGCTTTCCGCGGATCACGATTTCAAAACGGACCTCACGCCTCACACCGCCGCTCGGGCCGCGTCTCACTTCTTCGGCGCCTTCACCTTCTTGATCAGGCCCGCCGCGCGCCTGGCGTCGGACTCGGACTCGAAGCCGAAGATCCCCGTGTATTTCTTCCCGATCACCTGAGCGACGAGAAAGGCGAGGTTGATGCCGGCGTCGGCGAGCGAACGGGCGATCGCGTGGCCGAGGGCGGGACGATCGTCTCCCTCGACGAGCAGCGTCGGGATCCCGGAGGCGGCGAGCCCGGCTTCCCGGGCGGCCGCCGCGACCCTTTTTCCGGCGACCGGGTAGACCTCGATCGCCGCGCGCCCTTCGTCCCCGGGATACCGGTAGCCCATGACGACCTGCAAGTTCGCTCCCGCGCCGGCCAACGACGAGAGAGTCTCCGCCAGAGCGCCGGGCCGGTTGCTGACGTCCCGCCGCCAGAGAGTGATGGTCTTGACCGTGACTGCCATGGTGTCGCTCCTTTCGATTCCTCGGGACCGATTCTAGGCCTGGACGAAAACGGAAGGAGAGGGAGTCGGGGACGTGGGGAGGAATGGGCGGTAATGTAGGCGTTCGGATGCTCTTCTGCCTGCTTCTGATCCTGCGGCTCCTCGCGACGCCGGGGCAGCCCGAGCGCGAGTTCGAAGAGTTCCGGCTCTACAAGTTCCAGCAGCCGATCGGCATCGAGCGCGCGATCCGCGTCCACCGCCCCGACGGCACGACCGAGATCCGCGCCAACTTCAGCTTTACCGATCGAAACTCGACCGTCCCCCTTGCCGCGACGCTCACGCTCGCGAAGGACGGCTCGCCCGTGCATTATCAGGAGTGGGGCTCGACGTCCCGCTTCACCAGGGTGGACGACCGCGTCTCGATCGAAGACGGCACCGTCGTGATCGAGCGGGACGGCAAGGTCGAGAGGGTGCGCGCGCCGGCCGCGTTCTTCGTCGCGGACGCCTACGCGCCCGTCATTGTGACGGAACAGCTCTGGCGCTTCTGGGCGTCGCACGGCCGTCCAGCGGAGCTGCCGCTCTTCCCGTCGGGCAGGGTGTCGATCGAGCGTCGCGGGAAAGACCACGTCAACGATGACGATGGGAAGCCGGTCAGCCTCGAGCGGTTCGCGCTGACGGGCCTCGAGTGGGGACGCGAAACGCTCTGGGTCGACGCCGATGGCCGTCTGGCCGCGCTCAAGGCGGTGGACGCCGAGTTCGACCATTTCGAGGCG
>JBBSGZ010000163.1:0-7561 GCA_038253555.1 Thermoanaerobaculia bacterium
CGCGCCCTTTCCGCCGGGGAGCTCGACCGGCTTGTGCAGGACAGTGGGATCCGGATCAGCGGGAAATTCCTTCGCGACGTCCCCAACGCGCTCGACGAGTGGTTAGACCGGACGGCCACCCCCCCGTCCGCGCGGGCGCAGATTGTCGGGGACCTGCAGGCGGAACTGGATGACGGTCCCTCGACCGGGATGCGTCCGTTCCTGCGGGATGACCGGCTGATGTTCCTTCACACCTGGAGCGTCGTCGTCGGAGTCCGAAGGCGCGACGCGGGAGAGGCCAGGCGCTAATCTAATCCGTCGCTAACCGGCGCTAACCGTCGCTTCCGCTCGCTTCGCTCGCTCACGCTCCCACCCCGAGAGGCTCCTCCCTCCCTCCGGGCGGGAGACTCCTCTCGGGGTGAGCTTAGCCACCACGGTGGGTCTGCGCGATCTGCCTTCGAAGACAGGATTGGGAGAGGGAAAGTTCGTGGGCCTGTTGAGAACCTCTTCGCCACCCGCTCTGACCAGAGGGCGGGGGTCAGCGGACCATCGAGCGGAGGCGCTCGATGGATTCCTCCGCTTCTCGGACGAGTCGCAGGACGATCTCCGCCGCGGGCTCTAAGGAGTCGATCAGGCCTGCCTCCTGGCCGATGAAGAGCGCCGCGCCGGAGGCGTCTCCCTCCTGGAAAGCCCGCAACATCGCGGGACCGGCTTCCGACCGGCGCGCCCGGAGCTCGCCTTCCCGACCCGCCCACGATTCGACGAAGCGGTTGCGCACGACGCGAGACCAGGCGCCCGGCCAGACGCGCCCTCGCGCGATGTCGGGGATCTCCGTGAGCAGGGTGTCGTGCCCATCCGACGCGAGGACCGCCTGCTTGAACCCGTTCGCCACGGGTGCCTCGGGGGTCGCGAGAAAGCGCGTCCCGAGAAGTGCGCCGTGGGCGCCGAGCGCGAGCGCGGCAGCGAGACCCTCTCCCGTCGCAATGCCGCCGGCCGCGAGGACGGGGACGGGTGCGACCGCGCGCACCACCTGCGGGACGAGCGCCATGGTCGCCATGAGCCCGACGTGTCCGCCTCCTTCCGTTCCCTGCGCGACGATCGCGTCGGCGCCGGATGCGGCCGCCCGCCGGGCCTCCGAAACGCTGGACACCATGTGGAGGACGAGAGCGCCCGCGTCGTGCGCGCGGGAAAAGTACGGGCGCAGGTCCTGGTCCGGCCAGGGCCAGCCCGTCGAGAAGACGCGGGGCTTCGCTTCGAGCACGGCCTCGAACGCCGCGCCATCGTTTTCGAACAGCAGCAGATTCAGTCCGAACGGACGATCGGTTTTCGCGCGGATCGCTCGTACCGCTTCCAGGATCCAGTCTCGCGCGCGGCCGGCGCAGCCGAGGATCCCGAGCCCCCCCGCCCCCGACACCGCGGCAACGAGCTCGGGGCCCGTCGCCGCCCCCATTCCGCCGAGGACGACCGGATGGTCGATGCCGAAAAGCCCGGTGATTCGGGTCTGGATCATGAGCGGGCCGCGAGCTCTCCGATGATTCTCATCGGCCGGTTGCGGGCGGCAGATCGAGTTCCACCGCACGGGCGAATAGAACGACGGGAACCGCAGACGGCGTCGCCGCACAAAATCGAGGCAGGACCTTCTTGCCCATCACGCCCTCCTGATGTCGTGTCACTCGGGTGCGGCCCATTGTAAAGAAACGGCAATGCGGCGACGGTCCGAGCGCTCACGCCAAAGTGCGCTAGGGTCGGGGTCCCAAGAAGGAGGCACGCATGAAGAGGAAGGCATCGGCGGAATGGAACGGAGATTTGAAAACGGGCAAGGGGACGGTCTCGACCGAAAGCGGGATGTTGTCGGCGACCCCCTACTCGTTCACAACCCGCTTCGAAAACGGGAAGGGGACGAATCCGGAGGAACTGATCGCGGCAGCGCACGCCGGATGTTTCACGATGGCGCTCTCGGGGGAACTCGGCAAGGCGGCGCTCGTCGCCGAAAGCCTCCGGACTTCGGCGACCGTCACGCTCGACAAGCTCGAGGGCGGTTGGAGCGTGACGGAATCGCACCTCGAGGTCGTCGCGAAGATCCCGGGCGCGTCCGAGGAAGCTTTTCAGACGGCGGCGCACGCGGCCGAAACGGGCTGCCCGATCTCGAGACTGCTCAAGACCCAGATCACGCTGGACGCCCGCCTCGAAAGTTGACGTCCCGAAAGTCGGGAGCCGCCCGCTACGGCGTCAACCCCGCAGGCGCAAGCACGGCTCCCGGCTCCCCTCTTAGCTCTCCGGAATGCCAGGCCAAACTCGCGTAGCGTTCCCCCCGGCTTCGATCCGGGCGGGCATTCAGGACTTTGAAAACCGGCGCGCCGCTCGTTCGACGATCAGACCGCACTCTCAACACGCCTCCGAGAGTCATTTGAAGATGCAGCTTTGGAAGACCTCGCCGACGGTCGCCGCGCCCGGGCAGAGCTTGTGGGCCTGAAAGCCGAAGACCCCGGCGAGCACGAGGACGAGCGCAAATGGAAGCGCGGTGGCCTTGAGCGCGCTTCCCATCCATCCGGGCTCGTGCGCGCCGCGCGCCGTACGGACGAGACCTCCGGCCAGAACGGCGTGAAACGCGGTCTCCGAGAGAATGACCGGCGCCTGGTAGACGAGGTAGGCGCCCGCTCCGAAAACGGCCGCCACGAGAACGCCGAAGAGAATCAGGAGCAGCAGCCCATCCCCGTCTCCTCCTCCCCCTCCCCCTCCGCCGCTTCCGCTGTGCCCCCCGCCTCCGGACGACCCGCCTTTGCCGCCGGGAAAAAACGAGAGGGGATTCGAAGCGCGGGCCGGGGATCCCGTCACGTCGCCGAAACTGCCAGAGGAACCGCCGCCGCCGGATGAACCTCCGCCGCCCGCGAAACCTTCCGCCGCCCCGCTCGAGCTGCCGCCGCCTCCGGAGGAAAACGCGCCGTCCAGGAGCCCGTCCCCGCTGGAACCGGACCCCCCCGCCTGCGCACCGCGGCGCGGAGCGAATCCCGAGACCGAGCACATGTACGCCACCCAGATCCGCACGAGGCCGAGAAAGACGGCATACGAGAAGAGGACCGCGATCGGATACCGCACGCCCATGTGGGTGAGCCCCGGCGCGGCGCAGGACGCTCCCGGCAATGACTCCCGACAGGAGCACCAGCGCCAGCATCACGCTCATATGCACCCGGATGAAGTAGCGATGCGTGAGCGTGCCGCAGAAGCGGGCGTGGAGGTCGTCCACGCGTGGCGAGAGCATCATCGATGGGTCCTCGGGAGAAGTCCCGGAATTCTACCGCGCCCCCTTTTGAAAAACCGCCGCCGGGAATCGTCTAAGCTGCGAGGCTCAGCCTTCGCCGCTGTGGGGTAGTTGAACTGGTACAACACCCGGCTGTTAACCGGAAGGTTGGGGGTTCGAGTCCCTCCCCCACAGCCAACATCTGGAGAGCGGCCAGCGGTCTTCGCTCCTGAAGGGTGCGTGGGCGCGGTGCAATCCCGAGGCGAGATTGCCGCACCCTCAACGACGGAGCGGTTGCGCGCAGGCCGGGAGGGCGCCGATCGTATTCAGAGCGTCGCGCCCATCGGGGAGCGGGATTTAGTCCTCTGCACGGCCGCCGTGGCCACACCACCCGTCAGGGGTAGAGACACGGGCCCCAGGCATTGGTCACACCGGCGGTCAGGACGAACGGCCCCAGGACCCGCGGCAAGGAAGGGACCGTGATCGTGATCGCCATCCGCTTGCCTTCCACCACGCCGGTAAATTGCGCCGCCGGATATTCGATCTTGCCCGGATACGCTCCGGTGAGCTGCGTGAAGGTTCCGGGCAGGGAAAAACGGCCGTTCGGAATCTCTCCAGACACGTCTCCGTAGGAGCCGTAACAACCGCCCGGCGGCAGCTCCGCGGAGAAAATCTCCACGGTCGCGCTCCCACCCCGGATCGTCACGCTCGCCTGGTCGGAGCCCCAGATTCCGGGCGGCAGAGGCATGTCCCCCCGGGGAGGGACGACGCCGGGGTTTCGTGCCCGCCGATCGGAACGAATGATGGGGGCGCCGACATCCTCCGCCGCGGTCACCCGTGCCGCCTCTCTCGGTGATGTCGGAGATCGATCGGTACAGGCGAGCGCGACGGTCCATGCTCCGGCGATCAGGAAACAGAGATCCTTGCGCATGTTTTCCCCGCGAAAAGCGCCAACTCCGGCGACGCTGAAGTGCACGATAGCAGCGGCACGAAGTGGTCGCCAACGTCGGGGGGCGGTTATCCTTCCCGTCGGACCCGCGCGAGCGGAGGAGGTTTTCATGAAGACCCGAATGACGCGCTCTCTTTTTGTGCCTGCTATGTGGCTCTTCGCCCTGATGGTCCGCGCCCAGGACCTGACCGTCCAGTCGAAGATCACGATGGGAAATTCCGAATCTCAGATGACGCAATACATCAGCTCGGAGTACGGCCGCTCCTCTTCCACGCAGGGCGACACGATCGTCCAGTTCGCGACCGGGAAGATGACGATGGTCGATCACAAGAAGAAGCAGTACTGGGAAGCGACGGTCGAAGAGATGGCCGCCTACTGGGAGAAGCTCACCCGCGACATGCGCGGGACTCCTCTCGAGGCGATGTTCGGAGTGCGCGACGACCCGAAGCTCGAGAAGCTCCCCGGGAAGCAGAAGTTCGCGGGTTACGACTGCGAGCGCTATTCCCTGTCGATCGGCGATGTCGTCGAGGTGGACCTGTGGGCCGCCCCCGGCCTGCAGCCGCCGCAACGCTACTACGACAGCCGGAAAATGTCCGCGGCCGCCATGGGGCCGATGGGGAAGCTCGTTTCTAGCGTCTATGAGGAGATGAAGAAGGTGAAGGGATTTCCCCTCTCGACCGCCATCATCATCCGGACTCCGATGTCACGCACGCAGACGCTCGAGGAAGCCATCGAGGTGAAGAAGGGCGCGATTCCCGCCTCCACGTTCCAGCTGCCGGACGGGTACAGGAAGGTGAAGTCGCCTTTTACGAAGTAGAGAGTTCGCGGCGGAAACTGGTTGGATAGGATGCCCGCATGAACAGAAGGTCGTTTTTGAGCGGCGCGGCCGCAAGCGCGGCGACGCTCGCTCTGCCTCCCGCCCGACGAGTACTACGTGATCGAGTCGTCGAACCGAAGATCAGGGCTTCGATGGCGCGACCCGGTCGTTCATCGAATATCTGGGGGAGCTTGCGAGGGTCTCTAGATTGGATGTGAACAGCATTCGCAAAATCGAGGGCGACAACTCCTGCGACCGCGTCCGTCAGCAAGTTGTCTCCTCGTGAACAGGTGATTTGAGGGAGGTCCGACACATGCCACTTCTGCGCTACCTTTCTGTCATCGCGATTTTTGTCTTCGCCGGCTGCGCATCGCGGCCTTTGAATCCCGGGCTCGAAGAGCAGAAGTTGTTACAGCGGGATGCCGAGTGGGAGGCCATCGCATCGGCTGGCAAGGATGTCGAAAAAACCATCGCCTACCTGAGTGACGACGCCGTCATGATTCCGCCGGGGCAACCCCTTCTCGAGGGTAAAGCCGCGATTCGGACGTTCGTCGCGAGCAGCTTCCAGACGCCCGGATTCCGTGTTCACTGGAAATCCGACAAGCCTGCGTTCTCGCCCGACGGGAAGCTCGCCTACATGCGCGGCACCAACACGACCACGGTGCCAGGGCCGAACGGAACCCGGATCACGCTGCCCGGCCGCGGAATCACGGTGTGGCGTCTGGACCCGGACGGACGATGGCGATGCGTCGTGGACATCTGGAATGACCCGCCGCCCGTCCCCGCGGGCGCCACGTCAGACCTCCCAAAAGAGCGACCATGATTCGGGGCGTCCGTTGAGGGTGAGGTGGACGTTCCGCTGCAGCCGGCCCGCGGATCCCGTTCCTCGCGGACAGCTTTCCCGCCCTTCCTCGGGGTAAGGTACGCGCAGTGAAGAGACTCGTCGACCTGACAATCGCAGACGTGGCCTCGGCTGCCGTCTGGCGCTACGAAGGGGGAACCGGGGACGACGCCATCGTCGAGCCTGCCGACCGCGTTTCGCTTTCGGTCGCCGACGACGAAGTCTTCCTGGCTGGAACAGAGTTCACTCTCCCCGGCGGCGCCCGCCACCCCGGCTTCTGCTTTCCCGTCGATGACACCGGCGTCGACTACCTGCAGCCGGTCATCGTGACCGAGGGGGGCCAGGTCCGATTCTGGTTCGAGGGGCCTGTTTCTCCGGAGATGCTCGAAAGACAGTGGTCCCTCCTGGGCCGGCGCGCCCGGGAAATCTTCCCGGTGACCTTCCGATGTCTCGTGCCCGTGGACGGCCGCGCCGTCACTGGAAGCATTCTCCAGGTCGAGCACTCCCCGGATGTCGCGGCATCCCCCGGTCCCCCCGGCGCACCCGACGCAGCCGCAGCCGGCTCCAGCGACGACCAGGACGACCTCGAAGCGCCGCGGGCCGCAGCGACCCGCATGCGGCGGGCGAATGGATCTTTTCTTCTGGCGCGGCCCGTCCGCGCCCGCCAATCTCCGAAAGGCTCCGAGCCGGGGGAGAAACGAAGAGGGCCGCGTCATCCAGTCGAGATGACCGTCGACTTTTCTCACGACTCCGCGCACGGGACCGGAGTGATCTCCAACATGTCGCGCGGCGGCGTGTTCGTGCGCAGCCCGAGGGCCCCCAATACCGGGCCTCAGCTGCGGCTCACCGTCCATCTTCCGGACGGCCGCACCCTTTTGTTGAAAGGGAAAGTCGTTCGAAGCGCGGCGGGCCCCGAGCCGTCGCCGAACATGACGGGCCCCGGCTTTGGGGTGCGCCTGGCCGCGGACTCGCCTGACTACGCGAAGTTCCTCTCGCAGCTCCCGAACAAGCCCGATAAAAACTAGATAGGACTCCCTGGCCCGGCGCCGTCATGAGGACCGGACCCCGTTCGACCGGAACATCGGCGCCGCTTGATCTCGTGGCGATCTTCGCGTACTCGATGAGGGCCCCGGCGAGGCACGATGACTACGCCTGTTCTGGAGCGAAGTCCTCGACGACTTCGCCTTGAGGCCGTCCGGCAGATCCGACCCTTTTGAAAAGGAGTGAAGATGTTCCACGGTGCATCGCATCCGCGCCTCGCCCTTTTCGCGCCCCTCGCCCTTTTCGCGTTTCTGCTCGCCTTTCCCACCGGGGCGGCCCCCGTCGATGACTCGGCCCGCCAGGTGGAGACACTCGAGAGAGAGCTCGTCGGCGCGATCGCGCGGACCGACCTCGCGACTTACGACCGGATCGTCGCGGACGACTACGTCGCGATCGAGGCGTCAGGCAAGGAAATCCTGAAGACCGAAATCATGGCCGCATACCGGTCGGGCACCCGCGGCTATACCGGCCTGGAAATCTTCGACGTCCGCGGGCGAGTCTTCGGGGACACGGCCGTCGTCGGCGCCCGGACCGGAGGGTTTCGCCGGGAGGGCGGGCGCGACATTCCGAACAACGTCCATTACATCCGCGTCTACGCCCGGCGCGATGGTCGCTGGCGGGCGGTCGCCCAGAAATCATCCCCGATACCGGATCCCGCCCCTTAAGGAGCCCGGCTTCCGAAGTGACCGCGCCGGC
>JBBSGZ010000164.1:0-7480 GCA_038253555.1 Thermoanaerobaculia bacterium
CGTCCAGGTAATCGAAAACGAGAGAAAGTGAAAACTCTTTTTCGCCACAGTTGGCCCCTAACGCCCGATCGTCACGTGCCGAGGGGTTTCAGTACCCCCGAGATCTCGGTTTTTAGCATTACTCGGACAGACTCCTAGCGGGCGATCCCGAGGGGCCGGATCGGGCGCGGCCGGCGGCTCCGCGAAGGCTGAGTCGATTCCGACGGGTCGTCGTCCGGAAGCGGTTGGCCGAGATCGAGCGGGATCTCGCTTCGGGACGTTTCGTCCGGCCCCGCCCACTGGGGGTCGGGCAGCGTTTCGGGCATGACTCCGAACGCGAGGGCGTCCGAGAGAAAATCGTTCAACGAATAGCTGTCCGAAAACGGGTCGTCCGGGAGAACGACGCGATCGTGCGCCGCGGCGGCGGCCTCGATGGGATCGTCGGACGAAACCACCTCCCAGGGCGGCGCTTCTGTCTCCGGCTCCGGGATCGCCGAGAACTGCGGCGGCGGCGGCAACTCCCGCGGTTCGGAAGGCACAACGTCGATCCGGACGGCTCGGGAGTCCAGACGCTTCAGCACGTTCGAGAACTCTCCCGAGATCGCGCGCGAGTAGAACTTCTCATGCGCCTGCATGAGCCGGACCTCGGAGGTGACGGCGGGTTGGATGCGGCGGCCGGTCACCGCGGCGACTTCGTCGACGACCTGGAGGTTCGAAGGATCGCGAAAGGCGACTTTGAGAATTGTCTTTTCGACCGCGTAGGGAAAGGCTTCCAGCCGCGCCGCGCGAGCGGCGCTCAACGACGCGACGGCTTCCGGCTCCGCGTGCGAGAGAGTCTTCCAACCGACGGAGCGGCACGAATGGAGGCGGGAGAGGGCGTCGAGCAACACCTCTTCACTGACGAGCCCGCTCGCGAGCAGGACACCTCCGAGGCGAAGGCGATGCCCCACACGAGCCTGCGCCGCGAGCGCTCGGGTGAGCGAGGCCTCCGTGACGAGGCCCTCGCCGAGGAGCCATTCCCCCAGGCGGGCGCGTCTGCTGGCGGTGAGCATGGCAGAGGACATTCTAGACGCACCCCGCGCGAAGCCAGGAGTCCGGCGACCTAAACCCACGATAACTTCCCTGTTTGTAAGGTTAAGAAATCCCGCGCCCCCCGCCGCGAAGAGGGGGTCAGGCCTTCCGGCCGCTGTTCTGCTCGTACAGCGTCAGGAGCGCCTGGGTGCCCTGCTCTCCCCGCCCCTGGGCCTCCAGCGCGGAAAGCAGTTGGTGGACGAGGGCGGCGCCCGGAAGGGGCACCCCCACCGCGCGCGCCGTCGCGAGCAGGATCGCGAGGTCTTTCTGCTGATGCTTGATGGCGAAAGCGGGTTGAAAATCGCGGTCGATCATCTTTCGTCCGAGCACCTCGAGCGCCCACGAGTTCGCCGCGCCGCCTGTCAGCGCCGCGTGCAGAGCGTCGAGAGGCAGTCCCGCTTTCTCCGCGAACGCGAGGGCCTCCGACACGGCGAGAAGGTTGCACGCGACCAGGATCTGATTGGCCGCCTTTCCGAGCTGGCCCGACCCGGACGGACCCAGGTGCGTGACCCGTTTTCCCATCGCGTCGAAGACCGGTCTCGCTTCTTCGAGCGCCGCGCCGTCGCCTCCGACGAAGAATGTCAGCGTTCCCTCCGCCGCTCCCTTCTGACCTCCCGAGACGGGGGCATCCAGAAACCGGTGCCCCCGCTCGGCGAGCCGCGCCGAGATCGCCCTTGCCGCGTCCGCCGCCGTCGTGGAGCAGTCGATCAGGATCGCTCCGCGCGCGGCGCCGCGAGACGTTCCGGCCGAACCGAGGTGGACCTCCTCGACCTGCGGAGAGTCCGGAAGACAGGACACCACGACGTCCGAGGCGCGGCCGACTTCCTCCGGAGTCTCCCAGGCGCGAACTCGAGGGTTTTCAGGGAGAAGCTCCGCAGCCAGAGCCTCGGCCTTCGTCTTCGTGCGGCTGGAGAGCGCGAGGGGAAATCCGGCGCGGCCGAGATTTCGAGCCATGCCGAGACCCATCGTTCCGAGACCCACGAAGCCCACGCGGATTTCGGATGCCGTCATGCGCGGATTGTAGTTCCGCGCACAGACTCACGCGGGCAGGTCAGGAGGAAGGTGAAGAGAGCCGGATCCGGCCGAGTCTCGCCTGGCGGGAATGGTCATCCGCTTCCCGGAACGCGCCGGCGGCGCGCTCGAACGCTTCTCGAGCCGAGGCCAGATCTCCGGCGCGCAGGAGGCGTTCGCCTTCGGTTTCCTGGCCGCGCCCCCGATCGAAGGCGTCGGGGGCGAGCTCCCGGGCTTCTCCTCTCTCGGCTTCGATCCTCGCCCACGCCGCCTGGAATCTCGCGTCTTCGGCGGCTTTCCGCGCGGCACCGGCTTCGGGGTCCCGGGCGGAGCGGCGCGCGGGGGCAACGACGGCAGCGGCGCCACGACCTGTCTCCAGCCCGGTCATCTCTTTTCCCGCCGGGTCGCGCTGCCCGACCGTGACCAGTCGGGACGCGAGGGGCGACTCCGGCGCCCGCGGGGCGGGACGCGGCGGAGCGGTCTCTTCGGGGCGCCGCCGAACCGCCGCGCGGAGCGGGGAGGCGGCGGCGATGTGGAGGGCGGCGGACGTCGACGTTCTCAGGGCCGCGGCCGCGGAGCGCTCCCGATGGATCGCGAGGCCTTCGAAGCCCAGGATGATAGCGGCCGCTACGCTGAAGTACACCGCTCCGGAAATCCACCGGCGCGCCGTCATTGGCCGAGGTGGCCGCGCCGAGCGCCGGGGATTTGCTTCTCCGCCCGGGCGGTCGTCCCGGTGACCGGACCCGTCGTCTGTCGATGACTTCCCGGGCTCAACTTCGTGCTCGCGGGCCGTGACCGCGACCGGGCGAGAAAATGCGCCTTCTTCCAGGTCATCGTCGCGCCTCTCGAGAAAGGGAGTCGCCACCTCGAAGGGCCGCAGATCCTCGGCGGAAATAGGGTTCGTCGCCTCGTGGTCGTTTGTGGGGACGCCGCGCGACTCGGGGTTCAAAAGCGTGTACAGAAAGTAAGCCAGGTCGGCGGAGGAAATCGGCGAACCGCCCGCCGCGAGCTGCTCCTGAAGAGCGCGGTGCAATTCCAGGATGGAGGGGCGTTCTTCCGGCGCGGCGAAGCAACTCTCGAGCAGTCTGTTGATGTCGTCCGTGAACCCGTCTTCCGCGCGGAAATCCGAGCGCGCCGCGCTGACGACGGGACGGCGGCAAGTCAGCAGCTCGAGCAGCAGCACTCCGGCCGAGTACGCGTCACTCGGCGGCCCCGTCAGTCCGCTGTCGCGAGCCTCCGGAGCCGCGTACGGAGCGATATCGCGGGCCAGCCGGCCCCGCATCACGGAAGGAAGGACGGCGTCGGCCAGGCCGAATCCTCCAAGCCTCACTTCGGCATCGATTGAAATCGACACGAAGCCCGGCCACAGAAGGCCGTGTCGGATCGGCTCGCCGTCCTTCGGCGAAAACCACGCGTGCTCGAGGGCCGCGCAGACGCGCTCCGCGATCAGGAGGGCGAACGGCGTCGGCAGAGCGGTGCCGGCGGAGCGCAGCCGCAGGAGCACCGTGTCCAGAGTCCAGCCTGCGCCCTCGTACCAGGCGAAATAGGGCGACCCGTCCGCCACCGCGAGCTCCGCCTGCTGAACGATGGATTTGTGAGAGAGGTGCGCGACGGTCTTGCCGTGCCGGGCAATCGCCGAGAAAACGGCGGGCGGCGAAAGTTCCGGCGACTGAAGAATCCGGAAGCGCACGAAGCGCTTTTCGTCGGTCGCGTGAAGTGCGCGGAAGATGGTGCCGAGGGAGTCTTCGCCCAGCGCCGCCACCAGGAGGTGAGAACCGATGCGTCTCGGTTGAAAAGATCCCCTTGTCATGACCTCTCCTCGATCAGACGGGGGCCAGCCGCATGAAAGAGATCGCACTCTCGATCACCCGGAGGACCGCCGGACGAAAGATTGTAGGACATTGGTCCGTAAATTACGGAGTTTCAAAGAGAAGCGGGCCGCGACGGGAGACTCGGGGAAGATAGGGCACCACTACTTGGGACGCTTGGAACGAAGAGCGCTATTAGAAGGCCCTGCGTGTACGGCTGCGTACGGGTTCGGGCCGAAGCCGCCGGGACGACCCGTGACCTTTCCGCGCCCTTCTCCGGCCGCGCCGGGGAAGGGGCAACGCTCACCAGATCTGGCACCTCTGCGCGCGCACCATCGGATCTCCCGCCTTGCAGGAGAAGGCACGGGAAAACTCGGGCATGTTCGAGGGCGCCCCGATCGCGCGGAAGCGATCGAGCGGGTGGGGATTTGTGTTCACGATCAGCCGGGCGAACTCCGGGCGGTCGTTGGCGGCCCACACACGCGCCCAGTTGATGAAAAAGCGCTGATCGTCGCTCAATCCGTCGATCGGCGCTGGCTTGCCCTTTCCTTCGAGACTCTTCTGGTACGCGCGATAGGCGATCGAGAGACCCCCGAGGTCGGCAATGCTCTCGCCTAAAACGAGCTTTCCGTTCAGGTGCAGATCCCCTTCGAACTTGTAGGCCTCGAACTGATTCTCGACGCACGTCGCGCGCTGCTGGTAGTTTTTCAAGTCCTCTTCGGACCACCAGTTCTTGAGATTTCCCTGCGCATCGAACTTGCGCCCCTGGTCGTCGAACCCGTGCGTCATCTCGTGGCCGATGACCGCGCCCATCCCGCCGTAGTTGACGGCGTCATCCGCGTTCTTGTTGAAGAAGGGCGGCTGGAGGATTCCCGCAGGGAAGACGATCTCGTTCAAAGCGGGGTTGTAGTAGGCGTTGACCTCGGGCGGCGTCATGCCCCAGTCCGTGCGGTCGACCGGTTTCCCGACTTTCGCGAGGTCCCGGGCCCACTCGAAACGCGTCGCGCGCATGGCGTTGACGACGTAAGGTCCCCGGTCGATCTGGAGCGGCGAGTAGTCCCGCCACTTGTCCGGGTAACCGATCTTCGGATGGAATGCGTCGAGCTTTGCGAGTGCCGCCTTTCGCGTCTCCGGCCCCATCCACGGAAGAGTGGCGAGGTCGTCCCGGAGCGCCGCGATCAGGTTGCGCACCATCCTGTCGGCGCGCTCCTTCGCCTCGGGCGGGAAGTACTCCTGGACGTAAATCTTCCCAAGCGCGAATCCGAGCTGCCCGTCCGTCGCCCGCACGCACCGCTTCCAGCGCGGCTGAATTTTCTCCGTTCCCTGGAGGATCCGCTGGTTGAAGTCGAAGTCCTCGTTGACGAAGCTCGACGAGAGTGCCGGAGCGGAGGTCGCGAGAAGCCTCCACCGCAGGTACGTCTTCCACTGAGAAATCGGAACGGTCTTGAGCTGCCTGTCGAGCGCCTGGAAAAATTTCGGCTGCTGGACGTTCAGCGCGGACAGAGCGGGAGGCGCCTCGATGTCGTGGAAGTAAGCCGCCCAGCTGAAATTGGGCGTCAGGGTCTTGAGCGCGGCCGGCTCCATCCGGTTGTAAGTCGCATCCGGATCGCGTTGCTCGACGTTGGTCATCGACGCTTCGGCGAGGCGGGTTTCGATCGTCATCACCGTTCGGGCGTCCGAGGCGGCCCGGGCCGAGTCGTCCCCGGCGAGGCGGAACACCTTCGTCAGGTGCGCGAGATACTGCTCGCGGATTTTCTTCGAGGACTCGTCTGTCTTCGTGTAGTAGTCGCGGTCCGGAAGACCGAGCCCGCCCTGGACGGCCGTTGCGATCACGTCGGTGCTCTTCTTTCGATCCTGCTCCGAGCCGAACTGGAAGAGGGCGTTGACGCCCGCGACGTGCAGCCGGGCGACCTCCGTCTGAAGGTCCTTGAGATTCGAGATCTTCGCGATCCGGTCGAGCTCCGGCTGGAGGGGCTTCACCCCCTGGGCTTCGATGGCCCTTTCATCCATGCAGCTCGTGTAAAAGTCCCCGATTTTCTGCTCCTCCGAGCCCGTCCTGGCCGCCGGGTTCCCCGCGCTCCGCTCGAGGATCTTCCGAAGCGCATCGCGGTTCTTTTCCGCGAGCTCCTGGAAAGTGCCCCACGCCGGGTATTCGGGAGGAATGGGGTACTTCCTGGCCCAGCCGCCTACGGCGTACTGAAAAAAGTTCTGGCACGCGGCGGCCCCGTTGTCCATGTCCGAGGGGTCGACGCCCGGGACGGGCTTGTCGAGCGGCGGCGGAATCGCAGTCTGCGCGCCGAGGAAGGTCGCGGCCGCCAGGGCGAGCAACGAAGCGCTCCACGAACTCTTTCGCGGGAAGAAGGTCACGATTCCTCCTGTGAGATCTCGCGGCCGCCCGGGACGGGCCGCCCGGGGAGAATACTCCGCACTCCTCGCCTTCGCCCACTTCGGGGCCTGCGTTCGCTTGTGATGGTTGTGGCGCACCCCCCCTCTCCCCGCGCGCCGGGGGAGAGGGCTCGAGTGAGGGAGCCCGCGGGCAGACCAGGCGCTCTCGCGCGGCGGATGATCACGGGACGGTCGAAGGGAGGGGAAATCGGCGACGTTCTTCGACGCCCCCCGACCTGCGACGCTGGTGACTTAGACGGCTGCCGTGCCGGAAGGCCGGCTCTCGGATCGCGTAATTCGCTTCAGGGTCTTCTCGAGCTTTGGCTCGACGACGCCGCCCTGCAGGACGAACATGTAAAGGAAACCCACGACGATGACGAAGATTCCGGCCCCGCGGTTCACCCAGATGAGCTTCGAGTACGTGAAGTGACGGCGGAAGGCGTAGGTCGTCGCGACGAGGACGGACCACCAGAGCGCTGCGCCCACCGTCACGCCGGCTACCAGATCGAGCGTGAGAATCGGATGCCCTTTGACGGCGCCGAGCCCCATGGTCGCGAAGATCGCGCCGAAGGCCAGGAACCCCATGGGGTTGGTCAGCGTGAGGAAAAACGTGGAGAGGAAATGCCCCACGAGCCCGCGTGCGGTGGCATTGCTCTCCCGCTCCTTCGGCCGGGTCAGCATGAGGCGGATCCCGAGAACGACCAGGATCGCGCCGCCGATGCGCTGCATCCATGTGCCGTGCTCGACGAGGAACTCGGAAATGAAGCTCGCTCCGAAGGCGGCTGCGGTGCCGTAGATCGCGTCTGCCGCCGCGGAGCCGAAGCCCGAAACGAACCCCGCCAGGCGGCCCTGGTTCATCGTTCGCTGGACGCAAAGCGCCGCGATCGGTCCGACCGGCGCCGAGAGCGCGAACCCGATGATCAGGCCTTTGACGAAGAACGGCACGGTTTGAGGCTATAACGTCGCCAACCGTCGCCTCCGCTCACTCCGGGGACACGCTCACGCGCCGGCGGGCGGCTCGCCCTGTGGGCTCGACCGCTCGCCTCGTCCCCTGCGTTCGCTGCGGCTCCCGCCCCGAGAGGCTCCTCCCTCCCTCTGGTCGGGAGACTCCTCTCGGGGCGAGCTTAGCCACTCTCGTGGTGGAGGCGCAGCTCTGCCGCCTCGGCCCGCGCTCGGGGAGAGGGCTGGGGTGAGGGGCGGGTTCATTTCTGCGAGAGCTCCGCGGC
>JBBSGZ010000165.1:0-7392 GCA_038253555.1 Thermoanaerobaculia bacterium
AGCTCGGTGACGGCGAACAGGATTCCCTGCTCTTCACCGATGTCGTGAATGGCGAGAATGTTGGGATGGTTCAACGCCGCGACCGCCCGCGCTTCCCGTTCGAATCGGGCCTTGAGGTCCAGATCCCCGGCGAGCCGGTTCGCCACGACTTTGACCGCGATCTCGCGTCCCAGCCGGGTGTCCCGCGCCCGGTAGACCTCGCCCATTCCGCCCGCGCCGAGCGGCGCGATGATCTCGTAAGGGCCGAGGCGGGAGCCGGCGGTCAGAGGCACGTCTCTCGAAAGACTACATCGGACGGCGAGGGCATCGGATCTCCGGGCGGCGGCAATCACTACGATTTCCTGACATTCTTGTGGGATGGCGCGTGCGATCGGCGGAGTCAATGCCGGAGATCCGTGAAGACTCCGAAGCTCCGGCGATCCGCCGGCGCTGGTCGCTGCGCGAGGTCGAGCGATACTTGCTCGCCCGGGACGCGCCTCCTGAGAGAGTAGCGGCGGGTGTCGCGCTGGGAGTCGGCATCGGCATGACTCCGCTCATCGGGCTCCAGAGCCTGATCGCGGTCGGCCTCGCCCTCCTTCTGCGGCTCCGGAAGCTCGATGTGTTTATCGCGACCTGGGTCATGAACCCGTGGACCGTCGTCCCGATCCTGACCCTGGAGTACGCGATCGGCCGGGCGGTCGTGGGGCATCGTGCCGGCGGGGGAGGCATCGACTGGAGCGCCTTCGCGCGGGGCTCCTTTGCCCAGGCGTTCCGGACTCTCGGCGTCCGCGATCTGGCCGCGCTCTTAGTCGGCGGCGCCGTCGTCGCGGTCCCGAGCGGGATTGCCGCTTACGCGCTGGTGCTCCGATTCCTCGCGAGAAAGAGGCGTGGCATCGAAGGGACTTGAGGAGCTCTCCGTTCACCGGGCGGGGTCACGGCGATGGGTCCGGCTCTCGAATCAGATGTCGTCCTGCCTGAATCGCCCCGGAGGGAGACGGAGCGAACGGGGCCTCGCGAGACTGTAGAATCCCCGCCTCCGTCGCCTTCGAAATTTCAGCGGGGTAACTCACGGTGATCGGCCGCAACCTCTCCCAATACCGCATCACCGCGTCCATCGGGGCCGGCGGGATGGGTGAGGTCTATCGGGCGACCGACTCCCGGCTCGGCCGCGACGTCGCGATCAAGGTGCTGCCTCCGGCCGCCGCGAGCGATCCCGAGCGCCGCAAGCGCTTCGAGCAGGAGGCGCGCGCCGCCTCGGCTCTCAATCACCCCAACATCCTGACCGTCTACGACATCGGCGAAGACGCCGGGACGACGTACATCGCGATGGAGCTCGTCGAAGGAAAGACCCTGCGCGAGCTGATGGCGGCGGGAGAGCCGGTCGCGACGAAGAAGGTCCTCGACATCGCCGTGCAGACCGCCGAGGGGCTCGCCAAGGCGCACGCCGCCGGCATCGTGCACCGCGACTTGAAGCCCGAGAACCTGATGGTCTCGAAGGACGGCTACGTCAAGATCCTCGACTTCGGCCTGGCGAAATTGATCGAGCCGGTCGCGCAGGACGCGACCGGGCTGCCGACGGCGATCGCGTCCGCCACGACCCCCGGCACGGTGATGGGCACGGCCGGGTACATGTCGCCCGAGCAGGCGAGCGGCCAGACCGTGGACTTCCGTTCCGACCAGTTCACGCTCGGCGCGATCCTCTACGAGATGGCGGCAGGCAGGCGCGCGTTCGAGAGGAAGACCGGCGCGGAGACTCTCGTCGCGATCATCCGGGAAGAGCCCGAGTCTCTCGGACAACTCGCGCCGAAGGCCCCGGCCCCGGTGCGGTGGATCGTCGAGCGCCTGCTCGCCAAGGACCCGGAGGAACGATACGCCTCCACGAAGGACCTCTGGCGGGATCTCAAGAGCGTTCGCGACCATCTCTCGGAAACCTCCGCGTCGGGCGGGCTCCAGGCGGCGGAGCCCGCGAAGCCGCGCCGGCGGGGATGGGCCCTCCCCGCCATCGCCGCGCTCGCCGCCGGGATCGCGGGGGGATTCCTGCTTCGCGGCCTCACCGCGAAGCCCACGCCGCCCGTCCAGCTGGCGCGACTCACCTACAACCGCGGCGCCATCATGTCCGCGCGGTTCGCACCCGATGCGCAGACGATCGTGTACGCCGCCGCCTGGGAAGGTCTTCCCCTCGACCTCTTCACGACGCGTTCCGGAAGCTCGGAGTCGCGTTCGCTCGGGCTCGCCGGGGCGAACCTTCTGGCCATCTCCTCCAGCGGCGAGCTGGCGGTCGCTCTCAACCGCCACTTCCTGTTCGGTTTCGAAACGGCCGGGACGCTGGCGCGGGTTCCCCTGGACGGCGGCGCGCCGCGCGAGGTCCTCGAAAACGTGGAGGACGCCGACTGGTCGCCCGATGGAAAGAGCCTCGCGGTGGCGCGCCACGTGGGAAACCGCAACCGGCTCGACTACCCGATCGGAAAAGTGCTGTACGACGCGCCCGGCTGGTTGAGCGACGTCCGCGTCTCGCCCGACGGGCGTTTCGTGGCCTTCATCGACCACCCGTTGCGCGGAGACAATAACGGCATCGTGAAGGTCGTCGACACGGACGGAAAGGTCCGGATGACCGGCCCCTCCGCCCTCAACGGGATCGCCTGGTCGCCGCGAGGGGACGAAGTCTGGTCGAGCGGACGCGACAGCGTCTCGGCGACCTCTCTCTCGGGCAAGACGCGGACCACCTGGAGCGCCCCCGGTGGATACATTCAGGACATCGCCCGCGACGGACGCGTTCTCTGCGCCGTGAACACCTCCCGGCGGGAGATCGTGGGCTTTTCCGCGGGTGACAGGGGCGAGCGGAACCTCACGTGGCTCAACTGGTCCTTTCCCAAGGGCATCGCCTCCGACGGCAAGGCCGTTCTTTTCGAAGAACAGAACATCGAACCGCAGGGCATCTATCTCCGCAAGCTCGACGGGTCCGCCGCCGTCCGGATCGGGGAGGGCGGCGCGTGGGGCTTCTCGCCGGATGGACGGTGGATTCTCTCGATCCGGCGGGACGGACAACAGAGGTCCCAGATCGTGCTCCTGCCGACCGGAGCCGGAGAGCCGAAACTGCTTCCGAAGAGCGACATCCTCGCCGGCGCGGCGACCTGGTTTCCGGACGGACGGCGGATTCTCTTCTCGGGCAACGAGCCGGGCCACGGCTCCCGCCTCTTCGTGCAGGACATCCCGGACGGGAAGCCGCGCGCCATCACTCCCGACGGAGTCACCATTCGCTTCGACGTCATCTCGCCGGACGGCAAGTCGATCGTTGCGACGGGAACGGACCAGAAGATCGACATCTACCCGGTCGAACCGGGGGAACCTCACGCCGTTCCCGGGCTCGAGCCTGTCGACATCACGATGCGATGGACGCCCGACGGCAATTCGATCTTCGTCTACCGCCCGTCCGCCCCTCCGCTGCGCGTCGAGAAGGTCGACGTGAAGACGGGCCGCCGCACGCTGTGGAAGGAGATCCGGCCTCCGGACCCGTCCGGCGTCGAGCAGGTGGGTCCGATCCAGATCGCGCCGGACGAAGCGTCCTACGTGTACTCGTACCGCCGCCGGCTCGACGACCTCTACCTGGCCACCGGGCTGCGCTGATACGCCGGCTCCGCTGGCGCTGCGCCTCCCGCAGCGCGCACGTCGGCTTCGCTTCGCTCCGCCTCCCGCAGCGCGAGGCTCCTCCCTTCGTGACGCTCGGGAGACCCTCACGCTGCGAGCGGATGGTCGAGATGGGCAGAAATGCTCTGAGCCGCGATCTGCTCCCTCTCCCGGCGGGAGAGGGCCGGGCTGAGGGGCGTTCCCTCACTCGCATAAGTCTTATCCGTCTTCCGGAGGACCTATGTTCTGCGACGAGCATTCCGGCCAGTCTGGAAGCTTCGGTGACTGTCCCCAGTTATGAAGCGAGACTTACCCGAAATACGCAGTAACTATGCTCCCGCCCAGCACGCAGGCGCGATTCGAACCTTCTCATGACCGAGTCCGCGCTTGACCACGACCGTCATTTTCCGGTTTTCACGTACTGCATGCAGTCGCCCTGATTTATGAAGCGGCGCGGGTAGGTAAAGCTCACCCAGCCGTCGTTCTTGCACTCAGTGGCAGTACTTGGCGGACCACATAGGCGCTCATTATTCGGGATATTCACTGTCGTCGGCTGGCCCTCCGGAACAATGAACGTGTTGTACACTTCGACTTCCTCCCTGCCTAGATTCTTCGCTCTATGGACACGGCCATCTACATCCTCGAAAGCCTGCCCTGCCGTGTAGACATCTTCCTGGCCACATCCATCCTCCACGGTCAGCGTACCGCGCTTGATGACGTTGTAATTACGCCCGGGGTGATAGTGCCAGGCGAGCACTTCCCCGGGCGCTATCGTGAGGCGCCGCATGGTCACTGTAGCGGGACCACCGAACAATTCGGAATAGGCGATGGTGCCAGCTGCGATCAAGTCGCTAACCGCTGCATATGCAGTGATCCCAAAGAGAAGGGCACCAAGGCTGACGGCGATCGCCAAACGTGTTCTCCAAAGGTTGGTCTTCATGGATCTCCTTAAGTTAAATGGGGGACAATGGGGGACAGTCACCGAAGCTCCCAAATTCCATAACGCGAGCCAGTCGTGGCAGTGACTTGGATGCTCAGTTGAGGCGAAGAAGCGAAGCGTTTGTCCGAATGCGACTGAGCAAGCAAGACCTTCATGAAACCTCCTTCCGCACGATGGCAAGGCCGCGTTGGCCCTCGCCGAGGCTGTCGAGGCGGTGAAGCTGGAGCCTGAAGAGCGGTCTCAGGCCCTTTTCCAATAACGAACACCATGAGCGTCTTTAGCCTGACACTTTCGTTTCGGACGGCACGCTCCGAGTAGCCGTCGTCCGCGTCCGCGACCCAAGGGTTTCCGGACACGTCGGCGGCCACGCCCAGCGGTCCGAAGAATCTGGCCTGCGTTCCGACCCCTTGGTCGTATCCCGGATGCCCGTCCCCCGCCAGGGTCGTCACGAGGCCGTAGGATGTGATCTCTCGGAACGTCAGCCTGTTCGTGTCCGCCACGTAGACATTCCCCGCCGGGCCGATCGAGAGTCTCAGGGGGTAAGAGAAGGACGCCTCCGCGCCCTTTCCATCCACACTGCCAGGGGCTCCCGAACCCGCGGGAGTCGTGACGACCTGGGCGCCCGTCGTTCGGTGGACAAGCAGCAGAAACGCCATAAGAAGGGCCATGCTGACCTTTTGGTGAAACAGGGTGAGCACGGCTCCGAGGACTCCGGCCAGCTTCATCAACTTGACTCTCATGTCCCTCTCCATTCCGGCGGCCACGCTGGTCAGAAACCGGGACTAACAGTAGTATCCGAGACCTGGAGAGTCTCCAGGTCTCGTTCCGGAAGCGTTCCGGGTTTGTTTGGAGGAACGCGATGCGTGTTTGTTTCGGAGACTGCGTTGCCGACTTCGACGCGCGCGAGCTGCTTCTTGCGGGTAAGCCCGTGCATGTGGAGCCGAGGGCGCTCAGGCTTCTCGAGCTTTTGATCGCCGCGCGCCCGCGGGCTCTGTCGAAGCAGGAGCTGCAGGAAGCTCTCTGGCCGAAAACGTACGTCACGGAGCGAAGCGCCGCGCGCCTCGTGTCGGACCTCCGGCAGGCGCTGGATGACCGCGGGAAAGTCCCGAGGTTCATTCGAACAGTCCACCGCTTCGGCTATTCCTTCTGCGCGGAGGCCAATCCCTTGAACCGCGCGGCGGGGCAGGACACGGTGTTCAAGCTGCTCTGGTCCGACCGTGAGATCGCGCTTCAGGAAGGGGAGAACATCCTGGGGAGGGATCGCGATGGCGCCGCGTGGATCGACGTATACAGCGTGTCACGCCGCCATGCGCGCATCGTGGTGTCGGGAGACAGGGCGACGCTTGAGGACCTCGGAAGCAAGAATGGAACATTCTTGAAGGGTGAGGCGGTCACGAAGCCGCGTCCCCTCGCCGACGGCGACCGGCTGCGCATCGGAACCGTGGAGATGACCGTCCGGCGTTACGCTGGAGGCGTCTCGACGCAGTCGGTGCGAAGCTCCCAGTGAGCGGACCACACGACCCGGCGGCGAACCGTGATTTGACGGGCTCCCGGCTCGGCCCTTACGAGATTCGAGCGCGCCTCGGCGCGGGCGGTATGGGCGAGGTCTATCGGGCGCGGGACTCGCGGCTCGGTCGGGACGTGGCCTTGAAGATCCTGCCGGAGGCGTTCGCCTCGGATCCAGACCGGGTTCGGCGCTTCGAGAAGGAAGCCCGCGCGGCGTCTGCCCTGAATCACCCGAACATCGTTACGGTTTACGAGGTCGGCGCAGCCGGCACACTCTCATACATCGCCATGGAGCTGATCGAGGGCAAGACGCTGCGCGAGACTCTTGCCGCGGGCCCACTTTCCTCGAGGAATCTCCTCGACCTCTCCTGCCAGATCTCGACAGGCCTGGCGCAAGCGCACGAGGCGGGGATCGTCCACCGGGACTTGAAGCCCGAAAACATCATGGTCTCGAAGGACGGCTTCGCGAAGATTCTCGACTTCGGCCTGGCGAAACGGAAGCCTTTGGATGGAGGCGCTCCGGTCTCCGACGCGACCATGACCGCAATGACGGAAGCCGGGTTCGTCGTAGGGACCGTGGGTTACATGTCACCCGAGCAGGCGGCGGGTGCATCGATCGACTACCGGTCGGACCAGTTCTCGTTCGGATCGCTTCTCTACGAGATGGCAACGGGCCAGCGCGCGTTCGTTCGCGGTTCAGCTGCTGAAACCCTGACCGCCATTATCCGGGAGGAACCCGAACCGATCGCCGCGCTGAATCTGAGACTGCCGGCGCCCCTCCGCTGGATCATCGAGCGGTGCCTGGCAAAGGAGGCGCGGAAGCGCTTCGCGTCGACGCAGGACCTGGCAAGTGATCTTGCAACGATTCGAGATCATCTTTCTGAGGCGACGAGCGCGGTCGAAGCCGTTCCGACGGCGGTTGCGTCGATGCGCCGGCGGCGCTGGTGGATCCCGGCGGTGATCGCCGCGGGAATCCTGATCACCGCCGGAGCGGTCGCCTGGCACCTGCGGCGCATCGACTACTTCTGGCAGAACCCGCTCAGGGCCGCTCGTTTCACGCGTCTGACGGACTGGGAAGGCTCCGAGGTCGACGCGGACATCTCCTCCGATGGCAAGTTCGTGACATTCCTCTCCGACCGCGACGGTCCCTTCGACGCCTGGGTGACTCAGGTGGGCGGCGACGAGTTCCTGAATCTCTCCAGGGGCCGGTTTCCCGACCTCTACCTCGATCGAGTCCGCAACGTCGGCTTCTCCGGCGATGACGCGCATGTGTGGATGAAGATCAGTTCTCCGGACGGCAAGAAAGAAGACTCCTGGGTCGTGCCGACCATGGGCGGCACGCC
>JBBSGZ010000166.1:0-7197 GCA_038253555.1 Thermoanaerobaculia bacterium
CAGAACGAGCTCGGCGTTTTCGAAGAAATGGGCGGCGGCCGGGGCCGGGGAGAAGGCTCCAACTCGGTGAAGATCGAGCTCCAGGCCGACTGCTTCGCCGGCGTCTGGGGCAATCACGCCAACCAGGACCGACAACTGATTGACCCGGGCGATTTCGAGCAGGGACTCCGCGCCGCCGGCGCGATCGGTGACGATCGGCTGCAGCGGCGCTCGGAAGGGACTGTCTCGCCCGAGAGCTTCACGCACGGAAGCTCGGAAGAACGGACCACCTGGTTGCGCCGCGGACTCGAGAGCGGAGACCCGGGGCGTTGCAACACCTTTCAGAGGCGACTGGAGTAAACCGTCGCTTCGGCTCGCGGCGGTCGCCCGCGCTCCCGCACCGGGAGGCGCCTCCTCCGTCGCTCCCGCTCGCTGCGCTCGCTTACGCTCCCGCACCGGGAGGCTCCTCCCTCCCTTCGGTCGGGAGACTCCTCCCGGGGCGAGCGTAATCGCGGCTGTGGTGAGCACGCCACCTCCCTCGACCCGCGTTCGGGGAGAGGGTTGGGGTGAGGGGCCCCCCAGGCAAGCGCAGCGCACTCATCCTGCGGCTGATTACGTCACCTTTCTCAAGGGGAGTGAGGGCCCGCCTGGTGTCCCTTGACTGCGGACCTCGCCTCGGCTCGACTCTACCCGCCCCCTCGTGTTCCCACGAAAACCTGAAAATCGGGTTCAATCGCGCCGGTTTTCGAGAGACGCTCTTCCGCCTCACAGAGCGCCTCGAGCAGGGCCACGTGCGCCGGGACATCGTCCCGGAAGTTCGGAATGACTCCAAAAAGAAGGGGGTTCAGGAGGCCTCCGCCGTAGGGGTATTCGCGTTCGACGCGGAAAACCCGGCGCGCCACCGGGAGCACGTCTTCGCTTCGAACGGCTTCCGTCGGATCGTCCGCAATCACGCGGGCCGGTGAAAGGCGCTCGCGGCGCCACAGCGTCTCCCCGGTGTAGTCGCGCCGGAGCTCGTCCCCCAGAAGCCGGAAATACCGGTTGATGAGGTGCATGCGCTCTTCCGAGTACTGAAACCGGTTGGGACCCACGTATTCGTTGAAGAGGAACTTCCCTCCGGGCGCCAGAGCTTCGTGGATCCTCCCGTACACGCCCTCGAGATCCGTGATGTGGTGAAGGACGTCGTTGGCGATAATCGCATCGTAGGGTCCGCCGAGCGGCGCGTGCTCGAGGTCGAGGACCCGGTATTCGATGTTGGAGATCCCCATTTTTTCGGCCTCGCGCCTTGCCCTCTTGACGGTCGCCGGGGCCACGTCGCACGCCAGGATCCGGCCGAATCTTCCCCGCTCATAGAGCGCCCGTTCGAGCCATCCGGACCCGCATCCCAGGACCAGCGCACGGTCGACCCGGTCGGGCAGGTGCCTGGACTCGACGAAGGTCAGCCAGTCGCAGTTCGGGTCCCCGGAAACGAGCCGGTGCAGATACCGCCGCACGACCGGGGAGGCCGTCCAGACGAGGCGCTCGAGATGGCTCGTGAAAGCCCCGTCATTCCAGCGGGAAGCGGTTTCCATCGGAAGGGCGCATTATCCCTTTCCGTCGGCCGCCGCGGAAGGCTCCATCGAGAGCGCCGGAGTCCGCGCTACGATCGCCCGCGTGCGCGCGCGGGGAGACGACACCGGCGGGGCTGAAAAGGGGAATCGCGCGCAATCGCGGGCCGCCCTGTGGAGGCCGCGCCTCTGTTCGATTTTCCTCTTCGGAGCCCTCGCCTCCGTCTTCGACGGCCTGGCGCTTGCGGCGCGCGGCGAGACGGCCCTCGTCGGGTCCGCGACAGAGGCGGCGATCCGCGCCGAGGGGCGCGCGCGCGTCGTGATCGTCTTCCGAAAAGGGGCTCCGGAGACCGGGACGTCTCCGGAATCGGCCGCTCGGCGGCGGTCGCTGGCCCGCCTCCCGCCCCAGGATTTTCAGGCGACCTCCGACTGGAAGTCCGTCTCGGCCGCCGCGGGTGTCCTGACCGCGCGAGGCCTCGAGCGCCTGCGGAAGGACCCGGACGTGCTGCGGATCGACCTCGATGAGCCGGGGCATGGCCACCTCGCCGAAAGCGTCCCGCTGATCGGCGCGGACGCCGTTCACGCGCAGGGCGTCACGGGCCGGGGAGTCACCGTCGCCGTCCTGGATACCGGAGTGACCGCCAACCACGCGGACCTGGCGGACGATATCGCGGGCCAGCAGTGTTTTTGCCGCAATGCCGATGGAACGGGATGCTGTCCCGACGGGCAGTCGGAACAGGCGGGGCCCGCGAGCGCGGAGGACGACAACGGCCATGGAACCAACGTCGCGGGGATCGTCACGTCGGGCGGCCGGATCGCTCCCGTGGGCGTGGCCCCGAACGCCCGGATCGTGGCGGTGAAAGTTCTCGACCGGAACAACGTTTTCGCGGGCGCCTCTCAGGTGGTCTCGGCGCTCGACTGGCTGAACCAGAACCGGCCCGACGTCCGGGTCGTCAACATGAGCCTCGGCACGTTTGCTCTCTACGACGCGCCGTGCGAACAGGCGTCTGCTTCGGCGACGGCGCTCGCGGAGGCGGTTGCCGCGCTGCGGGCCCGGGGAGTGGTCGTGTTCGCGTCCTCGGGGAACGACCGCTCCCCCTCGCGCTTGACGGCCCCCGCTTGCGCCACGGCGGCGGTTGCGGTGGGCGCCACGTACGACGCAAACTTCGGAACGCTTTCCTCGTTCGGCTGCCTGGATGTCAGTTTGCCCGACAAGGTGGCCTGCTTCTCCAATTCCGGTCCGGGCCTTCGGCTGCTCGCCCCCGGCGCCGCTATCACCTCGACGGGCATCGGTGGCGGGCGATCCACCTATGTGGGGACCTCGCAGGCCTCTCCTCATGCGGCCGGCGTGGCAGCCCTGCTCTTTGCGGCGCGGCCCTCGTTCGATCCGGCGACGGTCGAGACGATCCTCTCCGAATCGGGGCGCCCGATCCTCGACGGTAAAAACGGACGGATGACGCCGCGGGTGGATGCCGCGGCGGCTCTTCGCGAAGCCGGCGTCGGGGCTCCCGGCGTCTGCGCCCCCGACGCGGCCACGCTGTGCTTGAACGGCGGGCGCTTCCGCGTGCAGGTCGCCTGGCGGGCTCCGGCGCTGACGAGCGGCGGTGTCGGGCAGGCGGCCGCGCTGACCTCCGACGCGGGTTATTTCTGGTTCTTCTCCGCGAACAACGTCGAGCTCCTCGTCAAGCTGGTCGACGGGCGCGCGGTGAACGGGAAATACTGGTTCTTTTCGGGGGCTCTCTCCGACGTCGAGTACACGCTCACGGTGACCGATACCGCGACCGGCGCGGTGAAGACGTACTTCAATCCGAGCCAGTCTCTGGCGAGTATTGCCGACGTCGCCGCCTTCTGAGGAAGACGCTGCCTGCCAGAGCCATCAGGGTCCCGAACGAGAGCATCGAACCGATGAGAAACCCGGGGGGGCGGTAGCGCAGGCGGATCGCGTGGTCGCCCGCCGGCAGCTCGAGCCCCACCAGCAGGCCCGCCGCCCGCGAAACGAGAAGCTCCCTCCCGGTTTCGTCCCGGGCCGACCAGCCCCCGTCGTCGACGATGCTGATCACGGCCGGAGCCGTGGCCGCCGCAAGCGAGCGGAAAAAGATGGCATTCGTCTCCTCTCGGTAATCCGACACCGTGAACCGGTCCGGCGCGCCGCGGGACGAGGGAGGGATGCGGTCCGCGCCGAACACCCGCGGGAGCGCCTGGGCGTTTTCGAACAATACGCCGTCCGGGCCCGAGTACGCGGGCCGCCACTTCGGCCCGGGAGGGGGCTCGCCGATCTCGGCACCCAAGTAACGAAGGTTCAAAAGGTCGAGTGCGGGAGCGTTCCAGTTCGACAGCCGCTTGAAATAGTCGGCCGGAGGGTAGCCGCCCGCCTGGTCCAGAAAATCCACGTAGTCGCGGCGTTCGACGGGGTCGTGGGTCCGGATGTCTTCCACGCCCGCGAACACGTTCGAGTTGGGGAACAGCACGGCGCCCTCGCCGCCAACGCGAAAGGGCGGGGGGCGCGACTTCAAGAAACGAACCAGCGGCGTTTCGGGAAAGAGATCTCCGGGCGGGCCGAAGCGGTAGAGACGCGTGTCCTGAGCGCCGAGCTCGAGAACCGCGATCGCCGCGAGCAGAAAGGGAACACGCCGGGCGATCGGCCGGCTCAGGGTCGCGGCGACGCCCGCGGCGGCGATGGCGCCGAGCGCCGCGAGAGACAGAAGAATCGCTTCCTTCTGCGAGTCGTGTCCGCCGGCGGCGGCGTGGAGAGGCGCCAGATGGCGATCCACGAGAACGGCCGCCGCCGCGAGCGCGCCGGAGATCGGCAGGAGTGCGAGCGCGGCGCCGCGCCGGGTGGGGAGATCACGCCGGAGCCTGTCCACCTCGAACGCGGCGAGCCCCGCCCCCCCGAAGGCGAGCCAGGAGAGATACCGCGTGGGGAGCATGAACCGCACTCCGGGCAGGTGAAGGAATACCTCGAAAAAAGGCCAGACCGCGCCGGCGACCGCCAGGCCGAGGCCGGCCGGCAGGAGAAAGGCGAGCGCTTCCGGCCGCCGCCGGCTTCCGGGCCGGAGGATCAGCAAAGCGACGGCCATTCCCGCGAGACCAAAATGGCCGAGCGTCATCTCGGGAAAGTTCCCGGGCGTTCCAGAAATCATGCGCGACGAGATCTCGTCCCCGAACGCGCGCGGAAAGAGGGACGTCACGAAGACCGCCGGCCATCGGGCGCCGTGCGGCCACCGGGAGAACGGCATGCCCTTCCAGAACGCGTCGGCCACGCGGATGCGGTTGGAGGCGCCGATCGCGAGGGCTTGCGGAAGGAGCAGGAAGGCGGAGAGTCCGAGCGCGGCGATCGCGCACACGCCCATTTCGCGAGCAAGGCGGATCGGCTCCGGAAGCGCGCCGGAGGCGGCCCGGGCGGCCAGCCAGAGCGCGAGGAACATCGCGCCGAGCACGAGGCTCTCGGGGTGCCCGCAGAGGGGCCAGACGAAAAAAACCGACGTGAGCAGCACTCGACCCCGGCCGCGCAGGGCAGGGTCCCGCAGCAGCTCGATCCCGAGCGCCGCCCAGGGCCAGAGGCAGACCACCGAGGTGTGCGGAAAGAGGAGCCAGGGCGCCATCGTCAGGGAGAGGGCAAACAGGATGGCGCCGAACGCCGCCGCGCCGCGCGAGACCGCGAGCTCCCGCAGCCACAGCATCGTGCCGGAAAGCGCCAGAAGGATTTTTACCGCGACCGCGAGGGTGAAGGCCGCCGAGAGCGCGAGGGGCAGCATCAGGATCGAAAAGGGGGAGAACGGAGCGGATTGTCCGTTGGCGGCGAGGGGCATCCCCGATCCGTTCCAGCGGTTGCGCCACGGCAGCGATCCTTCCTTCCACGCCATCCGCACCGCCTTCGCCCACGGAGCCATCTGGGTGACCGCATCGTTTAAGTTCGCGTTGTAGCGGACGGCCGTTTTGACGTGGCTCCAGGGGGGGAGGAGCATGGCGTGATCGACGGGCAGGATTGTCCGGCGGCTGACGAAACCGGGGAAGAGAAGAGCGATCGGGAGAAGGACGAGGAGCGCCGCTTCGGCGGCGTTGAAGGGACGCCCGAGGGCCCGGGCTCCGAAAAGCACGGCGCCCGCGAGTACCCCGAAGAGAAGGAGGAGCGAAGCCGGGTGCGACAGGAGAAGGCCCGTCAGCGGATCGCGAGGGCTTCCCGAAACGGTCCCAGGTGTTCTTCCGGCAGCGGCCGAGGGGCGCCGCGGCCGAACGCCTCCGCGATAATGACGTGCGGAAGATCGGGTGTGTCCTCCCACGTCTCGTGGCGCTCGAGCCCCCGGAGCTCGGCGAGATCGCTCTGCCCGTAACGCTGAAATTTCACGGAGCCAAATCCGCTCGCGCGCAGGACGGCCGTCAGCGACTGGGAGTTGTAGAGAAACTGGTGACCCCAGCCGTGGAACGCGCGATTCAACTGGAGGCAGTCGCGCAGACTCTCTCCGTCGTCTTTCCATTGCCCGACCCGGTAGTGAGTCAGGTAGACCCAGTCGAGGTTGGGAGTCGAGAGTCGCAGAATGCCGCCGTCGCCGAGCGCGCGGCGGCACTCCGCGAGAAAGGCGAGCCCGCTCTCGAGGGAGAGATGTTCGAGAAAGTGCTCCGCGTAAATGGCCGCGACGTCTTCGAAGGGAAGTCCGGAGGTGACATCCAGGACCCGGTCGACGCCCGGGAGGGGGCGGCTGTCGATGTTTACCCAGCCGGGGATCGCTTCGCTGCCGCACCCGACGTGCAACCGGGTGGGCGCCGAGGGGGAGGGAACGGCCTCTTTTCGGAAGAACCTCATCGGCGGGAGTCTACCCGTCGGAAGCGGGAGGGGCCGAAAGCGTCGAACGAAAAAAGGCCGCCAGCGCCGCGGCCACGCCGCGGGGTCTCTCGATCGGCGTCGCGTGCCCGGCTCCAGGGATCTCGACGAACCGGGCTTCAGGAATCGCGTCGGTCATCCGCCGCGCGTCCTCGGACGAGGTTACCTGGTCGTGCTCTCCCGCCATGACGAGTGTTGGAACCGCGATCTGCGCCAGAAACGAAGTCTGGTCGGGACGGTCCCGCATCGCCTCCAGATCCGACTGGAGAGTTGCGCTGCTCTGCCGGAGGATGGTGCGCCGCACGCGTTCCACCACGTCCGCCCGGCTTCTCGCTTCCGCGGACAGGAGCTTCGGGATCATCGCGTCCGCGACGGCCGCGGGACCTCCCGCCTGAAGCGAGGCGATGGCCTCTTCCCGCTTCGCCCGCCCCACTTCGTCGTCCGCGGACGCGCGTGTGTCGATGAGCGCGACCGCGCCGATCCCGGCGGGGTGGTCCCGGAGCAAACCGAGCACGGCATAACCCCCCATGGAGAATCCGGCGATTCCGACGGGCTGAGGAGACGCGGAAACGAGCGCCGCGAGGAACTCGACGGAGCGCGAGATCGTGCCGGCGGCCGGGAGGGGGTTTTCGGGACGCCCGGGCAGGTCCGGTTTCAGGACGCGGAACTCGCTCGACAGGATCCGCGCAACGCCCGACCACATCCCCCCGTCGAGCGGGTACCCGTGGAATCAGGGTCGGACCGGCGCCGAGCTCCCGCACGTCGAAGCTCTGCCCCTCGCGATCAATGTGCATGGCACATCATAAACGTCGCCGTGGCTGCCCGGGGGGGCGGCGGGCGCGGGGGGGGGGG
>JBBSGZ010000167.1:0-7159 GCA_038253555.1 Thermoanaerobaculia bacterium
CGACGGGAGCGACGGGTCCGATCGGTCCGGCGGGAGCGAACGGGGCGGCGGGTCCTGCTGGTCCGATTGGCGCGACCGGGGCGACGGGCACGACGGGAGCGACGGGTCCGATCGGCCCGGCGGGAGCGAACGGGGCGGCGGGTCCTGCTGGTCCGATTGGCGCGACCGGGGCGACGGGCACGACAGGAGCGACGGGTCCGATCGGTCCGGCGGGAGCGAACGGGGCGGCGGGTCCTGCCGGTCCGATTGGCGCGACCGGAGCCACAGGCGCGACGGGGGCGACGGGCACGACGGGGGCGGCGGGTCCTGCCGGTCCGGTTGGCGCGACCGGAGCCACGGGTGCAACAGGAGCCACAGGCACGACGGGGGCGGCGGGTCCTGCCGGTCCGGTTGGCGCGACCGGAGCCACGGGTGCAACAGGAGCCACAGGAACGACGGGGGCGACGGGTCCGATCGGTCCGGCGGGTGCGACGGGCGCCACGGGTGCCACGGGCCCCTTCGGACCGCAGGGTCCTGCGGGGCCGACAGGTGCGACGGGCGCGACCGGGGCCACGGGTGCGCCGGGCTACGCTGCGAAGGGATCGGGCGTCTTGAATGCCGGCGGGGTGGGCTCGATCAGCAACGCGGCCCTGACCGCCACGAGCGTCATTATCATCATGTACACGGGAAACGTGACCGTCGTCACGCCCCTGACGGTCCACACGCAATCGGCGGGCAGCGCGCAGGTCAGGGGTGACGGCAGCAAAAACTACTACTGGGTCGCCTACAACTAAGAAAGTCTTCCGGGTCTGGAAAAGCCCCGCCACGAGGCGGGGCTTTTCCATCTTCTTCCGGGCGCGTCCCCTTCGCGCCCCGCAAGGCGGTGACGGTCTGAACCGCTGCCCGGCGGTCGGGAGAATCATCCGCCGCGATCGACGCGTGCCCCGGCGAATTCCCGGTCCCTGACCTCGCAGCGCTCGTACCCCCCCAGCGGTCATAGCGATAAAAAAAACGCGGCCGGGCGGCCGCGTTTTGATTTTTCCGAAAGGACTGACCCTGTTTACTGCCCGACGGTGAAAGGCACCACCGCGGCCTGGTGATCCCACGCCATGGCGAGCTTGCCGGCGCGGTCGCTCATGTCGACGAAGCCGATCGTGAACTGGTCGATCGAAACCGCCGGCTTCATCATCGTCATCGGAACACGCGCCACATCGAACTTGGTGTCGTAGCCGTAGGAGCCCCAGATCTTCGTCTTCTCGGCCGCGTCGTACCTTTCCTGCGTCGGCTGGGTCGAGACGATCAGCGTCCAGGCGCCCTCTTTCAGATCCACGAACAGGTCGTACTCTCCGGGGGCGACCCGCTTGCCGCCGATCTCCAGGGGGACCTCCGTCTTCAGCTTCGTGGTCTGGTCCGCGCCCGCCCGCCATACAGGGGCTCCGCCGAGAACTTTCTTTCCGTAGTCGGCGCTCTTTCCGAAAACGTCGGCGCGCCCGCGGAGGATCGGCCGGCTGTACGTCACCTCGATCCACTTGCCGCCCTGGTACCGCTGCTCGCCATCCTTGTCCGGCGCGCTCCAGCTTCCGCCCACCTGGGTGGCCGCGGTTCCGGCGGGACTCAGCCGGCGGCGGGCGGCCGCCGGGGCGGTGCTGGCCATGCCGGAGGTGCTCGTGGACGTCGTGGTCGTGCTCGTCGAGGTGGTCTGCGCGAGGGCGAGGCTGGCGCTTCCGATCAGGGCGGCGGAGAAGGCGATCCATTGGCGACGATGCATGTGTCCTCCTGCTTTCGATGAAGGTTGTGGGTGTCTGAGCCGGAGAGTCTATTGGATTCGGGGATAAAATCCCGGGTCTCCATGAGATCGGTCTTCTCGGGAATCCGGCCCCCCGTCGCGGTTTCGATGCCCTGCGCGGGGCCCGCGACGGCGCCCCGCGTCCAGAAGCCTGCCTCCGCGGGGAGCGGAGCGTGAACTGGCTGTTCAAAGAAGAGCCCACGCATTACTCGTGGGACGACCTGGCGCGAGACCGGCGCACCGTCTGGTCCGGCGTTCGGAATCCCGTCGCGCAGAAGCACCTGCGCTCCGTGAAAAATGGCGATCGCATTTTTTTCTACCACACGGGATCCGAGAAGGCGATCGTCGGCGTGGCCCGGGCCGCCGGGGATGCCTTCGACGATCCCTCGGATCCGGCCGGCAAGCTCGCGGCCGTCGAGGTCGTGCCCGTCGGGAAAATGCCGCGCGCCGTCAAGCTCTCCGAGGTGAAGGCGGACGACTTCTTTCAGGATTTCGCCCTGGTCCGGATCTCCCGTCTCTCCGTGATGCCGGTCACGGACAAACAGTGGTCGCGCATCGAAAAGATGTCGCGCGCCGCGGCGCCATAGCCGTCTCACCGGCGTTCGGTGTGCGGTCGCGCCCCGCGGGCCTTCGCGAGTCCTTCTTGTAATGCCCATAAAGACCGTCTTAAACGCGCGGGTTCCCGTGAAGATCTGGACGGACCGGGTCGAGCCGGAGGCGATGGCGCAACTGAGGAACACGGCGGCTCTCCCGTTCGTCTTCCGGCACGTCGCGGCGATGCCCGACGTCCACCTGGGAAAGGGGGCGACCGTCGGGAGCGTCCTCGCGATGAAAGGCGCCCTCTGCCCGGCCGCCGTCGGTGTCGACATCGGCTGCGGGATGGCGGCGCGGAAGACTTCGTTCCCGGCGGAGACGTTGAGCGCGGCGGCCGTAAAGAAGCTGCGCGCCTCGATCGAACGGGAGATTCCGGTGGGGCGCGAGAGCCGCCGGGCGCCTCTCGAGGATGCTTCGAAGTGGATGGCGGCTCGAGGCCGTCCCCACGCGGGCACGGAGCCGCTGGCCGGCCGGGCGCTCCACCAGCTCGGCACGCTCGGCGGCGGCAATCACTTCATCGAGATCTGTGTCGATGGCGACGATGGAAAGATCTGGGTGCTGCTCCATTCGGGGAGCCGCAATGTGGGAAAGACCGTGGCCGAGACGCACATCGGGCGCGCCAAAGGCGGGATGAAGAGGCTCTCCGAGAGCCTGCCCGATCCCGATCTGGCGTACTTTCTGTCGGGCACCCGGGAGTTCGTCGAGTACCGCGAGGATCTCGACTGGTGTCAGGACTACGCCCGTCAGAACCGCGAAATCATGATGGACCAGGTCCTGCGGCAACTCGCCTTCGCGCTCGGGCTCGACGGCGACGTGGCGCACCTCGGCATCACACGGTCGGTGGACTGCCATCACAACTACGTCGCCGACGAGGTGCACTTCGGCGAGGCCGTCCTCGTCACGCGCAAGGGAGCCATTCGGGCGGGACAGGGAGAGCTCGGTCTCATCCCGGGTTCCATGGGTTCCAGTTCCTTCGTGGTGCGCGGTCTCGGCAATCGCGAGGCCTTCGAGAGCGCCCCGCACGGAGCGGGACGCGCGATGTCCCGCCGAGAGGCAAAGCGGAGGTTCTCGCGGGAAGATCTCGAGGCGCAAACGGCGGGCGTCGAGTGCCGGAAGGATGCGGGAGTGATCGACGAGATCCCCGCCTCCTACAAGCGGATCGAGGACGTGATCGCGGAGTCTTCTGACCTCGTCGAAGTTGTGGCACGCTTGAAGCAGATCCTCTGCGTCAAGGGATAGGGGAGGCGATGATGAAAACGGCGGCGAATCGGTCGAGGCGCGTGCCAGTCCAGGCGCCGGCGCGAGCCGGCAAAGCCTCCGCCTCGACCCGCGGGACTTCCGGAGGGGTTTCCTTTCCGACGCCGGACCGCACCACGCGTTCGGGCCACGTCGTCGGCGACATCTGCTTCGAGTGCGAATGCCGGATTCTGGAGATCGGCGGCCCGGAGGGACTCCTGCTGGCCTGGTGCGACTGCGGATACCCGGACGACCACGGGGAGATGGAGATTCTCTAAGGGAGCCGGACCGCCCCTTCAGACGGATGGGAAAAGGCAGGCGGAATGGTCCGCCCACCTGTCAGCACGCCTCGCCTGCCCGCGGTTCCCTCACCCAGCCCTCTCCCCGAGCGCGGCCGAGGGGCAGAGCTGCGCTCCAACGACGATGGTAGCTAAGCTCGCCCCGAGAGGAGTCTCCCGACCAGAGGGAGGGAGGAGCCTCTCGGGGCGGGAGCCGAAGCGAACGCAGGGACCAGCCGGGCGGTCGAGCCAACAGGCGAGCCGCCCGGCGGTGCGTTCGCCCGCAGGCGAACGTTGGTCACGGAGTGAGCGAAGGCGACGGTTTACTCTTCGCAGTCGGGACAGCCGAGAAACGGGATCCGCTCCGCCGCCGCGGGATGCGTGTCGCCGGCGATGCTGGCCCACGCGCCGCCCTGCGCATGCCAGAGATAGCACTCCAACCGGTACGCGTCGTTCGGATCCTCGGCGCGCATCCACCCGAACAGCACGTTTTCTCCGCCGTCGCGGGCGTGCTGGAGCAGGCGCTGCCGCAGGTCGACGTCATCGCGGCCGACGCGCTCCGAGATGCGGCCTCCCGGCACCACCGATTTCACGAAGTACACGCCGGCGATTCCGGGGGGCACCGTCCGGGCGACGTTTGACTCCGTCATTCGGATCGCCGCCTGGATGCGCGTGACCGGCGGAAGCTCCGGAAAAAGGGAAGGCTGCGCCGCTGCCGCCGAGGGATCTCCGAGCCACGCGTTACGCGCCGAGCGCATCTCAAAACAGTGTAACGGGTCCACTCCTGTTTGCCGCCCGAAGATTGGAGACGCGACCCGCCACCGAACCCTCTCCCGGATGCGAGGAGACGGAAGTGGCCGGCTCAGCCGCCAGGTGGAACGGCGGGAGCTGGAGCAGAAGAAGTCAATCCCTGTCCGCTTCCGGTCGCCGATCGGACGCACGGCAAGGAAGGCCGGGTGTCCCCTTCAGACGCCCGCCGGTGCCGTCTCCGGCGCTCTGCCGAGGCGAGCGGGAGAAGGCATCGGATTCAACCCGAGGTGCTGGTCCTTCTTGGGCAGGATTTCGTCTTTCCAGCAGAGCTCCGGCCGTCCGCGAACGAGCCGGTCGGCGACCTCGGCGCCCATCTGGACGGAGTGGTCCATGTTGCCGATTTCATACTTCCAGGCCCCGAAGCGGCCACGCGAGTAGATGTCCCGCGACTCGAGCCATGGCTGAATGACCGAAAGCGCGTCGTCCCGCTCGATCGTCGGGATCGGATAGGTGTATTCGCGGGTGAGGAGATGGGTGTCGACCACGTCCTTGCGATCGGCCGGCGATAAGAGCTTCGTGTTGACGAAACCATGAAGCACTTCGTCGACCACCGTCTCCAGGTCGACCGGCTTGTACGGTGAGCGCGAAACCTCGGCCAGCAGCGAGTACTGGCGGGACGAGTCCGGGACCACCTCCGGCGAGTAGTTCGAAAGATAGGTGACGCGGTAGAAGGGGCAGTTCTCCTCGGGGAAATACATCCAGCACTTCGTGGTCGGCGCCGGCTGGTTGACGCCAACTCCGACGATCGCGCTGCCGGAGTGATGCAGCTTCGAGGTCGCCTCGGCGACGTGGGACGGCGCGTCCGGTATGGACTGAACGAGACGGTCGAGCGGCATCGTGGAGATGAGCTCGTCGTACTCCTCGTCGGAGCCGTCCTCGAGGAGCACGCGCTTCCGGCGCGCGTCGACGCCGACCACCCGGGCGCCGTAGCGGATCCGGTCCTCGAGAGTTTCCGCCACGCGCAGGAAGAGACCTCCGGTCCCGCCGTGACGCGGGTACTTGAACGTGTTGTTCGGTCCCCATGAAACGTCCGCGCGGTTCAGGACGACGTTGGCGATCATCCTTTCGAGATCGACCACCGGCACGCGCTCCCCGATCCAGTGCGTCCCGAGCATCTTCGGCGGGTGCGCCCAGACCTTGAAGTTGTAGGGCATCATGAAGTATTCGGCGATCCCTTCGCCGAAGACCCCGTGAATCAGCTCCTCAAACGTCCGGTAGGAGGGCTTCTCGTGCCCCGAGCGCAGCTGCGCCTTCTGAGCGGCGATGACGCCCAGCACGCACTTCAGGACGGCTTCGGGAGGCAGGTCCTTGATGTTGTTCTGAAACGGGTAGGGAAGGAACCGGTCCATCATCCAGACCCAGGCCTCCCGCTGGAGCTCCTGGTATTCGTCGCCCAGCATCCTGTCGAAGAGTTCATCGAAATAGCGGAAGTGGGAGAAGAGGACGTGTCCCCCGATGTCGTAGATAAAGCCGTTGGCGCTCGTCTCGCTCGAGGCGAGCCCTCCGGCGCTTCCCAGGGCTTCGAGCACCACGAAGGCTTCATGGCCGAGCTCTTTCAGGCGGTATGCGGCCCCGAGGCCCGTGGGTCCGGCGCCCAGGATGACGATTTTTCCGGGGGACCGCTTGTCGGTGTTGAGCACAGTTCTTTCCTCTGGGCGATTGAATGCGTCGAGATCAGTATCCTCTGGAGAACGACGAAGCGAAAGCGACGCGGGCAGAAAAGCAAATTTCGCGCCGGCTGCCGGTTCGTGGCGCTCCCCGCCTGGAGCCGGTTCAAGGGGCCCGGCGAGGTCCCGGCGCCCCTGAAAGACCCTCCGGCGGCGGGACTTCCCCCGGGGCGCCCCCGGCAACACGAGGCCATCTCGGACATCGCGTCGCTTTGATCAGCGCGCGGCAGATCGCGAGCGCCCGGGTCGGAGCCGACGCGGTGATCATCGACAGGATCCTCTGCTGCGCTGAAAGGTCCGAAGAGGGACGCGGAGTTTCGAACCAGATCGCGCTCCACATGCCGTCGTGCTCGCTCACCTCACACGTCCAGCCCGTCTGGCGGGAGATCAGTTGCACGAGAGCGGTGGCGGTCCAGTCCTCCGTCGAAAAAGGCGGGACGGCGCGTCCCCGAGCTTTCAAAAACACGCGCCGTTCAATCTCGCGATCGAGCTCGGAACCCGATTCCGGTAAAAGAGAGGCGTTTCTCGGCGCGACGGATCGCGGCGCGACTCGGTCGCGTATGGAACCTTCGGCGCGGGAGCGAAAAGGACGCGACATCGGGCCTCCGGGCGTACCTGGACTCGGGCGGCAGTCAGCAACATCCGTACCATGCGATTCGTCTTCCGCGGCCTAGGTGTAAAGGCTCAAGAGGTTGTTCACCCGGGCTCAGCGGTGGGAAGCTGTTGGTGCGAGCCGACAACTCATCGACCAGGAGGCCCGGATGAACCTGCATAGCAGAGCAAAGACGACCCCACAAAGTCGAGAGCTA
>JBBSGZ010000168.1:0-7112 GCA_038253555.1 Thermoanaerobaculia bacterium
CATGCTGCCGTGCATCTGTCCCATGTTTTCCATCATCCCCATGCAGCCTGACATGTGCCCCTTCATCTCAGCCATAGACTTCTGCGCCTCAGCGATCGCCTTGCGCATCTCTGCCGGGTCGTTCGACGCCTTCGCCTTGTCGAGCATCGCTGTCGTTTGGTCGATGCTCTGCGTCGTCTTCTGACAATGTTCCCGACATCCCTTCATGTCGCCCCTCATCTGATCGGATTGCTGCTTCTTCGCCGGCTCGGCGGCGAGCACGTTAACCGCGACCAACAGCGAAAAACCAACTCCCAGCCAAATTCCAACTCTCGTTCTCATGATTCTTCTCCTTTCCACAAGCCACAAATTTGTCCACGAGCTCAGCTTGAACTGACCAACCAGATTAAACCCGATATAGAGATCGTTATTCCGCCGTGCGATGAACGGGAATCGATCTTGAAGCCGTTTGACGGACGCCAGGAAATCGCTTGACAGATCTTGATGGGTCATCGTCACGGTGCTGTTCGTAGCGACCGATGAAAAGCGATGCCGACCCCCGGTTAGCACTTTCGCGATTCCCACTGTCCACTGTGCGACGGAGCCGCGGAGCCGCGGAGCTGCGGCCGCCGGGACACGTATTCGAACTGGACGGTTCACGCTGCGGGTCGCTGCGAATGAGGCGTGAAGAGGGAGATTGAAGACGCGAGTCCCGGTCATGGTGCGCGAGACATAAGAGGGAACGGCGGAGAGCTCCAACCTGTTCGAGAGCGAGTGAGCAGTCGCTATCGCCTGAATAACGTCGCGACCCTCGCCTGGACGCCCCGCGTAATGCCGACAGTCTCGTTCACAACAATGTTCCCTCCGCGAATTCTTACCTATGACCCCCGTCTGGATCTCCTGGACAACGGCTGGGGTCAGCTCTCGCTCATCCCGCGGCCCGGAATGCCGGCCCGGCGCTCGGGAAGTACTTCGCCCTGAAGGCTTCGTGGCGGTCCCTCGCGCCGGCGAGGACGCGCTGGAACTTCGGATCGCCCCGCACGGGATCGAGAAACGAATCGCGCAGCATGAACGGGTAGTTGAAGAATCCGCGACTCACGGCCTCCGACAGGCCGGTGATGCATCCCGGCGCATCGCCGAGCAGGCAATGGACGTTCGCGAAGTGATACCGCTGCTCGCCGTCCACCATGCCCTTGTCCTCGCTGCGGCGGAGAGCGGCGATGCCCTCCTCCCGTTTCCCCGCGAGATGCGCCTTCATCGCGAACGCCCAGCGGCCCGTCGAGCTCTCGGGCTCACTCTCGATCGTCCGATCGAAGCGCTCTAAAGCCAGCTTCTTCTGGCCGCGCCGGAGGAAAATCTGCCCTTCTCGCGCCAGAGTCCACGGGCTGTCCGGATCGAGCTTGTGCACCGCGAGCGCCCGGTCGTACTCGCCGAGGTAGAGGTAGGTCGTCGCCAGCGATCGGTACGACGGATTGTTCGCGTCGAGACCGAGCGCCGTCTCCCCCTCCTGTGCCGACTCCCTGAGCATGCCGCCGTAGCGGTAGGCGTAACTCAGCGAAAAATGGCTCGCGGCATGCGACGGGTTCGTCCTGAGGACGTCCCTCAGCAGTTCGATCGCCCTTCCCGTTTCGCCGTCCTCCGTGTAGAGCTGGGCGAACCCGCTCCGCGCGCCGAGTAAGTGGCCGTTCAATGAGAGAGCTTTCCGGTACGCCTCTTCGGCCTGCGCGCTGGTGGTTTTGCCCCCCAGGCCGTAGATCGCGACCTGGCGAAGCCGGTCGCCGAGCGCGGCGTAGCTGGGCGCGTAGAGGGGATCGAGCGCGATGGACTTCTCGACCATGTCGAGCGCGAGTTGATGGCCTTCCTGGGTGGCAGGAAAGGACAGGCTCCGCAGATATTGCTCGTACGCGAGCGGGTTGCGCGGAACATCCGCCGGCGCGGTTTCCGGCGTGCCCGCCGGGACCTCGAGCTCCAGGCTGCGGATCACCTTCTCCGAAGCGATGTCCTGGAGACGGTACGCTTCGTCGTATCGGACTTCCGAGGACCCCTGAGGGATCCTCTCGCCCGACCGGACGTTGGTCAGCGCGAGGTCCAACCGCACCTTCTGCGCGTCCCCTTCGAATCCTCCCGTCAGCAGGTAGTCCACGTGGAGCTTCGCTCCCACCGCCATGGCGTCGACGTTCCGGCTCGGGTATCCACGCGTGGCGCTGGACGGGCGAACCACGATCCCTCGCACGTAGCCCAGCCGCTCCGTGATCCGGTCCGCCAGCGCATAGGCGAGATAGTCGGACGCGGGATCGCCTCGCAGGTTCGAAAACGGCAGGACCGCCAGGCGCTTGATCGCGGTCGCTGTCGTTGTCGCCTTCGAGGCCGATTCGGAAGGCAACGGACCCGGCGCGCCGGACCTGGAGGACCGTCCCCGCTGCCGGAGGAGCGCCCCGCCTCCCGCCAGCACGAGGACGACGGCAGCGGCCACGGCGGCCCTCGCGATGTTCCGGCGCCGGTGCCCGCCTGCGACCGCGAGCGGCGGGCGAACCCTCCCGGTCGAGCCGATTCGAGAGTCGGTCCTCCCCGCAAAGGACTCCAGATCGGCCAGCATCTCGTCGACGCTCGCGTAACGGCCGGCCGCGTCCTTGACCAGGCTCTTCCTGACGATGCGGTCGAGCTCTTCCGGGACCTCCGACTGAAGGCTCCTCATGGGCCCCGGCTCGACGGACAGAACCGAATAGATCAGGGATGCGATCTCGTCTCCGCCGAACGGCCGCTCGCCCGTCACCATCTCGTAGAGGACGACCCCCAGCGACCAGACATCCATCCGCCGATCCACCGGACGCCCGCGCATGTGCTCGGGCGACATGTAGGCCGCGGTCCCGGCCGTCGTGCCGGTCTGCGTGACGCGTCCGGCGCCGGCTAACTTGGCGAGACCGAAATCCAGGATCTTCACCGCGCCCCGGGGCGTGACGACGACGTTTGCCGGCTTGATGTCGCGGTGAATGATCCCTCTCGCGTGGGCCGCGGCGAGGCCTCTGGCGATCTGGCTCGCGATCCCGACGGCCTCTTCGACAGGGATGGGGCCCCGGGCGATCCGGTCCCGAACGACTTCGCCCTGGTAGTACGCCATGCTGATGAACGCTTGTCCATCCTGTGTTTCCTCGAGCCCGTAGATGGTGCAGATGTTGGCGTGATCCAGCGCGGAAGCCGCTTTCGCCTCCTGAATCTGGCGGCGCGTGGCGTCCTCGTCGGCTCTGAGAGACGGAGAAAGAAACTTCAGGACCACGTCGCGGTCGAGTTTCGTATCTCTCGCCCGGTAGACCACGCCCATTCCGCCGGCGCCCAGTTTCTCGAGAATCTGGTAGTGGGAAACGGTCCGTCCGATCACGATGGTGGGCTCGTGATCGAGTATGTCACTCCTTCCGGGGCGTCGAGGGCGCCGGCGCACCGCCAGCGCCGAGCGACGCGAGCTTCTGCCGGGCGAGACCGACCATCGGAGACAGATCCTGGTCACACTCCCGCCAGAGGTCGATGAACGCCTTGTAGTGCGCGGCGGCGTTCTTCGCGTCGCCCTGGCGGTTGCAGATCTCGCCGAGCCACAGGTGCGAAAGCGGCAGGTAGACGAACTCGAAGACGGAGGACTCGACTAAGTGGTCCAGGGATCCTCGCGCCTCCGCATTGCGGCCCAGCTCGTAGAGGAGCTCCCCGCGGGTGAATCGCTCGAAGGCCTCCGACACGAAAGGCGACTCGAGGGGGTTCTTGGTCTCGGCGAGAATGGGCTCGAGCGTCTTGAGCGCTTCCTCGGGCCGGTTCTGGACGCGCTGGACCTGCGCCCGCACGCTGCGGGCGAAGTCGGCGGCGAGGCTTTTGTAGCCCGGCGGGAAATGTTGTTTCTCGATCTCCCCGGCGTAACTCTGCGCGCGCTCGACGTCTGCCATCCGGGCGCTGACGAGACCCAGCAGGTACATCCGCAACAACGGGTGAAGGTCGTAGTGCGAGTCGATGAACACCACCGGGTCGCTCACCGCCGGCGCCGCGCCCGGATCGAGCGCCGACAGGCCGTCCCGAATCGCGGAGAGATCCGCGCGGGACACCGGCAGAAAGGAGAGCGAGGAGAAGAGCGCCCTGTACTCGAGGGAGGCCCACGGGTCGAGCGGCGCCAGCGCCGCCAGCTCGGCTCTGGACTCCCGCCACTTCCCGCGAGCCAGAAAGAGGTGGGCCAGGGCAACGTGTCCGTAGGATCGAACTCTCGGCGGACGGGAAGGCGCAATCAAAAGACGGGCGATGCGTTCGGCTCCCGAGAAGTTCCGCGCGTACAGGCTCACCTCCAGGAACGACATGGCGATCGCGGGACTGTCGGAGCGCTCGAGCTCGGCGAGGACCTCCGATTCCCGCGCCGTGTCGTCGTTGGCAAACGCCTGCAGCGCGTGGATCGCGAGAGTGTGATCGCGGCTTTCCCGCCCGACGTCCAGGAACCTCCGGACGAGCGCGTTCATCTCCGGGAGCCTGCCTTCAAACGCCTCGATTCGCGCCAGATGGACGAGGGACGCGAAATGGTTCGGCTCGTAGGACAGCACACGCTCGAATGCGGAGCGCGATTCGCCGAGGGAAGCGCCGTACAGGCCGTTGCGGTGGAACAGGACTTCGCCGAGCTGGTACCAGCCCTCGATTTCGTCCGGGTGATCGTGAACGATCGACGTGTAGAGCCTCCGGGCCTCCTGGTTGGCTCCCTCCCGCCAGACTCGCGAGGCCTCGAGCAGCCGCCGGTCGCGCTCGGTCAGGCGATCCGCGTGCCGGAAAGCCTGCTCCGCCGCCTGTTTGTGAAGCTCCTGCGGGGTTCCAAGCCACTCGAGGGCGCTGCTCAGCCGGTACCAGGCGAGAGCGAAATCGGGATCGAGCGCGACCGCCTTCTGAAACGCCTCCACCGACGTCCGGAAATCGCCGCTCTGATACGCGCTTTCGCCGTCCAGGTAGGCCTTGAGCGCGGGAAGAGAAGACGTCGTCACCGAGGCGACGCGCCGATTTCGCGCGGAGGACTCGCGGCCTGCGTCGGCGAGCAAACCGATCGCGAGCTGGTCCACGAGGTCGAAGGCCTTCGTGACGTCCCCGGCCGCGTTCGCGGCGACGGAAGGATCCGGCCGGCCGTCGCTCGTGTAGAGAGCCGCGTCCATCTGCAGCTTGCCGCCGATCTCGACGATGTTTCCGAGAACGAAGCGGTCGGCGTGCAGCCGCTCGGCGATGGAGCGGCCCTGCGCGGGATCGAGCGCGCTCTCGCGGGCGGCGAGTCCCATGACCGCGCGCGGATCGATCGTGCGCAGCTCGCCCGCGTGGTCGAGCTTGGCGCTCAAGAGATTGACCATGCCCTCGCCGAGGTACCGATACTGGTCGCTTCCGCGATACCGGAACGGCAGGACGGCGACACTCATAGAGGCCGGGCCGGCCTTCGAGCCGGACGACTTCAATCGGAATCGCCAGAGAGCCCAGGCGGAGAGCAGGCCGATCGCGCCGACGGCGGCCATGACCAGGACGGCCGAAGGCCGCGTCCGGAAGCCGCGTCCGGCCTGCCGGTCCCGGTCCTCCGCCCGCGATGGGACGCGCATGGACATCGTGGGGGACTCGCCCTCACCGACCGCGGAGAGCGCCGTGAGCATCTCGCCCGCATTCCGGTAACGGCGCGACGGATCCTTCGACAACGCGCGCTCCACGATCGGCTCGATTTCGCGGGGCATTCCCGACTTGCGGACGATGGCGCCCGGGTCGTCGTTCAGGATGGAGAAAATGACCGCCTGGGCATGTTCCCCTTTGAACGGCGGCCGGCCGACGACCATCTCAAAGATCATCACGCCGAGCGACCACAGGTCCGCCCGCTGATCGACGGAATCTCCCCTCACCTGTTCAGGAGACATGTAGGTCACGGTGCCCGAGGTGGAATCGGTCGTGAGGCGAGTCGCCCCGGCCAGCGTGGCGATGCCGAAATCGAGGATCTTGATCGAGCCGTCGCTCGTGATGGCGACGTTGGCGGGCTTGATGTCCCGGTGCACGATGCCGCGCGCGTGCGCCTCGGCGAGACCGCGCGCGACCTGTGACGCGATGTCCACCGCCTCTTCGACGGGAAGGGGCCCGCGGCCGATCCGCGCGGAGAGCGTCTCCCCGTCGCAGAAGGCCATCGCGATGAACGTCCGTCCGTCTTCCGCCTCTCCGATCTCGTAAACCGTGCAGACGTTGGTGTGGTCCAGCGCCGACGCGGTCCTCGCTTCGCGGGTGAAGCGCTGTCGGGCGGCCTCCTCCGCGCCGAGGTGCATCGGGAGGAACTTCAAGGCAACGAGGCGGTCGAGCTTGAGATCCCGCGCCTTGTAGACCACCCCCATGCCGCCCTGGCCGATCCGTTCGAGGATCTCGAAGTGGGAGACGGTCTGACCGATCACTCGGAGGCTCGCAGTCTTGAGCAAGCGCCGGGCGTCACCCGGTCATTCTAGTGTCTGCTCCCTCTCCCCGCGCGCCGGGGGAGAGGGCTCGAGTGAGGGGCGGCGCATCCAGCCTGACAAGATTCGATCAACAGAGAGATGCCATGAAGCGTGACAAGACTCGAGTCAAAGAACCCCAAAGCACGAGTCGATATAGATTCCACGCATCCCATCCAATGAGGCCAGTCCCGAGATTCGTTCCGATCCGACCGTCTCACCCCCTCTAGACCGGAGGCCGCCATGTTCCATCTCCGCCCCGCCTCGCTCCTCCTCGCCCTCGCCGCCCTGCTGATCGCACCCTCCACCCTGGCCCAGCAGGAGAAATCCGCGCGCACGATCCGCCTCGATGAGGGGATCACCGTCGAGGTTGCCCCGCTCTGGCAATACCGCCAGCTCGCCCCCAACGGCGCGACAAAGCTCGAGCTCACGGTCGCCGACGGCAATGCACTGCGCATGGCCGTCTACTTCACGGTGGAAAAACGCCGCAGCGCCTCCGACGCGCTCCAGCGCGCCGCGGACATCGTCGGCCCCCCCGGCCCGCAGGACCGCCACTTCCTCGTCAACGGCTGGCCGGCGATCGAGGCCACGCGGATGATCGACGTCCCGCGCGTGAACCACGAAAGGGATGAAAAAGCGGCACAGGAAACAGCCGGGCAGGGATCCCGCGAAAACCGCCAGGAG
>JBBSGZ010000169.1:0-7069 GCA_038253555.1 Thermoanaerobaculia bacterium
GGAGCCGTAGCGAACGCAGGGAGCAGGCGAGCGGTCGAGCCCTCAGGCGAGCCGCTCGCCGGTGCCTTCGCCGCGCACGGCGAAGGCAGCTCCCGCAGTGAGCGAAGGCGACGTTTATGCCCAATCCCCCGCTTTCCGGGACATCACGGGCGCGCCGTCTAAGAGCGTCAGGATGGATTTGGTGTTTTCCGCCACCGCGAAAAGGATGCGGTCTTCGGGGCGGGCGTACCCGCTGCGAATCGCGAGGTCGAATTGCGCGAGCAGCGGGTCGAAGTACCCGGCAATGTTCGCGAAAACGATCGGCTTGCCGTGAATCCCGAGCTGCTTCCAGGTCATCATCTCGATGATCTCTTCCATCGTCCCGAAGCCTCCGGGGAACGCGACGAAAGCGTCCGAGAGGTCGAAGAGCGCCTGTTCCCGCTCGTGCATGCTCCCGACGACCTTCAGCTCCGTCAGACCGCGGTGGGCGGATTCGCGCGATTCGAGAGCCTTCGGGACGACGCCCGTCACCTGCCCTCCGGCGGCGAGAACTTCATCGGCGAGGGCCCCCATCAGACCCTTCGAGGAGCCGCCATAGATGAGGCGCACCCGCCGCCTCGCGATTTCGCGTCCGAACGCGCGGATCTCCGTATCGACCGCGTTGTCTCGCGCGGAGCTCGAGCTGCAGTAGACGCACACGCTTCGAAGGTCCATGGGCGGGATCTTACCGCCCGCCGCCGCCGCGAAAAGCCTGGACGTCGCGATTTCCGGATCGAGAGGCGAGCGCTATCGCCCGGCGGCGGCCTTCACGGCTTTGCCAGGTACCGGCTGCCCGGCGTGTCGAGGGGGGCGCGGCGGGCGCAGAGCGGGCACTCCTCCGGAGTCCAGGAGGGGACCTTCATGGAGAGGAGCGAGAGCGAGGGGACGGGAAAGGCCTCCGGGAGCACCCCCCGGTTGACCATGGACCCCACGGCCACGACGCGGCCCCCCGCCGATTGCACGGTCTCGATGACTTCCCGGGTGGACTTGCCGGTGGTGAAGACGTCTTCGACGATCGCGACCGGCGTGCCGGGCTCCAGGCGGAATCCTCGCCGCAGAGCGAATGCGCCGTCCAGCCGTTCCGCGAACAGGAACGGGACCTGGAGCGAGCGCGCGACTTCGTGCCCGATGATGATCCCGCCCATCGCGGGAGCGACGATCGCCGCGGGCGCAAACGACGAGACTGCGGCCGCGAGTTCCCGCCCGGCCGCCTCGGCGCGTTCGGGCCACTGAAGGAGCTGGGCGCACTGGAGGTAGCGCTGGGAGTGGCGGCCGGAAGAGAGTCGGAAGTGCCCGGTCAGAAGAGCGCCGGTGGACTCGAAATCGGCCAGCGTGATCACCGGGAAGAAGCTATCAGCTGTCAGCCGCGGACGAAATCCTCACTTTGCGTGACCCGTACTGGATGCGCGCGGGCCGATCCGGAGAACGGCCACTCCAGGAGGACGACTCTTTTCAGGCGTCCTTCTCGCGCGAGATCTTGTGGTGCTCGATCTTCTTGTAGAGGTTGGAGCGCGGCGTGCGGATGACCTCGGCCGTGCGGCTGATGTTCCAGCCGTTTTCCCGCAGCTTCGTGACCAGAAACTCGCGTTCCGCATACTCCTTGAACTCGGAGAGCGTCGCCAGCTGCAATCCCCTCTCCGAGATCTCCGTCGGTGAGACCCGCGCCTCGGGCGGGAGGTCCTTCGCCTCGATGGGCTCGGAGTCCGTCATGATCAACACCCGCTCGACGAGATTCCGAAGCTCGCGAACGTTCCCCGGCCAGGAGCGCGCCTTCAGCACATTCAATGCGCTCGGCCCGAACCGCCGCGGTCGCTGGTGGTCCCGCTGGGAGAAGATCCGCGAAAAGTGTTCGACGAGCTCGGGGATGTCGTCCGTCCTCTCGCGCAGCGGGGGCGTGCGGACCGGCAGCACGTTCAGCCGGAAATACAGGTCCTCGCGGAACCGCGAGTCCCGGATCGCCTCGGTCAGGTCTCGATTGGTCGCCGCAATGACGCGTACGGTCACCTGCCGGACCCGGGCGGCGCCGACCGGCTCGACTTCCCCCGCCTCGAGGACGCGGAGCACTTTCGCCTGAGCCCGCGCGGACATGTCGCCGATCTCGTCTAAAAAAATCGTGCCCCCGTCCGCCTCGACGAACTTGCCGGTCTGCCGGCGCACGGCCCCCGTAAAGGAGCCCTTCTCGTGACCGAAGAGCTCCGACTCGATGAGCTCCTCCGGGATGGCGGCGCAGTTGACCTGAATGAAGGGACCGGACGACACGCGCGAGCCCTGATGAATCTCGCGCGCGACCAGCTCTTTCCCGGTGCCGCTCTCGCCGACCACCAGAACGGTGGCGGTCGTCGGCGCGGCGCGAGCCACTTCGGCGCGCAGCTGCGCCATCGGAGCGCTTCGGCCGACGAGGACCGATTCTTCTTCGAGCTTCTGGCGCAGCCTCTCGTTCTCCGCCCGAAGGGAGTTGCGGGACAGCGCGTTCCGGATGGAGACTAAGATCCGCTCGCGCTGCGGGGGCTTTTCTAGGAAATCGATCGCGCCTCGCCGGGTCGCTTCGATCGCGGTGGCGATGTCGCCGTGGCCCGAAATCATGAGGACGGGCGGTGCGTTCTCCCGCGCCACGATCCGGTCGAGAATTTCGAACCCGTCCATTCCCGGCATCTTGATGTCGAGCAGCACGGCGTCGATGCGGGTCCCGTCCAGATCGGCCAGCGCCGTCTTGCCGTCAGGCGAAGAAAGCACCTCGTACCCCTCGTACTCGAGGATCATCCGCAGGGCATCGCGGATGCCGCTGTCGTCGTCGACGACGAGGATTTTCTGAGCCATAAACCTCTCCCTAGCAAACCTCACGCCCTCTCCCGGAAGAGAGCCGGCTCCCGAAAACGGCTGCGCCCGCCGCGCGGGCGGGCGCACCTTCGGGAGTCGATCGTCCTGGACGGTTTTTGTCAGTCCTCGATCTTCACGAGGGCGAAGAAGGACTGCTTGGCCTGCGGGCGAAGCACGTAGAGACGCAGGTACTCGCCTTTGGGCGTGTTCTTCACGATACGACCGAAATCCTCGGTCGTACCGACGGGTTTCCCGTTGACGGAAGTGATCACGTCGCCTTCGCGCAGCTGCGCGTCAGCGGCGGGCGAGACCTCCTTGACGTGCTGGACGTACAGTCCCTGCAATCCCGCGTCGAGTCCGGCCGCCCTCCGGATGTCGGGCGTCAGCGTCTGAACCGAAATGCCGATCTTGCCGCGCGATTCATCGCCGCTGCGGCCGCCTTTTCCAGTCTCGAGCGCCGCGTCGGCGCCGCGTTCCGTCAGGATCACCGTGAAAGGGCTTTCCTTGCCGTCACGCATCACCGAGAGCTTGACGTGGGTGCCCGGCGATTTAGCCGAGACATAACCGATCAGGTCGCGCGTCTCGTGAACCGGGACGCTGTCGACCCGAACGATGGTATCTCCGGGCTGGAGTCCGGCCTTGTCGGCAGGCTCCCCCTTGACGACGGACTCGACGAAAGCGCCCTCGGGACCCTTCAGCTTGAAAGCGGCGGCAACGTCCGGGTCGACGTTGCGAATGTTGATGCCGAGGTAGCCGCGCGTCACCTTGCCCTTGTCCCGCAGCTGCGGCAGAACCTGTTTGAGCGTGTTGATTGGGACCGCGAAGCCGATGTTCTGCGCCGGGCGAAACATCGCCGTGTTGATTCCGATCACTTCACCGTTGACGTTGATCAGAGGGCCGCCGGAGTTTCCGAAGTTGATCGCGGCGTCGGTCTGAATGAAATTCTCGAACGAACGCGTTGCGGCGTCCGCCGTGAGACCGCTGCGCTCCTTCGCGGAAACGACGCCGACGGTCACCGTCTTATCGAACGTCAGCGGATCGCCGATTGCCATCACCCACTCGCCGACCCGAAGCCGGTCGGAGTCGCCGAGCGGAATCGCGGTCAGCTTCCGCTTCGCGTCGATCTTCAACAAAGCGAGGTCGGTCGCGGGATCGCGGCCGACGATTTTCGCGGGGAACCGTTCCTTCGCCAGCCGCACTTCGACCTTGTCGGCATTCTCAACGACGTGATTGTTGGTGACGACGTACCCGTCCTCCGAGATCACGAAACCTGTGCCGCCCTGAACTTCCTTGTGCTCCTCGTCGTCGCCGCGAGGCTGGTTGCGCCGAGGCCCGAAAAAGAATTCGAACGGGTCACCTTCCCCTCCCTGCCCCTGGCCTCCGCCTCCAAACGGACTCCCGCGGCGGGCGGCGCCCTTGACGATGTCGGTGGAGGTGATCGAAACGACGGACGGCATCGCCTCTTCGGCGATGTCCGCGAAGGACGGCGCGGAAAGGCCGGAGCCCGACCGGGCGCGGGCCGGGGCCTCGCGCTGGGCTTCGGAGCGGGGGGTCACGTTGACCGAACCGGCGACCACCATCCCGAAGACGACGGCCGCGGCGATCAGGACGGAAAAGGAGAGGGCACGCTTGGTGGACTTCTGCATACGGTCGGGTCTCCTCAGTTGCCCGGGTTCTTTCCCGGGTCTTCAGGCGCAACACCATTGTGGAATTCCGAATTCCTGAGCGGTCTTTCTCTTTTGGTCGGCCGCGAAAACCGGTGCGGGATCGATCTTCATTCGAGCTCTCCCCGGCGTTTGAGGCGCTCTCGTTCCACCAGGATGCAGCGGTCCATCGCCACGGGGATGCCGGCCCCCGTGAGACGCCGCGCGGCATCCTCGTCCGCAATCCCCTGCTGCATGAAGAAGAACCCCGCGCCGCGGGCAATTGCCTGGTCGGCGATCGGCGCCACGTCCTCCGAGCGCCGGAACACGTTTACGATGTCGATGCGAATCTCCGGAGGAATCTCGGTCAGGGACGGATAGCAGGGGCGCCCGAGCAGCGTGCGATGCCCTGGATTGACGGGAACGACATCGTACCCGCTCTCCTGAAGATACTGAGCGATCGAGTGCGAGGGCCGTTCGGGATTGGGAGAACAGCCGACGACGGCGATGGTGCGCGCGTCGCGAAGGGCCTGGCGAATCTGTCCGGGGTCGTTCACCGCGTCTCCTCCCCGGAGGCCGTCAGCGCCACCCGGATTTCCCTCTCTCACTGTACGCCGGAGACGGCCCGCGGGTTTCTCGCGGCCGGCCTCACATCCCTTCCGAGGTCGGGTTCTTCCCCGGCCGCATGTTGTAGAAGAACGTGACCGTCACGCCCTCCCGGTCTTTCCCCGGAACTTCCTTCAGGAGGTCCCTGGGAAGAGGCTTGAACGGGTTGGATTTCAAGATCGCCTGCATTGCGGCGTAGTCGAAGGGAGGAATGCCCGATCCCGCGACGATCGACGCGCCGGAAACGCTCCCGTCCACCCGGATGTCGAAGTGAATCGTGAGCTTGCCCTTCCACCCGAGCTCCGCCAGTTTCGGAACGTCCCAATGGAGCTTGATACGACGCACCATCTCGTCGGCGTACGGGCCCCAGTCATACCAGCTCGTTTCGAACGACAGCGGCCCGGAATCCATGAATCCGCCATCTGGATTGGAGATTCCGGCCCCCTGCTCCCCGTGTTTTCCGACCTGGGTCCGGGCCGCTTCCTGGATGACGGTGTCGAGATTCGCGAGCCGGCTCGCGGACGAGCCGGTCCCGGTCGCCGCGCCCGCGCCGGAAGAGGAGCCGGAGGGATTCCGCAGAACGTCCGGCGGAGTCATGCCCGTCGCGGACCTCTCGGCCGGGGCGCCGCTCTGCCCGTTGCGAGACTGCCCGCCGCGCGCTCCGGACGGCGCGGCGGCCATGCGCGACGCCGATCCCGGAGCGAGCCCTTCTCTCCCCGGTAACACCGGGGCAAAGGGCGTGTCGGCACGGGGCCGGGAGCGGTCGCCCCCGCCGGCGCGGCGGTTCTTGTCGGAAAAGTCGGCGGGCTTCCGGGCGTCGCGCGGGCGCACGGGTCCGGGCGCGGCCCGAAAAACAATCGGTATCCTGTCTTCTTCCGACCTCGGCCGCGCGGTCATGCCTGGAAAGAGCGAGTGCGTTCCGGCGGAGGACGAGGGACCGTAGAGCATGAGGACCAGAATGACGAGGTGGAGCCCGAGCGAGAAAAGGATCGCCCGTTCCACCGGAAAGGCCCGGGCGCGGTCGTTCCTCTCCATCGCGAAAATCCCGCGCTCGAGCTCCGGCACGGGAACCGGCGGCGGTTGAGCTCGCCTCCCTCCGGAGAAGCCCGGCACAGCGGGCCCGCCGCTCGGAGAAGGCGCCTTCGCCGGCGACGGAACCCCGGGCGCCGGCGCGGCGGGCAGACGCAAAGCGCCGCCCGGCCGGGCCGGGGCCTCGAGCCCGAGAAAGGACCGAGGGGCGGCGGCTTCGTCGTCGGCACCCGCCTTCTCGAGCCCCAGCAGCGATCGGTTCACCAGTCCTCCGGGCCCCCCAATCGAGTTCGGGCGACACTCCGAGACGGATCCCGGGAATCGGGAGCACGCTCCCTACCGGCTAACGTCGTCACGTCGTGAAGGATTTCGCCCCGGCCGAGTTTAATCCCGCCCGGGGTGGAGGAACGTTCCGCTCATCATAGAGTCGGGTCGTGACCGGAGAAAAAGACGAAGCCGGGAGGCGGATCGTGGGGGTCGTCCACGTCGCGATGCTGTCGGCGGTGCCCCTGTATGCCGTCATCCTCTGGCTCTTCCCGAGGCAGGCCGGCCTTTCGGCCGCGGGGACCCCGAGGCCCCGGTTCATCCTCGTCCTCCTGGCCGTCGGCGCCGCCGAGTGGGGTCTTGCCAGCATCCTCGGACGAGCCCTGCTTCGTTCCGCCGGACCCGGGGCGGGAGCTTCGGAGCGTGTGCGCCGCTATTTCCTGATTCGATTCGCGGCGGCGGAGGCGATTGCGGTTTTCGGCCTCCTCGCCGGTTTCACGGGCGCTAGCCCCCGGGATGTCGCCCTTCTCCTCGCCGCTTCCGTCCTGGCGCTCCTAGGAGCCCGTCCAGGTAATCGAAAACGAGAGAAAGTGAAAACTCTTTTTCGCCACAGTTGGCCCCTAACGCCCGATCGTCACGTGCCGAGGGGTTTCAGTACCCCCGAGATCTCGGTTTTTAGCATTACTCGGACA
>JBBSGZ010000170.1:0-6938 GCA_038253555.1 Thermoanaerobaculia bacterium
ACGATCGTGACCTACGGCGCGACCGTCTATCGGTCGCTCCAGGCGGCCCGGTCCTTCGCCGAGGAGACCGGCAAGTCAGCCGAGATCCTCGATCTGCGATCTCTCTCCCCATACGACTGGGAGGCGATCGCCCGCTCGGTCAAGAAAACGAACCGCGTCCTCGTGGTCTACGAAGACCCGATCTCCTGGGGATACGGGGCGGAAATCGCGGCCCGGATCGGGACGGAGCTCTTCCCCTATCTGGACGCGCCCGTCGAGCGGGTGGCCGCGACGGACACCTTCGTCGCCTATCAGCCGCAGGTGGAAGATTTCATCCTTCCGCAGGCGAGCCACATTCGAAGAGCGCTCGACAAGCTCGCGGCGTACTGATGGACTCCATGTTCGCCGAGAGCTCGTTGCCGTCGGAAAGGTCGTCCTAGAGATGTCGTCCCGGATCGGCGCCCTCGAGGGCCTGCGCGAGAAGGACCCGGCCAACTCCCTCACGCTCTTCATGCTCGCCAACGAGTACTTCAAGGCCGAGCGATGGAGCGACACGGTCGCGGTGCTGCGCGACTACCTCGCTCGCGCTAAGGACGAGGGCGCCGCGTATCGCCTCCTCGGCCACTCCTTGCGGCGGCTGGGAGAAGACGCGGCCGCCCGACAGGCCTTTTCCGAAGGCGCGGCGGTGGCGCGAGCGCACCGCCACGACGGCATGGCCAACGAGCTCGAGTCGGAATCCGGCAGCGTCTAGCTGTCATTTCTCAACAGGTTGTTCCCATGAAGTAGGTTGCCCATCTGGGCCCAGATCGGTGAGGCTGGAGGTGTCTAACGCCAACAACCAACCGGAGGAGCCCAGATGGAGCTTCACAAGAATGCCCGAACTTGCCCGGCCAGTCGAATGTTGCTGGTCCAACGCATTGAGGCGAGTATGCCCGTGACCAGCGCCGCCGAGGCGGCCGGAGTTACCCGCCGAACCGCTTCTAAATGGAAGAAACGATATCGGGAGGCCGGCGAGGCGGCGCTGGTCGATCGCAGCTCTCGTCCCCACCGTTGTCCTCGTCAGGCCCCACCAGCCGTCGTCGAGGCGATCCTGCGACTGCGCCGACGCCGGCAGACCGGCCCTCAGATCGCCTCGCGAGTAGGAGTGAGTCCAGCCACGGTGGCCCGCATCTTGGCCAGAGAAGGCTTGGCGCGACTCAAGAATCTCGATCCCAAGCCGCTCGTGGTCCGCTATCAGAGAGACCATCCTGGAGAACTCGTCCACATCGACACCAAGAAGCTGGGCCGCATCCAGGTCGTCGGGCACAGGATCACCGGCAACCGCAGACAGCGTGGCCGCGCCGCCGGATGGGAGTTCGTCCACGTCGCCGTCGATGACGCTTGCCGTCTGGCTTATGCCGAGGTCCTGGCGAATGAAAGATCCCCAACGGCTGTCGCCTTCCTGAGACGGCTGGTCGCCTGGTACAGAAGCCACGGTATCCACGTCACGGGCGTCATGACCGACAACGGCTCCTGCTACGTCTCTCACCGCTTCGCCGCAGCATGCTCGGAGCTCGGTCTACGCCACTTGAGGACCCGCCCCTATCGACCTTGCACCAACGGGAAAGCGGAACGCTTCATCCAGACTCTCCTGAGAGGCTGGGCGTATCGGCGTTCCTACTCGACCTCCGCCAATCGCACCCTCAGGCTCCCCAAGTTCCTCTCCTACTACAATCACAGGAGGCCTCATGCGTCACTCGGGAGACAAGCACCAGCCGCTCGCCTACGGGAACAACGTCCTGAGAACTAACATCTAGCCCGGGCCCCTACCGCCTCCGAGACCCGCCGCCGCGCGCGACTGACCTTTTTAAGTGACGGATTCCCCCCGCGACTACAAAACCTGTCGGGCCCCTACACCTTAAGTTGTTTAGATTCATGCGATTGCCTTTGGCACTCTCCTCGCTTTTCCTGTGGCATCCCTCGAGATTCCGAGGGTAGAAAGTCGAGAAGAGGGATGAGCAGGCAGATGCAGATCGAGGTGGAAAACGACGCGAATCATCGGGCTCTTCGTCGTTGCCGGAGCTGCGGAGCGTATGCCCGGCCGTTTGACGAGGTGAACGGGGCCCCCCGGTGCGAGCGGTGCGCGGCGAGGGCGCGTCGCGCCGACGTCGAAAATGAGAAGCCGCGCGACCCGTCTGAAGTGAGCTTTCTCCTGTGAGAAATATCAGGGAAGCGAAGAGGCGAACGGCGCGAGAGATGACGCCCCTTTCCCGCGCCGCTCGCCGGTTCGCCTCGCGCTTTCGGCGGTCGCGCCTGACGTAGACTCCGGGCGGTGAGGTCCGACCACAGCGCCCTCCTCCTCTCGACCCGTCACTATTCCGATTCGGTCTTCTCCTCCACGTTTCACAGCCCCGAGCTCGCCCGCGAGACCGCGCCCGGTCAGTTCGTCATGCTCGATGTGCCGGGTCGCGTGCGCCCGTACCTGCGCCGGGCCTATTCGGTGGCGGACGCGGACCCGGAGAGCGGGCAGGTCGAGTTCCTCATCAAGACGATCGGACCGGGAACCGCCGCCCTCGAAGGGCTCCCGGAGGGCGGAAAGGGGCTTCTCTTAGGTCCGCTGGGAAACGGCTTCTCCCTGGAGGGGCTCGCGCGGGGGAGCCGGGTGGCCGTCGTCGCCGGGGGCATCGGGGCCGCCCCCTTCCCGCTCCTGTTCCGCGCGTTGGCCGCGGCGGGATGCGAGGCGGACCTTTTCCTCGGAGGACGCAGCGGTGGCGATCTGGCCATCCTCGAGCGCTTCACGGGAATCGTCCCTGGAGAGATCCTGACGGCGACCGACGACGGCTCGGCGGGAGAGCGCGGGTTCGTGACGGACCTCTTCGCGCGCCGCGCCGAAGAAATCGGATACGCGCGGCTCTACGCGTGCGGCCCCATGCCGATGTTCGGGGCGCTCGCCGCCGTCGTGTCGCGCCTCGTTCTGCCGTCGGAGTTTTCCACGGAGGCCGCGATGGGATGCGGATTCGGGGCCTGCCTCGCCTGCGTCATCCCCGGTGCGGACGTGCCGTTTCTGATCTCCTGCCAGGAGGGGCCCGTGCTTCCGCCCTCGCGGATCGACTGGAGCCGCTGCCGGTGAATGATTCGGACGCTGGCCCCGCCCTCCGCATCCGGGTCGGTCCGATGGAGCTCGCCAATCCCATCCTGACGGCGTCGGGCACGTTTGGCTACGGCCTCGAGTTCACGGACTTCGTGGACCTCTCCCGGCTGGGCGGAATCTGCACGAAAGGTCTGTCGCTGTTGCCGCATGCGGGCAATGCGGCGCCACGGATCTGCGAGACGCCGGCCGGAATGCTGAATGCGATCGGACTGCAGAACGTGGGGGTCGAGGCGTTCCTCCGCGAAAAGCTGCCGAAGCTGCGAGCGCTCTCGGCCACGGTGATCGCGAACGTCTGGGGGGACCTCGAGGACGACTACGTCACCGTCGTCCGCGCACTGGAGGAGGCGGAGGGGCTGGCCGCCGTGGAGCTCAACATCTCCTGCCCGAACGTCGAGAAGGGCGGAATGCTCTTCGGCAACTCGCCCTCTCTGACCGGCTCGCTCGTCCGCCGCGTCCGCGCCGCCACAAAGCGGCCCCTTCTCGTCAAGCTCTCTCCAAACGCCCCGGATCTCGTGGAATCGGCCCGCGCCGCGCACGATGCGGGCGCAGACGCTCTTTCGCTCGTGAACACGTTCGTCGGGATGTCGATCGACCCCGAGACCGCGCGCCCGCGGCTCTCGTTCGGCACCGGCGGCCTTTCGGGCCCCGCGATCCGGCCGCTCGCGGTTCGCATGGTCTACCAGGTGGCGCGGGCGCTGCCCCGGACTCCCCTGATCGGGATCGGCGGAATCAGCGACCTCTCGGACGTGCTCGAGTTCCTCGCGGCCGGGGCGAGCGCTGTCCAGATCGGGACCGCGAATTTCAAGGACCCGGGGATCTCCGGCCGTCTCGTCGGGGAGCTCGCCGCGTACTGCGCGGCGCGCCGCGTGACCGTGGCGGAGCTGGTCGGACGGGCGCAAGGCCCGTCACCGGCGAGCCTGGTCGCGGGAGCGGAAGGATGATCCCCTCGGGGGCGGCCTCCGCCCAAGGAGCGGCCTCGAGGCTGTGCCTGGCGCTCGACTTTCCGTCGCGCCACGAGGTGCTCGCCGCCGCGCGCTTTTGCGCCGGGCGGGCGGGATGGCTGAAAGTCGGACTGGAGGCGTTCGTGTCCGAAGGGCCCGCGCTCGTGGCGGACGTCGCGGCGACGGGAGCGCGGGTTTTCCTGGACTTGAAGCTCCACGACATCCCGAACACCGTGGGCCGCGCCGTCTCCGCCGCGGCGCGGACCGGCGCCTCGATGGTGAACGTCCACGCGTCCGGCGGGCGGGACATGCTCGTTGCCGCGCGTCAGGCTCTCGGAGACGATCCGGGGAGACCCCTCCTGATCGCCGTCACGCTCCTCACCTCACTCGACTCGCGGGCCCTGGCAGACCTTCCCGTCGCCGGAACGCCGGAGGGGATCGCGCGCCGGCTCGCGGTCCTCGCTCGCGATTGCGGCCTCGACGGCGTGGTGTGTTCGCCGGGCGACCTCGTCGGCATTCGCTCTGCCTGCGGACCGTCTTTCCTGACGGTCGTCCCCGGGATCCGGCCGGAGGGCGGGCCATCTGGAGATCAGAAGCGGACCGGGACGCCGCGCGCGGCGATCGCCGCCGGGGCCGACATTCTCGTGGTGGGCCGCTCCATCATGGCGGCCGATCATCCGGACGCCGCGCTCGACCTTCTTCTCGCCGAAATAGAATCGGCCCGGATGCCATTCCGGTGAGCGACTGGAAAGAGCCTCATGAACCCTGGATCGTGGGTCACCGGGGCGCGCCTCGCCGCGCGCGGGAGAACACCCTCGACAGCCTGGATTCCGCCGAGAGCCTGGGGGCGGATGCCATCGAATTCGACCTGCGACAGACCCGGGACGGAGAAGCGGTGCTCTTCCACGACGAAGACATCGTTCTCGGAAACCAGAAGATCCCGGTCCGCACGTTCACCGCGCGGGAGATCGGAAAACTCCAGCTCCCCTCGGAGTTCGGGCCCTACCGCATTCCCAAACTGGAGGAGGTCTTCCATCGCTACGGTCCGGCCCTCCGGTACGTGGTCGAGGTGAAGACGTCCACGCACACCCATCTCGCTTTAATGGCGCGCCGGGTCTCGCGAGTCGCGGCGGAGTTCGGCGTCCGGAGGCGGTGCCTGGTTTGCTCCTTCGACCCGGAGTTTCTCCGCGTGATGCGGGAAACGGACGCGACGATCGCCACCGGTTTCCTGATCGACCACGCGGTGGCGCTGCCCGAGCCAGGCAGGCCGACGCCGCTGTTTCCCCCGGCGGACGCTCTCGGCCCCCGCTGTGACCTGGTGAACGCCGCCCTGCTGGAGCACGCCCGCTCGGCCGGGCTTTCCGTTCATCCCTGGACCGCCGACGAGCCGTCGGAGATCCGCCGTCTGCTCGACCTCGGAGTTCCCTCAGTCACGACGAACGTTCCCGACGTGGCTCTGGCGATCCGGGCCGAGGCGCGCGCGGCGCCCGCCTTCCTGACCGATACCGCGTAAGCCGCATCGAACCCGGTCTGGCCGGGGCGCGCGGAGCGGAGGGTCGAGAAAGCAGGTCACCCCTGAATCGTGAGATGGGTTCCGCCATACACCTCGAGCGCCGCTCCGGTGATTCCGGCCGCGTCGTCGGACGCGAGGAAGAGGACCGTTCGGGCCACGTCTCGCGGCCAGAGCTTCTGAGAGAGCGGCGAGGAGCGATCGACGTCGGCCGTCTCGTCGATCTTGTTGTCGACGGCTCCCGGGCAGACTGCGTTCACCGCGATGTTGTGCGTCCGGAACTCGCGCGCGAGGCTCTGCGTCAGACCGATGACTCCGAACTTGGCCGCGCTGTGAGCGGAGAGGTTCGCATCGCCCCGGAGTCCATGAACGGAAGAAACGTTGACGATCTTTCCGCGTCCGCGGGAGACCATCCCGGGCAGTGCGGCGCGGCAGAAGCTCGCCGTGGACGTCAAGTTCGTCGCGACGACGCGGTCCCACTCCTCGGGCGCCATCTTCAGAAACGGCTTCCAGAGGAACATACCGGCGTTGTTGATCAGAACGTCGACGGGCCCGAGCGCGGATTCGGTTTCGGCGACGCATCTCTCGGCGGCGCCGGGCGCGGTGACGTCGCCGATCGCCGCGAAGCATTTTCCGCCGACGGCGCGGATCCGCTCCGCGGTCTGCTCGAGCTCGCCCGACGTCCGCGCCACCACCGCGACCGCCGCTCCCTCCTCGGCGAATCGGAGCGCGACGGACCGCCCGATCCCGCGGCCGCCGCCGGTCACCAGCACCACTCGATTCTGAAATTTCATTCGGCACCGCTCTCGGCGAGCTCGTCGAAGAGCGCGGCGGAGAAAAGGGAGAGGGAGTCCGGCCCGGCAAAGACCGGTCCCGCGAGCAGCGAAACATTTCCTTCGCCGGGCGCGGCCTGATCGATGCGCACCCGGAAGACCGAGAGCGGGAAGATCGTGCGATCCGGGTCGTGCCGCGAGACGCGGCCGCGCCCGGCCCGCAGCCGGATCGACGCGGCGAGGTGACGCTGCATGTAGAGAAGCGTCGCCTGTCGGCGGCGGATCAGGTTGACTGACGTCCGGCTCGCGGCGAGAACCGCGACCGACATCGCCGTCGGAGACGTCGCCCGCACCTCTTCGGCCGTCAGCAGGGCGGACCTCGGAAACCCGTCGGGGTCGGTCGTCAGCAGCGGGAAAACGACCCGGCGCCGCCGCCGGAACGCCTCTCCCCCGAGAGTCCGTTCGAGCTCGGGCGGAAGGCGGGTCAACTCCATCGGGTCTAGTTTAAGCCGTCGCCATCCGTCGCCTTCGCTCACTTCGGGGACGTGCCATCGCCGTGCGCGGCGAAGGCACCGGCGCGCGGCTCGCCCGGCGGCGCGACCGCT
>JBBSGZ010000171.1:0-6798 GCA_038253555.1 Thermoanaerobaculia bacterium
CGTCCAGGTAATCGAAAACGAGAGAAAGTGAAAACTCTTTTTCGCCACAGTTGGCCCCTAACGCCCGATCGTCACGTGCCGAGGGGTTTCAGTACCCCCGAGATCTCGGTTTTTAGCATTACTCGGACAGACTCCTAGCTCAACGCCTCCGCGCTGGTCTTCGAAGCGCCTCGGGGCGGCGGCGCCTGGGACGCCTACGGTCAGGCGTGGGACGAAGCACGGAGGAAGGCCGGGCACCCGAGGTTCCGGCTTCACGACCTCCGGCACTCGGTCGCGAAGGCGCTGGATGAGTACGGCGACAGGACGACGCTCAAGGCTGCCTCGGGAATGAGCGAGGCGACCGTGGACCGGTACACCTCGCACAAGAAGTTCGATCGGTCAGTCCGGCTGTTCAACCGGGCGGCTGAACTTCGGCACAAACGCGACAGACTCGGTCGCCAAGGTCGCGGATGAGTAGCGAGAATCGCGGTATCCTGATTCGGCTCAACACGTTTGGGGCGTCGCCAAACTGGTAAGGCACCGGCCTTTGGAGCCGGCATCTGAAGGTTCGAGTCCTTCCGCCCCAGCCAACACGTCGCGAGCCTCCTCCCTCCTTCGTCGGGAGACTAGTCGCGCCGCGGGCTGGGCGCGATGGAGGCGAAGGCGCGGCTCCACACTTGAGCCGCAGTGAGCAAACCCGACCGATTGGACGGAGCCAACGGCGCGCTTAGCTTCCGAAGGTCTGGATCCCGTGTTCGGCGAACCCGGCGTTCGCTTCCGCGTAGTCGCCGGCGGGATCGGCGCTCGGAGGCGCGTGTTTCGCGCGCTCGTATTCGTCCAGGATCCGCCGCTCCATCCGTTCTCGCGTCTCGCGGTTCAACGGGTGGGCGATGTCTTTGAAGTCGCCGTTCTTCTTGCGCTTCGAGGGCATCGAGATGAAGAGGCCGTTCGGACCGTGAATGACCTTCAGGTCCGAAACGAGGAAGCAATCATCGAGAACGATCGAGACATAGGCCTTCAGTTTTTCTTCCTCGACGGGAAAAACTTTTACCTGGGTGATCTCCATGGGGAACCTCCGACAGGGCGAGTCCGCTCTTCATACTCCCGGCGCCCGAGAGTCCGGGTCCGCAGCAGAGTCGCCTCAGGGTGATGTTGTTCCAACTGGTTTTCGGCTCCGGCCCACGCGCCGAAGAGGACGATGGCCGAGCCGGAGCCTGAGATCGCCGATTCGGTTGCAGCGTCAGCGGCGGATTTCAGGTAGGCCCTCATCGCACCTGTTATCGCTAGCACGGGGGATGCCAGCTCATTCGGACCGAAGAATCGTCCGCTCGATTCGATCTCGAGACGCTGCGGGAGAACGGACCGGCCGGAGGTCTGCCGGGAGTGCTCCGCAAAGACCTCCGCGGTAGAGGACCCAAACGGAGGAACCAGCAGGAGAAGTTCGGCGGCCGGCGTGTCCGGCCGCGCCTCGACCATTTCGCCCCGCCCCGACACGTCGGCTTCTCCGCCCGTCAAGAAGTACGGCACGTCGCTCCCGAGCGCCGGCGCGATTTCTCGAATGTCGTCCTCCGGCAGATCCGGCGCCCAGAGGGCGCGCAGGAGCCGCAGCGCGGCCGCCGCGTCCGAACTGCCGCCACCGAGACCCGCGCCGATCGGGACCCGTTTGTGCAACCGGATCCTCGCGTGCGCGGAGATCCCCAGCCTCTCCGCGAGCGCGCGGGCGGCCCGCAGGATCAGGTTGTCCTCGCCAGCTCCGAGGGGAAGCCCGGTGACCGACAGCTCGAGCTGCGGGGCACGCGCGACCTCCAGCTCGTCGCAGAGGTCGACCGAGGAGAACCGGGAAAGAATCTCGTGGAAGCCGTCGGTTCGCCGGCCACCCACTCGAAGCTCGCGGTTGATCTTGGCCGGGGCAAGCGCGCGGAGGACTCCGGGGTCGGGCCGGGAGCCGTTCACGGGGAGCGCTCCAGCCCGACGAGCGTCAGGCGAAGGCTGCTTCCCGACGAGACGTCCAGGATCTCGAGACGAGAAGGCCACGGTTCGACCGTACCCGAATAGGTCGCCTCGAGCGTCTTGCCGCCGCTCTCGACCCGCAATGAGGTGAAGCGCGCCGCGGGGACGTTCAAGACTCCCCGCGCCTCGACCGCGCCGTTCCAGGCGAGCAGGGCATCCTCTCCCTGGATTCCCAGAACTTCCGGCGCTCCGGCTTTCCAGACGCCGGCGAGCATCCAGATCAGCGGCTCTGGCTCTATCGCAACGGGCGCGAATCTGTCTCCCCGCAGGGCGCCGTCCGAGTAAGTCGCGAGGGTGGTCCCGAACGCCCCGGTCAAGGTGGCGCCGATCGGGTGAGTCGAGACGGCCAGGCTTCCGGAGAGGGAACCGATCCCCTGCCGGACTTTTGCGTCGTAGAGGAGCCGGGAGGTCCCGAGCGTCTCGGAACGAGCGACGGCTTCCCGCCATGCCGCGGCGGCGCGGAGCGCCTGCTCCGGGGCCGCCGGCCCGAACTGTCGGGGACGGGCGGACCGGGAGGCGCATCCCGCCAGAATCATCAGGGCGGACGCCGCCGCAAGACCCGCACCGAACCGCGACGCTGCCCTCGGCCGCATGATCACGAAAGAGAGCGGGCGCAGGGAGACCCGGGGAAATCGGCGTGAGGGAAAGAGGCCCGATCCGACGCGCGTCCGTGCCATGCCCGTTCCGGTCTTCCGATTTCCCGGTGGCTCAGCCCTTTCCCGTGAGCTTCGGCCGCGCGTTCTTCAATTTTGTCCGGACCTTCTCCGGCTCATCCGGCTTCAGAGTCAAGGAGCGCTCCCAGTAGCGGACGGCCTCCTCGAGGCGGCCCTGCCGTTCGGCGAGATCTCCGAGGTGCTCCGCAATGGTCGCGTCGTCGGGATCGCGCCGCTGCGCTTCCCGAAGGTTCGTCTCGGCGGCGGCGTAATTCCCGAGGCGGAAGTACGCCCATCCGAGAGAATCGCGGTACGCGCCGTTTCGAGGCTCCCGTGCGACGGCCTTTTCGAGCAGGACCCGCGCCTGTTCCAGGTGGACTCCCCGGTCCGCCCACATGTAACCGAGGTAATTCTGTGTGGCGGCATCGTTCGGCTTCGCCTCCAGGAGCTGGAGGAAAATCTTCTCCGCCTCGCCGGAGGTCCCCGCGCGTTCCAGGCTCGACGCCAGGCGGAACTGCACCTCGGAGCTGTCCGGAAAGCGCTTCGCGGCCTCCCGCGCGAGCTTCGCCGCGCCGGAGTAGTCCTTCAGGCGCGCCTCGGCATCCGCCGCCGCCATGACTCGCTGCAGCTCGGTGGAGGCGCCCATCTTCGTAAACGACGCCGTCGCGGCGGCACGATCGCCGCTTCTGTACTGAAACTCCGCGACCGCCGCCTCCCACTCCGCGTTTGCGGGCTCGGCGGCGAGAGCGGTCCGCGCCCGCGCGAGCCCGTCTGAAAAGTCTTCGCTGTCGCGGGCGACCGCCAGGAGAAGCCGCATCGCGCGCACATCGACGGATTTCCCGGAGATCGAGACCGGCTCGAGCGCTTTTCGCGCCCCGGCGTAATCCTTCCGCAGGTAGGCCGCGTAGGCGAGCTCCCGCGTCGCCCAGAGTCGCTGCTCGGCCAGTTTGGGGTCGCTCGCCGCGCGGCGCAGGCTTTCGTCGAACAGCACGCGCGCCTCGTCGAACCGTCTCTCGCGGAGGAGCTCGCTCGCAAGGGCCCGGCGCGACGTCTCCTCCGCGGGGTCCGTCTGAAGGAGATCGCGAAGGATTTTCTCTCCCCCGGCGACGTCGCCTTTCTCGAAAAGGACCTGGGCGAGGAGCCTGCGGATGTCGCGGTTTTCGGGCCTGCTGGTCGCGAGTTCGCGCGCCCGTTTCTCGGCGTCGTCGAAGCGCCCGGCCCGGGCGAGGTCGAGCGTGAGGCGCTCTTCCACCGCCTGATTTTCGCCATTCTTTTCCTTCAGGGTGGCGAGAAGCTTGAGCGCATCGTCATAGCGGTCGTCTTCCTCATAGACGTCCACGAGGGCCGCCGCGATCTCGCGGTCCGTCGGCGCCGACTCGAGCAACCGTTCGTAAAGCGCCGCCGCCTCGCGCGAGCGCCCGCCCTTGGCGCGCGCCTCCGCGGCCATCCGGAGGAGAGCGGGCTGCGTCCGCGTCTCCGGCATCTCGTCGAGCAGCGCCGCGGCTTCGCCCGGGCGGCCTCGGGCCAGAAGAGCGCGGGCCAGAGTCGCGGTGGTCGCCAGGTCCTCCGGTGCCAGCCGGCGCGCGGTGCGGAGCTCCTCGATACCGCGGTCCAGGCGCGCGGGGTCTTTTTCCGCGGCCGCCAGCTCGAGCATTCCGAGTAACCGGTGGCCTTCGGGCATCTTCGGGTCCAGGCGGACCACTTCGCGCGCCTGGCGGATCGCTTCGTCCTGCACGTTCAAGTCGCGCAGAAGCTGCGCGTACTCGAATCGGACCACCGCGTCCCCGGGCATCCTTTCGATGACCTTGCGATACAGGTCGAGGGCCTCGCGATACTGGCCGTCGGCGACGGCGCCCCGCGCCCTCAGGTACAACCGCCGGGAGTCACGCTCTCCCGAGCCGGAAGAGGGGGTCGGAGTCGGAGCGGGTGGCGGAGCAGGTGCCATCGAAGCGGTGAAGAGTGCGGCCATCAGGAGAAAGGGACTCATGATCTCGAATCTAGCATGCGGCTTGCCGGCCTCTCCGAGCGGGCGAGCCGATCGGAACCGAGCCGGTGGCGCGAGTCGCGTCTCGTCGTTCTTCGTGGCAGGGCGTCCTCGTTTCGAGCGAAGAAGATGGCGTCTCCGGGTACCTTCTGCAGGGAGAACCCCCGCACACACCATCCTTCTTCCCCGTCGGACGATCTACGGGGATAATCGACGGAGGAGACACCGTCATGTTCGAACGGGGCGGGCTCGCGGAGGCCGGGATGAGGGAGCGCGCGCTCTCGCTCTCGCGGCCGGCCCTTTCCGGGTCGCACCGGTGATGACCCGGGCGAACTCCTGATGCCCCGACTGGGTCAACTCCTCCTTCGCGCCGACCTCGTCACCGAGAACGATCTGGCTCGCGCGCTGGGCGTGCAGCAGTTCGCCGGCGGGCGCATCGGCACGCTTCTTCTCGAGCGCGGGTCCGTGTCGGAAGACGATCTGGGCCGGACCCTCGCCCAGCAGCACGGGTGTGAATACGCGGCCTGGAACCTGCTCGCCGACGTCCCGGGCGCCGTGATCGCGGCGCTGCCGGCGAAGTTCGCGATCCGGCACGCCGCCGTGCCATACGACCGCCCGGAGGGTTCGCTCCGCTGCGTCCTGCGGGACCCCGCGGATCTCAGAATTCTGGACGAGCTGTTCTTCGTCACAGGGCGGAAGATCGTGGCCGCCGTCGCCCCCGAGGCGCGGATCTACCAGGCTCTCGAAAAATACTACGGCGAGAGGCGCACGCCTCGCTTTGCCATCCTGGCTGAAAAGCTCTCCCGGCCCGCCCGCGCGCCGAAGGCCGCCGCCCCTGCGCCTCCGCCGCAGTTTTTCGAAGAAAGCCAGCGGGCCCCCGCACCGCTCCCGGAGCCTCAGGAGATCTGGGGCGACGGCGCCGACGCCGAGCTCTCCGCCGGCGCGCCTATCATCCAGACCTGGAAGGTCCCCGACCCCCACGGCGGCTGGGCGGGAACCTCTTCGCCGAAATCGGCACGGCTCTCGACGGAGATCGAGGCGATCTCGTGGGAGGAGATGCCCCCCTCTCCGTCGCTCTGGACCGCGGAGGGACCTTCCGCCGGCGCTGCCGCCGCCGACGTTCCGCCGGAGGCGCCGGCGTCGCCGTCCGGCCCGGCCGCGGTGGCGGAACCGTTTCCCCCCGGCGCGGCCCCGCGCGGCGCCGTGGCTCCGCCGCCGCCCACCCGGCCCGGAGCGAAACGGCCCCCGATTCCCGCTGCAGCGGATTTCCCCGGGGTCTCGGGCGCCGGGGACCGGGACGCGGTCGCCGCCGCGGCCCTCCGGGCCCTGGAGACCCGATTTCCGCGGGTCGCGATCCTCGCCGCCCGCCCGGACGGGGTGGCCGGATGGGCGGCCGGCGGCGCTCTTAACCGGGATCAGAGACGGGTCCGGGAGCTCCGGATCCCGTGGTCGGAGCCCTCCGTCTTCCTGAATGTCCGACTTTCCCGCTCCTTTTACCTGGGCCCGCTCCTGAAGCTGCCGCGCCACGAGGCGCTGGCGGAGGCTCTCGGGGCCTGGCCCGAGGAGTGTGCCGTCCAGCCGATTCTGATCAAGGAAAAGCCAGTCGCCTTCTTTTACGTCGAATCCCCCCGCGACGGGATCACCCCCCTCGATCTCGTCTTCCTTCGCGAGCTTGCCGTGGCCGCCTCGGCGGGGTTTTCGTCCGCCATCCGGTTGAAGAAGAAAGAGATATAATCGCAGCACACGCCCGGGAGGAGAACATGATCAAAGCGGACATCGTCGATCTGGTGGTCGACCTCGCGGACATTCCGCGGGCCAAGGCCGCAACCGCGGTAGAGACCGTGATCGAGTCGATGCGCTCCGCCCTCGGCGCTGGCGACCGGATCGAATTGCGCGGGTTCGGCGTCTTTCAGGTCAAGCGGAGAAAGCGCGGCATCGGCCGCAATCCGAAGACGGGCGTCGAGGTGACGATCCCTCCCGGAAACACGATCCGTTTCAAGCCCGGAAAAGATCTTCGGGATCTCCCCTAGATGTGATTTCTCAGGACGTTGTTTACGTAGGTTAGTTGCCCATCTGGGTCCAGATCGGTGAGGCTGGAGGTGTCTAACGCCACCGACTCATTCGAGGAGGAGCCCAGATGGAGCTTCACAAGAATGCCCGAAGTTGCCCGGC
>JBBSGZ010000172.1:0-6747 GCA_038253555.1 Thermoanaerobaculia bacterium
GAGTTGGCTGTCCCCGGGTCTCGATACCAGCCCTCTCCCCGCAGCTTCCCCGAAATCCTTCCCCCCGTCCTTTATCAACCCGGTGACCTCGTCCGAAAGGTCCAGAACGGCGGCGAGATCTGGTTCCACGGACACGCTTTCAAAATCGGCAACGCATTCTTCAGGCAACCCGTCGCTCTTCGTCCCTCTCCCTTAGATGGCCTCTTCGACGTCTTCTTCTGTCACCAGAAAATCGCTCAAATCAATCTCAACACTCAGAGATAACCTTCCTGAAAACCGTCCACCATGTCTCCGAACAACCGTCCACCATGTCTCCGGTCCATACACTCCCCGGGCCCGGGGAGAGGGTCCAAACCGCGGCAAGCTCGCCCACAGTGGCGGAAAAGCTCGCAGCGGGAGGAGTCTCCCGACCGAAGGGAGGGAGGAGCCTCTCGCTGCGGGAGCGAGGCGAGCGAAGCGAGCGGAAGCGACGGTTAGCGACGGTTAGAACTCGAGCAGCCCCTCTCCGACGCGGATCACCCGTCCGCCCAGGATCACCTCGCGGATCGCGGAAAGGCGCCTCCCGGTTCCGTCGGCCGTCTCTCGTTTCGCGGGCCCGGACAGGTCCTCGGGCCCGACGTGCACCTCCACGTAGAGAGAGGACGGGCGTGAGAGAGCGTGCCCCTGCTCGATCACGAGCGAAGTGACGGGAGTGACCGGCACCGCCGCCTGAGAGACCAGGTATGCGGCGAGAGCTCCCGCCGCCGCACCCGCTCCGGGGATCTCGGAGGCCCCGACGGTGTCGAAGGCGCGGGCGTGCGCGGCCGCTCCGGCGTCGCGCGTCTCCTTTGTAAACGCGTAGACGATCGTGGCGTCGAGCGGCGCCGCGACTTCCCGGAGCGCTCCGTACCGGGGCGCCGCCCGCCCGAGCGCGTCGAGAGTCGCCACAGGAACGATCAGGGAAGGAAGGCCCGTCGAGGCGACGCGGACCGGCTGGTTGGTGGCCTGGAGGGCCTCCTCCTCGAGCCCCAGCGCCTTCGCGATCCGCGCCACGTCCTCTGCCGGAAGCCTCGGTCCGATCTTGGGCGGACGCTGCCGGAGGCGCAGCATCCCGATCCGGCCTCCTTCGACGAGGAGCTCGACGTGGAAGAGTCCCTCGCGGCCCTCATGGGCGAGGCGGGTGACCGGCTCCTCGAGAGGGAGGCGGTTTTCGGTCGCGTACACGAAGTGGGCGCCGAGCGCCGGGTGGCCCGCAAATCCGAGCTCCCGTTCCCGGGAAAAGATGCGCAGCCGGAAGAGCGCGCCGGGCAGGGCGGAAGGGAAGAGGAAGGCGGTCGCGGCATGGTCCATTTCCCGCGCGACCCCCTGGAGAAGCTCCTCGGGGATCGACTCGCCCTCGGGAAAGATGGCGAGAGGATTGCCGGCGAGGGGGCGGTCCGCGAAGACGTCGACGAGAACGAAACGATGCTTCACGGACGACGGCGGGCGGCGAGGAAGAGGACATCCCGCGCTCCCGCTGCCCCCGCTTTCTTCCACTCCGCCACGATCTGAGCGAACGCCCCGGCGAGCGAGGACCCGTCCGCGATGCGAGCGAAGTGCTGGACCGACTTTTCCGGGGGAACCGCCTTCCCCGGAAAGGTCACCGCCGAAAGGCCCGCCGACGCGAGCACGAGGATGTCGCCGGGCTGTGTGCGCGCTTCCGCCAGCCGCACGTGCCCCCTCTCGGAGGCCGGAAACGGCACCGGGCGGCCCTCTCGCAGAAGCCACGGGATTTGGGCTCCGGGTCCGGCGGCGGCGAGCTGGACGCGGTCCGCTTCCCAGCGCGCGGCAGAGGCCGCGCAGGACGCGTCCGCGTCGAACGCCCTGGCGACGGCCTCTGCGGCGGAGGAGGGGAGCGCCTCGCGGCCCGCCGAGATCCCGCGCAGAAGGGCGCCGAGCGCCGACTCGACGGGGAGGGCGGTCTCCGCCAGGAGGAACGAAACGCAGTCGGCCGCCGCAGCGACGGCGTAGGAGACGAGGTCGAGTTCCTCGGAGCGCCAGCGGAGCGGCTCCGTTTCGAAGCCGGGGGTGGCGGGCCACTCGTGCGGCGAGAGCAGGGACTGGGCGCTTCTCAGGACCCGCGCCGCTCCCTCCCGCCGCGCCGTCGCGACCGCCGCCTCGTGCTGCCGCACGCTCTCGACGGCGATCGCCGAGTGCGTTCCGACCTCGACTAAGAATTCCTCATCCTCCTTGGTGAAGGCGCGATTGCGCTTGTTCAACAGCTGCACGACTCCCACGATCTCGCCGCTCGGTGTCTTCAGCGGCGCGGCGAGGATGGTCCGGGTCGTAAATCCGGAGGTGAGGTCCGTTCGCGACTCGAACCGCGGGTCTTTGTAGGCTTCCCGGATATTGATCGTCTCGCCCGTGCGCGCCACGGTCCCGGCGATGCCGCGGCCGACCGGCAGCTGGATCGGGGCGACGGCGCCTCCCTCCAGGATCTGGCTGACGAGCTCGTCGGCGCCGCGCTCCCGCAGAAAAATCGTACCGCGTTCGGCGTCCGTTTCGCTCGTGGCCGTCTTTAAGATGATCCGGAGGATCTCGGTCGGATCGAACGTGGCGGCGAGTGCCTTGTTCGCCTCCAGAATGACCATCAGCTTGACCATCTTGGCCCGAGTCACGGAGACTTCGGCGAGCACCCGCTCGAGCACCTGCCCTTCGAACGACGAGATCGCATCCGCGAGAGAGTCCGCATCCGGAAAGCGCGTCTGCGGGTCCTTCGCAATGGCGCGGTCGAGAATTCCGAGAAGTTCCGGCGGAAGGTCCGGGCGGAGCGTGGCCGCCTTCGGAGGCGCGTCGGAGATCACCCGGCGCACGAGCTTCGCCGTGTCGGGATCATCAAACGGGACCTGGCCCGTGAACATCTCGTAAAGGAGGACGCCCATCGCATAAATGTCCGTGCGGACGCTTGGCGCGTCGCCCCGGAGAAGCTCCGGCGCCAGAAACTGCGGCGTTCCCGGAACGGTGTCCCCCTTTTCTCCCCGGTAGTCCGCGCTTTCGACGGCGATCCCGAAGTCCATCAGCCGCGGCGTGTCGTCGACTCCGACGATTACGTTCTCCGGCTTCAAGTCCCGGTGGAGGACCCCGATGCGATGCGCCGCGGCGAGTCCGCGGCAGATCTTCTTCGCGATCGAGAGCCCGCGGCCGAGCGGAAGCATCCTCTCTTCGTCCTCGACATCCTTGAGCGTGCGTCCGGGCAGGTACTCCATCGAGACGAATTCTTCGCCGTTTAATTCCACCAGGTCGAACACCCGGCAGACGTTCTCGTGCGTCACCCGGCGGGACAGGATGATCTCGCGGCGAAGGGTCTCCCGCCGCTCGGGTGAGACACGGTCGGGGCGGATCCGTTTCAGCGCGATGTCGCAGTCGAGCTTCAGATCGCGCGCGCGATAGACGACGCCCATGCCGCCGAAACCGAGGACCCCTTCGATGCGATAGCGCCCCCCGAGCAGCGTTCCGGTCGTCAGTGGACGGTCCGGGCCCGTCGGGGCATCGCTCGGACCCGCGGTCGTCGGCGTGTTGCTGTCACGGGGCACGGTCCTTCGATTCTATCGGGCCGGCCGGAAAGAACCGGGACCCGTTTGGAAGTTCTTTGACTTTGCCGGCAGCGAGGATAAAGATTGACCGGCTCACCGCTAAAACCCCGAGCTACTTCAGAGGAGTGAAAACTGTGAAAAGAAGCCGGTTCCGGTTGAATCGGATCTCCCTCCCCGTCGCTCTGGTGATCTTCCTCGCGGCCGTCCCCGCTCTGCCTTCCGGGTTCCAGGTTCAGACCCAGGGCGCCAAGGCCACGGGAATGGGCCTCGCGTTCACGGCGGTTGCCGACGATCCCTCGGCGATCTTCTACAACCCCGCCGGCCTCGGGTGGCAGAAGCATTTCGAGGCGCAGATCGGGGCCGAGTTTCTTTCCAAGGTCAAGGGCGACTTCGAGGGCTCAAATCCGTATCCGGGCAACGGCGTCTCGGAGAAGCAGCATTCGACGACGTTCGTGGTTCCGAACGTCTACGCCGTGGTGCCCCTGACGAACGAACTCAACTTCGGGCTCGGGATCAATTCGCCGTATGGCCTCGGGTTCCGATGGGACAGACCCGAAACGTTCAGCGGCCGGTTCGTGTCGCAGAACGCCGTCGTCCAGACCCTGGACCTGAACCCCGTCCTCTCCTTCCTGGTGACGCCGAGCTTCGCGATCGCGGTCGGCGCGGATTATCGATTCTCCAAGGTCCAGCTCGAGAGAAACAATGCCGCGATCAACCCCCTCACCAATTCGGTGGTCGACGTCGCCCACGTCAAGTTGAACAGCAAGATCCAGGACAACCACGGCTGGGGCTGGAATGCGGGAATCCTGTACAAGCCCATTCCCCAGTTCTCCTTCGGAGCCGCGTATCGGAGCAAGATCAAGATCGATTACGAGGGGACGGCCAACTTCGAGCAGCGGCTGACCGGCACCGCGTTCGACGCGCTGGTGGCGCCCCAGATTCCTCAGGGTACCCATCCGGTCAAGACCTCCATCGAGTTTCCCGCGAGCGTGAACCTCGGCACGGCGTTCACCTTCCCGGGCGACTTCCTCGTGTCGCTCGAGGCGGACTGGACCCGGTGGAGAAGTTTCAAGGCGCTCGACATCCGCTTCCCGGACCTGGCGGGCCGGGACCTTCACCGCGAGGATGACTGGCGCAACTCCTGGGCGTACCGGATCGGCTTTCAGAAGAAGTTCGGCGCGATGGCTTTTCGGGCCGGCTACTACCGGGACAAGACGCCGCAGCCGACGGAAGACATCGGTCCGCTCCTGGCGGACAACGACCGCGACGGGTATGCGGCCGGGTTCGGCTTCGGGACGGAGCACTGGGGCATCGACATCTCGGACCTCTACCTGAAGGTCCATGACCGGAACAACCGCGGCCGGTCGAATGACAACTTCTACGGCACCTTCAAGGAAGCCGTGAACGTTTTCGCGTTCAGCCTTCGAGTGGCGTTCTAACCATGGAGAGCACGATGAAGAGATCTCTTTTGCGGGTCGCGGTCGTCGCGGCCGTCTGGATGGCGTCGGCGGCGGGGGCGTTTTCTCAGACCACGCCGAACTTTTCCAAGTACGTCGCGCTCGGGGACAGCTACGGGGCCGGGTACGGGTCGGACTGCCTGGTCGCGCGGGAGCAGCGGTTCTCGTATCCGGCGCAGCTCGCGAAGTCTTTCGGGATCACCGACTTCCAGCAGCCGACGGTGTCCGATCCGGGCATCCCGATCTGCAAGACCATCACGAGCCTCGCCCCGTCTTTCGGCCCGATCTCAACGCACACCGGCGCTCCGACGAACGCCGCGCTCGCCCGGTCGTACGACAACCTGTCGGTGCCCGGCTACAAGATTGCCGACGTCTCCGACAAGACGACGGACAACGGCGGGATCGCCGACCTGATCCTCCGCGGGCGCGGCACCCAATTGAACCAGGCGCTCGGCTTGAACCCGACGTTCATCACGCTCGGCATCATCGGGAATGACATCCTGACCGCCGGCGGCGCCGGATTCCTCCAGGACGGCGTCACCGCGACTCCGCTGCCGGTCTTCACCGCCAAGTACAACGCGGTGGCCGCGGCTCTGAAGGCTCCGGGGCGGACCGGGGTCTTCCTCGGCACCCCGGATCCCCGCTTCATTCCCCTCGCCTCGACGATCCCCTACTACGTCGTGAACCCGGCGACCCGCCAGCCGGTGCGCGACGCGAGCGGCAACGTGATCCCTCTTCTGGGCGCCCGCGACACCGGAGACGTCCGCTGCAGAGTGGGGCCGGCCGGAAAAGTCTGCCCGCTTCCCGCGGGAACGCTCGTGACGCTCGGCGCCAGCGTGCCGCAGGCGGCGCTCGGCGGCAGTTCGCTCCTGGCCCTTGGTTTCGGTATTCCGTGCAGCGTCAATCCAACGCTGCCGCGTTGCGACTTTCCCCTGCCGGACGGCTCGTTCACGCCTCCCGCCACGGTCAACATTGGCGTCCTCCTGTACCCGGATGAAGTGCAGGCGATCGACCAGCGCGTTCGCGACATGAACGCGGTGATCAAGTCGGCCGCCGAGGCGAACGGGTTCAAGTACTTCGACTTCTATGCTCTCTCGCAGGATCTCATGAGGAACGGCCGGACATACGCCGGCATCCACATCTCGACGGCGTTCGTTACCGGCGGCATGTTCGCGTACGGCGAGGCCGTCCACATGTCAAACATCGGCTACACCATCCTCGCCGACGAGCTCATCCAGTTCATCAACTCGTCGTACGGGACGAAACTGGAGCGGCCAAACATCGCGACCGCCCTCTTTACCCCGGACGTCCCGGCCCCCGGCACGACGGGGACGATCGCTCTCGGGGCGAGCCTCGACTTCACCGAAGAGATGTGGCGCGGCATCTTCCGCTCCTTCCCGCTCCAGGACGAGACATTCGAGCTCGTTTTTTCCGCGGAGCCCGCCGCGGCCGTCGAGCGCGCAGCGCCGGTCGGGCGACCCCGCGTGATCCGCGGGCCGCGAAAACGCGAGTAATCCCTTTCGGGATCCCTCAAACGCCCCGGCCGACCGCCGGGGCGTTTTTATTTTCCTCGAAGCGTGCTCGCGGGTGCGGACTTCAGGGCGAGGGGGCCGGACCCCTCACCCCAACCCTCTCCCCTGTTCAGCCCGGACAGATGGTGGACAGGTGTTCGGGGACATGGTGGACACCTTTACGGGCGGAAGATTGGGCTCAGGAGGGCCGATCCGATGCCATGGAGC
>JBBSGZ010000173.1:0-6613 GCA_038253555.1 Thermoanaerobaculia bacterium
CACGGACACGCTTTCAAAATCGGCAACGCCTTCTTCAGGCAACCCGTCGCTCTTCGTCCCTCTCCCTTAGACGGCCTCTTCGACGTCTTCTTCTGTCACCAGAAAATCGCCCAAATCAATCTCAACACTCAACGATAACCTTCCTAAAAACCGTCCACCATGTCTCCGAACAACCGTCCACCATGTCTCCGGTCCATACACTCCCCGAGCGCGGGGCGAGGGGGCAGAGTTGCGTCACCACCGCGAGAGTGGCTGAGCTCGCCCCGAGAGGAGTCTCCCGACCAGAGGGAGGGAGGAGCCTCTCGGGGCGGGAGCGGGAGCGAACGCAGTGAGCGGAAGCGACGGTTGGCGACGGTTGCTATCGCCGGATCCCGCCCCCCCGCCGGACCGCCCGTCCTCTCCCATCGAGCCCCCACACCCGGCCGGCGTCGGCGGCGAAGAGGAGCAGCAGCAGAAGGAGGGCGAACTTCGTCGTCAATCCCGCGGTGATCCATTTGTCCCAGGAGGAGCCCGGGCCCGGAAACGACTGGCCGAGGAGAATCGAAAGCATCAGAAGAGCCCCGCAGGCGGTCGAGACGCGGGTCCAGAGCCCCAGAAGGAGAGAGATGCCGAGCGCGAGCTCGCCCGCGGCGACGATCCACGAGAAAACGCTGCCGTGCGGCAGGACCACGGTTTGAAGGATGCCCCGCCAGAACGGCCACGCCTCCTTCATCATGTCGCTCGCGGACTTCGCGAATCCGCCATGGACGAACCCGCCGAGGACCTTTCCGAGTCCTTCCGCGATGAAAATGACTCCGGTGCAGATCCGCACGAGGGCGGCCAGTCGCGCTGCGGAATTCATGTCCGGAGTTTAGCCGAGCGGTCCTCGGAAGGGAGGACCGATTGCCTGGTGACTCTCCGGCTCGTCGCGCGACCTGGAAGCCCCGAGTCGCGGCAGACGCATGACCGCGCTGGATGACGAGAAGTCCTCATGAAAGGACACGTTGAAAGCGGGCTCCCCAGGAATCTTCCGACCGGCTGCGCGCCTCTTTGTGGAGCGCCTTTTGCTAAACTGACTCGACACAGGAATTCTTTTTAAGGGGGCGTCATGGGAAACACGCGTCGGCTCGGTGCGGTCCTCGGTGGCATCGCGCTCCTCGCGATCCCTCTCTCAGCAGCTTCGGGGCTCGATCGCGTCCCGGTTCTGCGGAGGGCCGCCCCGGCGCGCGGCGGAGTGACCCCGCAGGCGGCGCTCGCCAGCGTCGCCTACTCGGTGGAGGTTCCCTTGATCGCCCACATCGACGCGACCGCCGCCGTCGACACCCTCGTGCTCTCCGCGGCGCACCCGTTCACGATCACCGTGACGGCGCGCGACCCGCGAACCGGCACGACCGGGACGGGTCTCGCCATTCCGGAGAACGACATTTTCGGGTTCTTCAGCATCCCGGCGATCACCGGCAACTCGAGCAATCCCGAAGTGTTCGTCAAGATCATCGACGGACGCGCGTTCAACAATGCCTACTGGGTGTTCTACAACGGCCTGACCGACCTCGAGTACACGCTGACTGTCCGCGAAAACGGAACGGGGCGCACGAAGACCTATCTGAAACCGGCGGGAAACGCCGCCTGTGGTGCGCAGGACACGTCGGCCTTCCCGGTGACGGCCGCCTCCGTGAATGCCGAGAAAGGGCCGCTCGACCTCGAGGCGCTGAACACCGGCGCGCGCTCGACCGTCCTTCGCACGTCGGTCGACATCACCAACACGACCAACGTCCCGATCACCGTCGAATATCAGTATTCCTATACGTGCGCCGCCGCGGCGTGCAGCCCCGTCGGGCACTTCACCCGTACGGGACTCCAGACGTTTTCTTTAAACGCGACGGACTCGCGGCATTTCGATGACTTCGTTGCGAGCCTGGGCGCCGTGACGGGTCTTCTGGACGCCGGCGCCGCGCAGGGCTCTTACGGGACCCTCCTCGTAACGTTTCGTAACCTTCCGAGCGCGCAGGGATCCGAGGCCACGGTGCAGGCACGGACTTACTCGCGGGTCGTCGAGTCCGATCCTTTGAAGGGGACCGTCGGCTTCGCGACTCCGGCGTCCCTGTTCGCCGAAGCCGCCACGACCGCTCTGGTCGGCACGGCGCGCGACACGCGCGACGCTCCAAATGTCGAAGGAACGCTTTCGTCCAACGTCGGGATCCGCAACAGCGACGTCAACGGGTCCCGGTTTCCCGGGACCGATCGGACGGTGACTGTAGACCTTACCTTCTATAACACGGCAACCGGCCAGCGCGTGGGGGGGTCGGTCCCGATCGTCGGGCTTCGGCCCGGTGAGGTCCGGGAGGTCAGCGACCTCTGGGCCGCGGGCGGCATCCCGTCCTCCGTCCACACCGTCGTCGTTTTCGCCGACGTCCGAGGGGCAACATCTCAGACGGCGACGATCGAGGGGTACATCACCATCGACGACGTAAACTCGAAGGACTCCTCGTTCTACGAGTTGAAGTGTGCGGATACGGTCTGCGGTCAGTAGTCGCCGCGAGCTGATTTGAGGTCGGCGGAACGGCCGCATCGGACGGCGGTTTGCCGCCCGGATCCGCGCCCCTGCCTCGTCGAGTCTTAGACGACTAAACTGGAAGCGGGCGGAACGGCCGCATCGGACGGCGGCCTTCCGCCCGGATCCGCGTTTTCTACTTCTCGAGTCTTGTTCGAATGACCTGGACGCGGGCGGAACGGCCGCATCGGTCGGCGGCCTTCCGCCCGGATCCGCGCGGTGTGCGCGCTCCCTTCAGGATTCGGGGTTAGCCCGCTCCCTCTTTTTTAGCGCGCCCCGATGTCCCGTCGCAGATGCTTCCCTTCGAACTCGATCACGTTGGCGGCCTCGTACGCGCGCGACGCCGCTTCGCCGATCGTCGGCGCGCAGGCGGTCACGACCAGGACCCGGCCTCCCGCGGTGACGAGATGATCTCCTTCGATTGCGGTGCCCGCATGAAAAATCTCGACACCCGGTAACTTCGCGGCCTCGTTCACTCCGCGGATGGGATGCCCGTGTTCGTAGTTCCCCGGGTATCCGCCGGCGCAAAGAACGACCCCCGCGCAGGCCTCCGGCTTGATCTCGAGGGGGGGAAACCGGTCGAGCTCTCCCCGGGCGGCGGCCATCAGAAAGCCCGCCAGGTCCGACTGAACACGCGGAATGATGACTTCCGTCTCCGGGTCGCCGAAGCGCGCATTGAACTCGAGGATCCGGGGCCCGTCGTCGGTGAGCATGAGTCCCGCGTAGAGGACTCCCGTGAAAGTGCGGCCTTCGGCCTCGAGCCCCCGGAGCGTCGGCCAGAGGATCTCTTTCATGACGCGGGACGAAGTGGCGGCATCGAGAATTCCGGCGGGCGAGTGACCGCCCATCCCCCCGGTGTTCGGGCCCCGGTCCCCGTCGTAGACCTTCTTGTAGTCACGGGCGGTCGGCAGGGGGACCGCGTTCTGACCGTCGCAGACGGCCAGGAAAGAGGCCTCGTTCCCGGACAGGAACTCCTCGACGACGATGCGGTCCCCGCCGGCGCCGAAAACCCGCTCTTCGAAAAAGAGGGAGAGCGCGCGTTCGGCGTCTTCCCCCGCCTCGACCGTGAGGACTCCCTTGCCGCTAGCGAGCCCGTCCGCCTTGAGAACGCACGGGTAACCTATCTGACGGATGGCCGCTTCCGCTTCCGGCTTCGACGCGCAGACGATCCCGCGCGCCGTCGCGATTCCGTGCCGCCGGAAGAACTCCTTTGCGAAGACCTTGGACGTTTCGATCTGAGCCGCGAGCCGCGAGGGTCCGAACAGAGTCAGCCCGCGCTTGGAAAATTCGTCCGCGATGCCGAGCGAGAGAGGAAGCTCGGGGCCGACGATCGTCAGGTCGAACTGGAGCTTCTCCGCGAGGTCCGCGATCTCGACGATGCTTCCAGAGGAGACGGGAAGGCAGTCGGCCGTCTCTGCGATGCCCGGGTTGCCGGGCGCGCAGAAAAGCTCTTCGACGAATGCGCTCCGGCGCAGACCCCAGCAGAGGGCGTGCTCGCGGCCGCCGCTGCCCACGACGAGAACTTTCATGTGGGCGCATTGTAACGGGCGCTCCGAGGCGCCTCACTTTCGGCGAGCCGTTTTTTTTCTGCCTCCCCGGGCGTGGCTCCTCTTCCGCTGGCGCGCCTTAACGGAGCCGGTCCCTCTGCCGCCACTCGAAGCGGACACCTCGAAACGATGAAATTTGCCGGAGAAGCCGATAGCGGTCTCCAACGACTCGTGGGGCCCGAGCCTCCCGCCGAAGCGACCCCGGACGCGGGCGGCCACGCGGCCGTCGCGCAGCGCGCGCGCCTCGAAAACGATCCCGCGCCCGTCCCACGTGCCCTGCCCGGAGTTCACGACCTCCACGCGGCACAGGGTGGCCGTGTCGCTCGAAATCGACGAATCTTCCTGGATGCGAAGCCGCAGAGCGCTCCAGTCGGGCGGCTCGACGGCGAGGCCGAACACGAAGCAGAAACCATAGAGATAAGGTCCCATCTTCCCTCCTCGAGCGGGAGGGGCCGGGGAGAGAGACCCGGAAGGACCAGGTCAGTATAGCATTCCGGGTCCGGGAGAACGTGATGCCCAAAGACTTTCGAAATGCCCTGCGGGAAGAGATTCTTCTGGCGGACGGCGCCATGGGAACCCTCCTCGTTTCACGGGGCGCCTCTCCCGAGCAGGCGAAGTCTCCTCTGAACGTCACCGACCCGGAGTCCGTCCGTGAAGTCCACGATGACTACCGGGATGCCGGTGCTCGGATTCTGACGACGAACACGTGGGACGCCAACCGGGTGAAATTGACCACCCACGAGTGGGCCGATTCGCTCGAAAAAATCAACCGCGAAGGAGCGCGCCTCGCGCGCGAGTCGGCGGCAGGGGAGATGGTATTCGTCGCGGGGTCGATGGGCCCTCTGGGGGCGCTGGTCAAGCCGTACGGGCGATTGACGCTGGTCCAGGTCCGGGAGATGTTCGAAGAGCAGGCGCGCGCGCTTCTCGAAGGCGGCGTCGACCTGATCCTCCTCGAGACATTTGGAAGCCTTCTCGAAGCGGCAGAAGCCGTACGGGCGGTCCGGGGCCTCTCGGGGGACGTCCCGATCGTCGCGCAGATGACGTTCCTGTCGGACGGCCGAACCGCGTTCGGCGAGAGCGCTTCGCACGCGCTTTCGACGCTCGCCCTGGCGGGTGCCGACGCCGTCGGAATGAACTGCACGCTCGGCCCGCAGGAAACCCACGACGTGTTTGCTCGACTTTCCGGCGCCGTCAAGGTCCCGCTCTGCGCGATGCCGAACGCAGGCTATCCGACGGTCGTTCACGGCCGCAACGTGTACCTCTCTTCTCCCGACTACCTCCGCGACTACGCCACCGCATTTGCCGAAGCCGGCGCGTCAATTATCGGCGGCTGTTGCGGAACGACGCCGGAGCACATCCGCGCGATGGCCAAGTCGGTCAAGGGGCGGCCGCGCGTGGGAGAGGGGCGGGTCGTGTCCCTCCCCCAGGATCGACCCGTCGAACATCTGGCCGACCCCGGAATCGAAACGTCGCGTCTGAAGCGCAAGCTCGCGGAGTCCGATGAGTTCGTCGTGACCGCCGAGGCGGAGCCCCCCAAGGGAGTCGACGTTTCCGCCGCCATCGAAGGCGCTCGGATTCTCAAGGCGGGCGGAGTGGACGCCGTCAACGTGACCGACAACCCGATGGCGCGCCTCCGGATGTCTTCGATTTCCGTCGCGGCCATCCTCCAGCGCGAGACCGGGCTCGAGGCCGTCGTCCAGATCACCACGCGGGATCGCAACGTCCTCGGGCTGCAGTCCGACCTGCTCGGCGCCGCCGGCCTCGGATTGAAAGCGATCCTCTGCCTGGGCGGCGACCCGCTCAAGATCGGCGACTACCCGCAGGCCAAGCAGGTTTCCGAAGTGGACGTCCTGGGCCTGCTTCGGATGGCCCGAGGGTTGAACTCCGGAGCGGACCTCGTGGGCAACGCCATAGGCGCCCCGACCTCCTTCGCCATCGCGTGCGCGGCCAACCCCGCGGCATCCGATCTGGAAGTAGAGTTCTCGAAGCTGCGCGCCAAGATCGAGGCGGGAGCGACGTTCGCCCAGACTCAGCCCGTCTACGACGTGGGAGCGCTCGAGCATTTCCTCGCCCGGCCCGAGGCGCGCGCGATCCCCGTGCTGGTCGGGCTCATCCCTCTCCGCTCGCTCAAACAGACGCTCTTTTTCGCCAACGAGGTGCCCGGGATCGTGGTGCCCGAGGAGATCCAGGCGAGGATGCGCGCGGCCGCCGAGAAGGGCGCCGACCACGAAAGGGCCGAAGGCCTCGCCATCGCGCGCGAGCTCGCCCGTGCGATCTCGGGCATGGCCCGTGGAATTCACATCATGCCGATGGGCAAATACGCGGTGGTCGGCGAGATTCTCCAGGCCGTGTCGATGCCCGCCAGGGCGGCCGCCTCCCGTCCCTAGCCGGGGTCCCGCCTAGGAGCCCGTCCAGGTAATCGAAAACGAGAGAAAGTGAAAACTCTTTTTCGCCACAGTTGGCCCCTAACGCCCGATCGTCACGTGCCGAGGGGTTTCAGTACCCCCGAGATCTCGGTTTTTAGCATTACTCGGAC
>JBBSGZ010000174.1:0-6517 GCA_038253555.1 Thermoanaerobaculia bacterium
ATCGAGAAGAGGAGCTCATGAACAGGCCACCAGAAAAAGTCAGGGGCCGGAGTATAGCGATTCGCAGCCGGGCGCCGGGCGCCGGGCGCCGGGCGAAGGGCGAAGGGCGAAAGGCGAAGGCGAGGGCGAGGCCGATGATCGAAGGGCGATGGCGATGATCTAAGGGACCGGCGGCTATGCCAGCGCCACGATCCGCGCGAGCACCCCGACGACCGTCGCGAAGAGCTCGGCCGCGTGCGTCAGGGTTCTGGCGGTGCGCAGACTGTCCGTCATTTCCCGGATCCCGGAGATCAGCTCGTCGTGGTGGGAGGCCAGGCGGACGGAGAGCGACTTCAGCTGTTCGTCTTCCACGTGGGAGATGAGCTCGTCGAGGTCGGCGCGCGCGAGCTGAAAGGCGGCGAGACCTTCGTTGTCGTCGCCGAAAGAATCGAGGATCTCGTCGGCGTGCCGTTCGATCGGAGCCCGGACGCGGCTGCGGAGCAGATCGAGGAGCTTCGAGCGGGCGCCTTCGGCCGCGTCGTCTTCGATCACCGGCGAGCCTCCCGGACGTTGCGGACCCACGACACCAGAGTTTCTGCGTCCGCGAGCAGCGCCGACCAGGCGCCGCGATCGAGTCTTCCCTCGGCCAGCGCCGCCCACGCCGACCGCAGGCGGCTCGCGGTGTCGCTCGCGGCGGAGAGAATGTCGCCGGCGGCGGACGGGAGCAGGTAGAGGCGCCGCTGCGCGATCCAGATGGGAGGATCCGGGATCCGGTTCTCGAGGTAAGGCCTCGAGACATCCCGCTGCCGGCCGAGTTCCCGCACCGACGCCGCGTCGGCACGGATGTGGCGGCGCAGGGCATCGAGAAGGGTCTGCTGGACTGAGAGCTCGTGTGCGACCGCGGGGGCGCGCGATGCCAGCTCGCGCGAAAGAGCGCGCTCCCGAACGCCGCGGACGAGGAGCCCCGCGGATTTCGACAGGAGGTCGCGCTCGGAGGCGCTCAAGAGCGGCGACCCGGAAATCTCGCGGCCGAGTGTCGTCGCTTCCTCCATCGCGCGCGCCGCCGCATCGTCCGCCGCCCGATCCGCCGCCCGATTCGCAAGCTCTCTCAGCCCCTCGAAGTACCGCGTCAGCAGCCGCGCGTGCCTGCGCAGACGCTCGAAATCCGCGATCTGATCCTCGACCCCGGCGTGCTTCTCGAGCACAAGCCGGCGCTCCTCCCGGGCGAGTCCCTGAGCTTCCGAAAGAGCGCGGGAGGAATCCGCGTCGACCGCCGTCTCCTCGGCGAGGAGGAGAAGCGCGTCCATCGCACGCCCCCACGCGGCGCCCGCCGTTCCGACGGATCCCGCGTGCTCGCTCCGCACGGACGCGCAACCGCACGCGAGCAGAAGCCAGACGGCGGCGGACCGAGCGCGCAATTTCATCAGGAGTCAGGTGTCCGTTTGGCGCGAAGCTTATCGCGGGCAGTCGATCGGAGGCTGCCCTATACTCTGCGCCTTCGATCAAGGAGGACTCTTGCTCCATCCGCGCCGGACGCTCGCGCTTGCGGGCCTGTTCGCTGTTTCCCTGCCGCTCGCCGCCGCCGCCGGGTCCCGGTCCGGGCCGACGCCGACGAAAACGACGGAGGAGAAGCCAAAGACATTTTCGGACCTCTTTCAGGGCCTTCAATTCCGCAACATCGGCCCCTTTCGCGGCGGGCGGGTGACCGCGGTGACCGGAGTCCGACACGACCCGCTGACCTTCTATTTCGGGTCGACGGGCGGCGGCGTGTGGAAGACGTCCGACGGCGGGTCGAACTGGGAATCGGTATCGGACAAGGACTTCAAAACGGGATCCGTCGGCGCGATCGCGGTGTCGGAGTCCGATCCGAACGTGGTGTACGTCGGGATGGGCGAGGCGCCGATCCGCGGAAACGTCTCGCATGGGGATGGCGTCTATAAGTCGACGGACTCGGGGCTCACCTGGACCTCGATGGGGTTGAAAAACACGAGGCAGATCGCGCGCGTCCGGATTCATCCGAACGATCCGGAACTGGTGTACGTCGCGGCGCAGGGACACGTCTGGGGGCGAAACCCGGACCGCGGCATCTACCGTTCGAGGGATGGGGGCCGCACCTGGGCGAAGGTGCTTTACGTGAACGACCAGACGGGGGCTTGCGACCTCGCGATGGATCCTTTGAACCCCCGCACGCTGTACGCCGCATTCTGGGACGCGGTGCGGCGGCCGTGGGAGCTCGTCGACGGAGGGCCGGGGAGCGCGCTCTACCGATCGACCGACGGCGGCGACACGTGGAAGAAGATCGAGGCCGAGGGCCTTCCGGCCGGCGTCTGGGGGAAGGTGGGCGTGGCGGCGTCCGCCGCGCGGCCCGGGCGGGTCTACGCGTTCATCGAGGCGAAGGATGGCGGCGGAGTCTTCGTCAGCGACGACCGCGGGGTCAAGTGGAAGCACGTCAACGACGAGCACAAGGTCCGTCAGCGGGCCTGGTACTACGCCTGGGTCTATCCGGACCCGAAAAGCTCCGACACCCTGTACGTTCCGAACGTCAACCTGCACCGCTCGACCGACGGCGGCAAGACCTTCGCGAACGTTTCCTCTCCGCATGGGGACCACCATGACCTGTGGATCGACCCCGACGATCCGAACCGGATGATCCTGGGGAACGACGGCGGAGCGACGATCACCTTCAACGGCGGTCGCACGTGGTCGACACAGAACAACCAGCCGACGGCACAGTTTTACCGCGTCACGACGGACGATCGGTTTCCCTACTGGGTGTATGGCTCGCAGCAGGACAACTCAAACGTCTGCATTCCGAGCGGCGTTCCGGGCGTGGGAATCGACATGGCCGACTGGCACTCCGCCGGCGGAGGCGAAAGCGGCTGGATCGCCCCCGACCCGACAAACCCGGACGTCGTTTACGCCGGCGAGTACGGGGGACAGATCACGCGGTACGACCACCGGACACGCCAGGCGCGCGAGATCGGCGCGTGGCCGCAGCTGGCGGATGGTCACGCGACGCGCGACCTGAAATACCGCTTCCAGTGGAATGCGCCGATCGTAATCTCGCGCCACGACCCGAAGACGCTGTACCACGCGTCTCAAATCCTTCTGCGCAGCCGCGACGAGGGCGAGACGTGGGAAGAGACGAGCCCGGACCTGACCCGAAACGACCCGTCGAAGCAGGGCGACTCGGGCGGACCGGTTGCGCGCGACATTACGGGCGTCGAGGTGTACGACACGATCTTCGCGCTCGCCGAGTCGCCGGTGGAGCCAGGCGTCCTCTGGGCGGGCTCAGACGACGGCCTCGTGCACGTCACGAGGGACGGGGCGAAGACCTGGCAGAACGTGACACCCAGGGGCATGCCGGAATGGATTCAGGTCAACGCGATCGACGCGTCGCCTCACGAGAAGGGTGTCGCCTACGTGGCGGCCACGATGTACAAGTTCGACGATTTCGCGCCCTATCTGTACAGGACGAAGGACTACGGGAAAACGTGGACGAAGATCATCACCGGCATCCCGGGCGACGCCTTTACGCGCGTGGTGCGGGAGGATCCCGTGCGCCGGGGTCTCCTCTACGCCGGCACGGAGACGGGCCTCTACCTGTCGTTCGACGACGGCGCCAGCTGGCGCGCGTTCCAGCGGAATCTTCCGGCGACGCCGATCACGGACCTGACGGTGAAAAACGGGGACCTCGTTCTCGCCACGCAGGGCCGCGCCTTCTGGATCCTGGACGACGTAACGCCCCTGCGGCAGTGGAACGAGAAAATCTTGACATCCGGTCCGCGGCTCTTCCCCCCGCGCAGAGCCGTTCGCATGCAAACCGAGCGCCTGGACGAAGAGGACGAGCCGCTCCGGGGCGTCGGGACCAATCTGTTGAACGGCGTGATCGTCGACTACTGGCTTCCCGACAAGCCGGCGAAGGGCGAGAAGGTCGCGCTCGAAGTCCTCTCCGAAGGAAAAGTCATACGGTCCTTTTCGAATCAGAAGCCCGAGAAGGAGGGGGATCTCAAGGAACAGGTGGCTCGGGAGGAAGAGGAAAAGGACCGCGACAAGCCGCTCGAGCCGAAGGCGGGGTTGAATCGCTTCGTCTGGGACATGAGAGTGTTCAAACCGACGCTCGTGCCGAAAGCCGTTTTCAACGAAGGGACGAAGACGCCACCAAAGGTCGGGCCGGGCTCGTATCAGGTGCGGCTCACGGCGGGCGGCAAGTCCTTCACCGAGACGGCAATTGTCGAGCCGCACCCGGGGGGGTTCGCCTCCGCGGCGGACCTGAAGGCGCAGTTCGATCTCTTAGCCGCCATAAGGGACCGCCTGTCGGAAACCCACGCGACGGTGCTCAAAATCCGGGACGCGCGCTCGCAGGCGAAGGACCTCGGAGCCCGGGCCGCGCGGCTCGGGAAGGGGGACGCGCTGGCGCAGCGGGCGGCCGCGCTTTCACTCAAGCTGACGGCGATCGAAGAGAAGCTCATCAATCCGAACATCAAAGCCAACGAGGACGACTTGAACTTCGAGCCGAAGCTGGACCACGACCTGACGAATCTCGCCGGGATCGTCGCCAGCGCCGACGCCAGGCCGCTGGCGTCGTCGGCGCGGTATTACGAGCTCCTGAAAACCAGGCTCGCCGCGGTCATCGGCGAATTCGACCGGCTGATGGAAGGCGACGTCGCGGAATTCAACCGGGCCGCCGACGCTCTTCAGATCCCTCGCGTCGTGCCAGCGCCGAAACTGGACGCCGCCGCGTCTTAGGAGAGGAAATCATGTTGAACCGCGCTTTCATCACGACCGGGACGGACCTGCCGGGATATCGAGTCGTCCGGAACCTGGGCGTCGTCCGCGGGATCACGGTGCGCTCCAGAAGCGTCATCGGAACGATCGGGGCGGGCCTCCAGAGCCTGATCGGCGGGAACATCACGATCTGGACGCAACTCTGCGAACACACGCGCGAGGAGGCGTTCGACCTGCTGGCGGAGCACGCGGAGCAGCTCGGCGCCAACGCAATCATTGCGATGCGCTACGACGCGAACGAGATCGCGCAGGGCGTCGCCGAGGTCCTCGCCTACGGGACGGCGGTGGTCGTCGAGGCGGCGCGCTAGCGGGAGGAGCGGGCGGCGAAGGGCGAGGCGGCGAAGGGCGAGGCGGCGAAGGGCGAGGCGGCGAAGGGCTAAAGGCGAAAGGCGAAAGGCTGGAGGAGGCCGCACCGAGGTGCCGAAGGGCGCCTCCCGGCTTTATCGCGTCCCCGCCTCTCCTTCGTACCAGCTCTTCGCCCCGACGAGCTTCAATTTCGAGGACGGCCCCTCGATGTCGAGCCCGACGTTCAAGAGGCCGCCCTCCACGAGAAAGGCTCCCTTTTTCGCCGTTCCCGTCGTGCGCAGGCGGCCGCGGATTCGGAAGGCTCCCCCCTTCGCGTCGAGACCTTCGATGTCGAGCAGGGACTTTCCCAAATCGACGTGCGCCGTCGCCTGAAGTCCTTCGAGCTTCAGAATGCCGCGCGCCCACCCCGGCAGGCTGGTGTCGAAGAGCGTGAACAGTGGCCGCGCGTCCCGGCAGGAGAGAGAGAGGCGCGTCCGGAACGCCGCCGCGCGGTTTGGGTCGATATCCGCGGAAGGCAGGTCGAATTTGCCCCACCAGTCGCGAGAATCGGGTCCCGTTCCTCCCTCCGTGGCGTGCGTGAGCTCGATGCGGGTGCCGGATAGATTCATCCGGTCTTTTTCGAGCGTCCACGGGACGATTTTGACGTGGATGATGGCGTCCGATCGCAGGTCCGACTTCCTGTAGCGGGCGAGGACGGCGCGGCTCGTCAGCGCCACATCCGCTTTACCGATGCCGTCCTCGACGTCGACCGCCAGGTGGGCCGTTCCGGCCCCTCCCGAGAGCCGCGGCTCCCCGTCGATGAAGTAGTTCAAGAACTCCAGGCCGGCGAGAGGGCCATCGAGCCGGATCCGGCCGCTGATCCGGGGCCAGACCGCATTGCCGCGAAGCTGCCGCGGTTCGTACTGACGGATCACCGCGTTCACTTCAAAGGCCGCGCGGCGGGCGATCACGTGTTTTCCGAGGGTCAGGTCGCCGCCGGAGAGAGCCAGCCGCGCCGGCCCGACCTGCGCGTGCCGTCTGGCGAGGATGTTGAATGAGCCGTCCAGGGTCCCCTGGCCCCGGTACCGGTAGATGTCGATCCAGACCTGTCGGACTCCGTCAATGTGAAGGTTGGCGAAGTTCAGCCGGAACGGGCGTGACGAGGACGTTTCCGACCCGGAGGGCGCCGGCGGCCCTGGATTCTCCTTCGACCTGGACGCCCCGGCAGGCCCCGGGGCCGCGACGGAATCCTCTTCCGCGATCAGGGGCCGTTCCGGGAACCCCGGGATCGGCGCCAGAGCGGCGAAGTGCTCCGGGGCCTTCAGAGACGGGTCGGGGCGGATCCGGAGCCGGTAATCGAGCCCCGTTCCCCGGACGCGCGTGAAGTGCAGCTCGTGGGACAGCAGACCGAGCACGGAAAACGAGAGTCGTGCTTCGTCCAGCCGGAAGTAGAACTCGACGTTGG
>JBBSGZ010000175.1:0-6507 GCA_038253555.1 Thermoanaerobaculia bacterium
CCTCCCGCTGGGAGCTTAGCCATCAACCTGGCTGAAGCGCAGCTCTGCTCCCTCGCCCCGCGCTCGGGGAGAGGGTTGGCGTGAGGGGACCCGCAGGTAGGCGCAGCTTGCCAACCTGGGTGTTCATGACGCGGAAGAGGGCGGGAGGTAAAACCAGGATCTCAGAGCCGCAGTTTAAGATATTTATATCTCTTAGGTGCAGTAATATAGGTTAATTCTACAGCTGATTTCTGAGGCGTGGACTCATCCTCGCGCCGCTGGTACAATTGGCTGCATGGCGAGCCAATTGGATTGGGCCAACTCGATTGGTGTCGATCGCGCATCGCGCGAACCGATCGCGGATCAGGTCGCGGCCGCAATCGAGGCGCGGATCGCCACCGGCGCGCTCGTGTCCGGCGATCGGCTTCCCACGACCCGCGACCTGGCGGACGCTCTCTCGATCAATCGGGGGACCGTTCAGTCGGCGTATCGGCGGCTCTCACACCGCGGGCTCGTCGAGGGGCGAGTCGGCAGCGGGACTGTGGTCGTCGGCAGCGCGACTTCGGCGGCGTTCGACCCGACCGCGCTTCTCTCCCGGCGGGCCGCCGCCATCGCCTCGGAGCCGGAGCGTCCGGACTCTGATCTCGCGGTGGCGGATTTCTCCAGGCTGACGCCGGACGAGCGTTTCTTTCCCCTCGAGGAGTTCACGAGGACGCTCGCGGCCGCGTGGAGCCGGCGGCGGGACCTCTGGCAGTACGCTCCCCCGCTCGGCCTCCTGGAGCTGCGTACCGAAATCGCGGCTCGCCTCTCCGAATCCGGCATCACGCGCACCTCCGAGGAGATCCTGGTCACGAGCGGAGCGCAGCAGGGGCTCGATCTTCTTTTTCGGACTTTCACAGACCCGGGCGAGGCCATCGGCATCGAGTCGCCGAGCTATTCCGGGGCGATTGCTCTGGCGCGCTTTTCGGGAGTCGAAACGATCCCTCTCCCCGTCGGCGCCGAAGGGGCCGACGCTTCCCCACTTTTCGGGCGCAAAGCCAAGCTCGTTTATGTGATGCCGGAGCGCCAGAACCCGACCGGCGTCACGATGCGCGCGCCCGCGCGCGATTCCCTGCTCGAAGCGGCCGCCTCCGCGGGGGCGCTGGTCATCGAAGACGGCTACGAGGAGCCCGAGTCCGGCGAGGTTCCTTTAGCCGCCCGGCAGCCCGAACGCGTGGTCTGGCTCGGGACTCTGTCGAAGGACCTCGTGCCGGGTCTGCGCCTCGGCTGGATTGCCGGCTCCGCGCCGGTCATCGAGCGGCTCGCGCGCGTGAAGAAGACGGCGGACTTCCAGACGCCTCTGCCGATCCAGGCGGCGGTCGCGGATTTCCTGCGCGCCGGCGCCGACCGGCTTGCTCGCCGCCGCCGGCGGCTGGAAGTCGAGACGCGCCGCATCGCCGGTGTGAGGGCGCTCCGCGCGCACCTGCCGGACCTCACCTGGTGGGGCGGCGAGATCGGGTCCGCCCTGTTCTGGCTCCACCTTCCGCCGGGCACCTCGGGCCGCGCGGTCGCAGCGGCGGCCGCCGCGCGAGGCGTGGGAGTGGCCCCCGGGGCCGATTTCGATCCGCGCGGAGAGGACCGCGCCAACGTCCGCCTCTCGATCTCCCGTGTGGACAAACGGGACATCGACCGGGGCATCGCCCTTTTCGCCGACGCGATCCACGCCGTGCGAGGCCGCGCGGCGCATTCCGCTCCCGTCGTTTGAATCACGCCAACCGATGAGTCGCAACGCCTGCAACCAGGAGACGAGATGAACCAGGAGGAGAGCTTCCGAGTCAAGGTAGGGCTCGCGGAGATGTTGAAGGGGGGCGTCATCATGGACGTCGTCAACGCCGAGCAGGCGAAGATCGCGGAGGCCGCAGGGGCCGCCGCGGTCATGGCGCTCGAGCGAGTGCCGGCGGACATCCGGCGCGACGGGGGAGTGGCGCGCATGTCCCCGGTCTCGAAGATCCGGGAGATCCAGAACGCCGTATCCATCCCGGTCATGGCCAAGTGCCGCATCGGGCACTCGGCGGAGGCGCGGATCTTAGAAGCGCTGAAAGTCGACTTCATCGACGAATCGGAAGTCTTGACGCCGGCTGACGAAGAGAACCACGTGTACAAGCACGATTTCCGGATCCCGTTCGTCTGCGGCTGCCGGAACCTCGGAGAGGCGCTCCGGCGCATCGGGGAAGGCGCGGCGATGATCCGCACCAAGGGGGAGGCGGGAACGGGCGACGTCGTTCACGCGGTGAAGCACCTGCGAGAGATTGGCCGCGAGATGCGTAACCTGACTCTGATGGGGCGCGACGAGAGGATGCGCGAGGCCAAGCGGCTCCAGGCGCCGTACGAGCTCGTGGTCGCCGTTGCCGAGAGCGGGAAGCTGCCAGTTCCCAACTTCGCCGCTGGCGGGATCGCGACTCCGGCGGACGCGGCGCTCTGCATGTCGCTCGGGGCGGAGGCGCTCTTCGTCGGGTCCGGCATCTTCAAGTCCGACGACCCGGAGGCGCGCGCCCGCGCGATCGTGAAGGCGGCAACGCACTGGCGCGACGCCGACGCTCTTGTCGAAGCGGAAGCATCTCTGGGCGCCGGCATGAAGGGAATCGACGCGGCGAGCCTCCCCGTGGAAGAGCAATTGCAGACCCGCGGATGGTGAGGGAGGGAACTGGGCCGGGAATCGGGAAACGGGAAACGGGAAACGAAAAGTCGGATGGAAACTAAATCGGCATGACACGAAACTGGGAGCTGGCGATGAAACCTGAATCCGGCAAAACCGAGCGGCGAAGCGAAAGCGACCGTTTTCCGTTTTCCGTTTTCCGTTTTCCGTCTTCCGTCGCCGTCCTCGCCCTGCAGGGGGACTTTCAGGCGCATCGCGAGGCCCTCGACCGGCTGGGGATCGCCTCGTTCGAGGCGCGCAAGCCCGAAGAGATTACGGACGCGGCCGGGCTGATCCTCCCGGGCGGCGAGTCGACCACCTTATGGAAGTTCTTCGAGCTCGCTCCCTGGGAAGAGGCCCTCAAGCGGTTCGCGACGACCGGCCGCCCGGTGCTCGGAACGTGCGCGGGAGCAATCCTTCTCGCGCGGGAGGTCAGCAACCCGGCGCAAAAAGCCCTCGGCCTCGTGAATATTTCCATCGAGCGCAACGGCTATGGGCGGCAGGCCGACTCGTTCATCGGGCCGGTCGACGCGCCCTCGCTCGGCGGTCGGATTCCCGCGGTTTTCATCCGCGCCCCCCGGATTCGGGGAGTCAGGGAGGACGTGGAAGTGCTCGCCACGCGGGAAGGGGAGCCCGTTCTGGTCCGACAGGGGAACGTCGTCGCGTCGACGTTTCATCCGGAACTGACCTCGGACGAACGCGTGCACCGGCTGGTTTTTTCGGGCGTCATCTCCGAACCGGCCGTGGGAGCCGCGCGATGAAAAAGGCTGCCGCTCGATGAGCCTCGTCGGCCGCGAGGACCTCTCGTCAGGTGTCGTCGTTCTGACGCTGGACCGGCCGCGCGCAAACGCCATCTCGCCCGAGCTGATCGAGGACCTTCGTCAGGCCTTGCGCCGCGCCGCAGGCGCCCCGGTCGTCCTCGCGTCTTCGCAGAAGATTTTTTCGGGGGGCTGGGACCTTCCCCTCTTAGTCGGCCGGGACAGGGCGGCCATGGGGGATTTCCTCGCGCTCTACACGGCGCTCGTGCGCGAGGCTTTCGCGTACGAAGGCCCGCTGATCGCGGCGCTCCCGGGCCACGCCATTGCGGGCGGCCTGATCCTCGCGGCAGCCGCGGACGAGCGTCTGGCGGCGGCAGGGGAGGGGCGGCTCGGGCTTTCCGAGGTCGCTCTCGCGGTCCCGATTCCCGCGCCGCTGTTCGAGGTCTTCCGTTATGTCCTCGGCGACCGCGGAGCGGAGCGGCTCGGGGCCGGAGGCGAAAACCTCTCCTTCGACGACGCGCAGGCAGCCGGCCTCGTCGACGCCATCGTCCCCGCGGCGGAGCTCCTGGAGCGCGCGGCGGCTCGGGCGGCGCTTCTCGGCGAGAGGCCGCGCTCGGCGTACGCGGAAATCAAGCGGCGGTCGCGGGCGGACGCGCTCGGGCGATTTGACGCGGCCGGTCGGGCCGATCCTTTTCTCGATTTCTGGTTCGGCTCCGACGCCCGGACGAAGATCGCGGCGCTCGTCGAGAAGCTGACATCGAAACGCTGACCGTTTCCCTCGACGACATCCTCGAGGATCTCGAGGTCTCCCTCGCGAGCCCCGGAATCGGATATCTCCAGCGGCTCTTCCTCCGCTTCAACGAACGCGTCCCCTTCGAGTCCGCCTCGAAGATCGTGCGAGACCGCCGGGAGGGAAATCCCGCCGGGAAGCCGCGGCGGCCCGGGACCTTCTGGACGGAGCGCCTGGAAACGGGGACCGGCGGGACCTGCTTTGCGCGGGTCGCGGCGTTTGACGCGCTGCTCACCGCGCTGGGATTCAAAACGCGGCGGCTTCTCGGGCGCGTGCTGGCCGACTTCGACCACGCCGGGCTCCTGGTGACTCTGGGCGAAGAGGAGTGGATCTGCGACGTCGGTTTTCCGCTGCCTGCGCTCGTGCCGCCGCGGGAGGGCCGGACGGAGACCGCTCTGGCGACCGTCGCCGTCTCGGCGACCCCGCGGGGGTGGGCGGTGGAGCTCGAGGGCGGCGTCCCCTACGGCCCACGCTCGCTCGAGCTGTTCGAGGCCCCGGTGACTGACGAGGAGTTCGCCGCCCGGTGGGAACACACGTTCACTCCCGATTCGCCGTTTCTCCGGGAGGTCCGCCTCCGGCGCTCCTTCGACAATCGGATCCTCTCGTTCGCGCGGGGCGAAGCTCGCGTGGACGACCTTCACTCGCGCACCCGCATTCCGCTCCCCGCGCCCCGGGCGGCGGCGTTAGCGGAGCTCTTCGGGATCGACACGGGCGTTCTCGAGGAGGCGTTTTCCGGCGCCGGAGACCCGGAGCCCGAGAGCTCGGACGCGCGGGTCGAGGTGTTCCTGGAGGCATCGACCGCCGCAGACCAGGCTTTTTCGGCAGTCGCGTTCCCGGAAAGTTACGCGCGCCTTCATCGGGGCGTCGCCACGGTCGCCAGCGAAAAGACGGGGCCACGCTCGTGGATTGCCCGTCTCTCTCTGCCGCGAGAGCAGGACGCGCTGGCCCCCGCCGCGACGCCGCTCGATGAAGAGGTCATGGCCGACGACACCATCCGCAGCCTGTCCGTCCGGCGCGGGACCCAGCGATCCTCCTGGGACGTCGAAGAGCGGCTCGGCCGCGTGTGGCTCATCCGACGCGCGACCTTGAACGGTCCGCGTCCGGACCTCCTTCGGAACGACTCACTGCGAGGGCGCCTCGCCGGCACCCTGGCTCTCGACCTGCTCGCCTGGTCGCGGCAGCTGGGTTGATCGCGGCGCGCTCACGACGACGGTCTCCCTGACCTCGATCCATGCCTGAACGCGCGGAAGAGACAGGCGCAATCATCCGCCGGAGTAAGTGAGCTCGACCTACCCGGAGATCCCTCTCCCCGAGCGCGGGGCGAGGGGGCAGAGCTGCGCTGGAACCACGACGGGCTAAAAGCGGAACCCGCGTTCCGAATCGAGCAGCCGCAGCCGGGGCTCGCCCAAGGCCGCGATCTCGCGTCGGATGCGGGCGAGAGAGGGCGGCTTCATGTGGTACAGAAAAATCGGGATGCGCGGGGGAGACTTCGGGAGCTCCTCGCGCACCATCGACGGCGTCAGGTGCCGGGACACGCGCGCGATCGCGAGCTGCGTGTCGGAGAAGGAAACCTCGAGAAAGATCGCCTTCAGGTTCCTGGCCCGGCGCGCGGCTTCCCAGAGTCGGTCGGTCTGGGCGGTATCGCCCGAAAAGAGCACCGACCGGTTGGGCTTCGAGACAATGTAGCCGTACGCCGGCACGACGTGACTGACGGAGAACGGGGTGAACGAAACGGCGCCCGCGCGATACGGACGCCCCTCTTCCAGGGCCCGAAAACGAACGCTCGGATGTTCCCGCGAGGGCAGCCGTCGAAAGTCAGGCCAGATTCGCCCATTCAGGATGTGTCGCCCGATCGCCGAGAGAACAGGCTCCGGCGCCAGGATGTCCAGCCCCGGTCCCTGCCCGTAGAGATTTTCCATCAACATCGGAAGCGAAGCGACGTGATCGAAATGCGCATGTGTGAGAAAAACGCGGCGCACACGCTTCTGCGCGGAAAGCGGGAGAGCGTCGGTCAGACAGCCGGCGTCGAGGGCGGACTCGCCATCGACCAGGAAGGTGGTGAGCCGGTACCCCGGAGCAGAACCCCCGTATGGGCCGAGGGCCCGCAAAGCGAGCGATGTTCCCGATGACACGTTGTTGGGAATGATACGTCGAGCACGTCGCCTCCGCTCACTGCGGGAGCTGCCTTCGCCGTGCGCGGCGAAGGCACCGGCGAGCGGCTCGCCAGTCGGCTCGACCGCTCGCCTCACCTCGCTTCCGCTCACTGCCGTCGCTCACGCTCCCGCCCCCCGAGGCACCACCCACCC
>JBBSGZ010000176.1:0-6504 GCA_038253555.1 Thermoanaerobaculia bacterium
AAGCGAACCTTTTCATTGTGAGGATGAGGGGGCAAAAGGCCAGCCACCGCAAGCGGTTGCGGCGGCGCGGGGCCGTCTGCGGCGTCGCCGCTCCTCCCCGATGCAGCGGCATCGCCTTCGTCGCGGCTCCTTGCATCCGGCCGCGCGGCGCTCGCAACACCGCCTCACACCCTTTTTCAGCAGCCTGCTAGCGATGCACTTCCCCATCTCCGGCGTCACCATCTCGTCCCCGTGGCTGATCGGGATCGGCCTCGTCGTCGGCGTCCTCGGGGGGTTCTTCGGGGTGGGCGGATCCTTCCTGGCCGGGCCCGCGCTCTACTCTCTCGGCCTCCCGATGAACTTCGTCGTGGGCACCGACCTCGCGCACATCATGGGAAAGTCGGTTGTTGCCGCGAAGAAGCATCGGGCGCTCGGCAATGTCGACCTGAAGCTCGGTTTGATCATGGTGGGCGGAACGCTCGTGGGAGTGGAGCTCGGAGCGCAGCTCGTGCAGGTCTTGAAGCGCCTGAACCTGACCGACCTCGTCCTTGGAGGCCTGTTCTCGACGATCCTCATCATTCTGTCGTTGTTCATGGCCTGGGAGAGCCTCGGCGCGCTGCGGATGCGGCGGCTCGTCGCGACCGGACGCATCAAGACGATCAAGCGGGACCGCATCCACTTCACCGCGGTCGTGAAAAAGGTCCAGGCCCTTCGTCTGCCCCCCTACGTCTCACTGCCGGCGTCGGGGATCGCGAAAATCTCCGTCTGGGCGATCCTGCTCGTCGGGCTCGTCGGGGGTTTCTTTTCAGGGCTTCTCGGCGGCGGCGCGGGGTACATCCGCATGCCTTCGCTCGTGTACGTGCTCGGCGTACCGACGCACGTCGCGATCGGCACCGACCTTTTCGAGATCATCATCTCGGCGGGATACGGAACGGTCTCGCACGCCCTCAAGGGGAACGTGGACATCTTAATCGCTCTGGTCATGCACACGGGCGCCGCCGTGGGCGCGCAGATCGGGGCTGCCGCGACGGAGAAGTTTCACGGCCCGTGGATCCGACTGGCGTTCGTCCCTCTTCCCCTTCTCGGAGCGGGACTCCTCATCTGGCAGCTCTTCCACAAAGGGATGGTGAAGCTGTGAGCCCGACGGACGCGGAGAGGATCCTCGCGCTCGTCGACGCCTCCGCGCCCGCGGAGAGCGCGGCGCGCGCGGCGACGGAGATCGCGGCGGCCCTCGCGGCTCCGCTGACGATCCTGGGAGTCTCGGCCGGATCCGGCGAAGACGCGGGCCTCGAACCCGCTCTGGCCGCCGCCTACGAGCACGCACGCGGCCGGGTTGCCTCGGTCGAGAGCGTGCGCGCGACCGGCAATCTGCTCGACGTCGCCTCGAAGAACACGACAGACGCTCCGACGTCGCTCGTGGTCGCCGGGACGCGTCCCGGGGCGGCCGGAGTCCGACGCCCAATCGGGCCCACCGTGTGGCGGCTGGTGCGCGAGCTGTCGCCGCCCGTGCTCGTCACGCCTCCGGGCGAGTTCTCCCCGAAGCGGGCGCTGTTCTGCACGGGCGGGGAGCGGTTCATCGAGGAAGGCGCGCGCTTTGCGGCCCGGCTCGCGGCGGCCCTCGGAATGCACGTCACCGTGTTTCACGTGTCTCCGGACCTTCCCGGTATGTACGGCGACCGGCTCCGCGAAGGAGAGGTCAGCCCGCGCGAGTTCCTGGCCTCCAACTCCCGGCTGGCCCGCAACGTGCGCCGGCAGGTCGAAATCTTCGAGAGGGCGGGCGCCGCCGCGGATCTCCGCCTCGCGGCCGGCGACGTCGTGCGCTGCGTTCTCGAGGAGGTTCGTCGCGGGCAGCAGGACCTCTTAATCGTGGGCTCGTCGCCGAGGCGCGGGGCAATTCAGACGTACATGCTGGGCGACAAGACCCGCGAGATCGTGGGTCTTGCGGCGAGGCCGTTTCTCGTCCTGCGGTCGCAGCCGCCCGGCTTTTGGACCGAGATCTGGCGGAGCCTGAAGGAAGGCGCCGCGGGCGCCGGCACGGAAGAGCGTGGCGCGGCCGGACCCGCGGGCGGCGTTCCGGCTCCCTGACGCGTCCACGGCGACGCTCGATCTCAGAATCGCTCCCGGCATGAACTCGATCCTCTGGAAACTCTTTCGCGGAGGCTCGCGGCGGTTCGTCTTCAACTGGTTCCGGGCGTTCCGGGGCACAGGCGGACGCGTCACGCACGTCGCCCCGGACTTCCGGGAGATCCCGGTCTCCCTGCCGCTCAACTGGCGCACGAGGAACTACGTGGGAACGATCTTCGGCGGAAGCCTCTATGCGGCGGTCGATCCGTTCTACATGATCATGCTCCTGCAAACGCTCGGGCCCGGCTACGTCGTGTGGGACCGGGCCGCCACGATCCGATTCGTAAAACCCGGACGGACAAAGCTGTTCGCGCGCTTTGTCCTCCCGGTCGAGGAAACAGATGCCATCCGGAGCCTTCTGGAAACGGAACGGTCGATCGACCGGGTGTACCGGATCGACCTCGCGGACGCGGCCGGGACCGTCCACGCGACGGTCGAAAAAACGATCTATATCCGCCGCCGCGACCGTCCGGCCCTCCCGAACGCGGGCGAGGCCGCGGCTTCCGGGAAGCTGGCCTGAACTTACGTTGATATAATTCCGGCAACGTCCATGGCCCATTTTTCTGGGATTTCCGTGATTTTTCCCATGTGGAACGAGGAGACGGGCATGCGCCACGCGGTGGCCGCCGCGCGCGAAGCCTGCGAGGCTCTCCAGTCGGCCGATGAAGTCCGCGATTGGGAAATCGTCCTCGTGGACGACGCCTCGACCGACAGGACAGGCCGGATCGCCGACGAGCTTTCTGCCGCCGACCCGAGAATCCGGGTCGCCCATCACGCGGTGAACCGGAAGCTCGGCGGCTCCATCCGCACCGGGCTCGACGCCGCCCGGCACGAGCTCCTTCTTTATTCCGACGCCGACCTGCCTTTCGATATGGGCGAGGCGGCGAAGGCGTGCCGGCTGCTCCGCATGTATCGCGCCGACATCGTCAGCGCCTACCGCCACGACCGCACCGGGGAGGGCGCCGTCCGAGCGCTCTACAGCTACGGCTACAACCTGCTGGTCCGGCTCTTCTTCGGCCTCCGCATCCGCGACGTGAACTTCGCCTTCAAGCTCTGCCGCCGCCGGGTCTTCGATCACATGCAGCTCGAAAGCGAAGGCAGCTTCATCGATGCGGAGATTCTGGCACGCGCCTCGCGACTCGGATTCCGCATCATCCAGTTCGGGGTCGACTATTTCCCGCGCACGCGCGGGATCTCCACGTTGTCCTCCTTCGCCGTGATCCGGACGATGCTCGGAGAAATGACCGCTCAGGCCCCCGGCATCCGCCGGCTCTCCGTGCTTCCCGACGAGGTCCTCGATCTGCCCGAAGCGGGAGCTGATCAGCCGACGACCGCCGTGGCCTCGGGCCCGGTCGCCGTCCCGGGACCTTGACCCGCCTTCTCATCGTCAACGCGGACGACTACGGCCTGACGCGCGGGGTGTCCCGGGGCATTCTCCGCGCCCACCGCGAGGGAGTCGTGACGAGCGTTTCCATGCTGGCCGTCGCGCCCGATTTCGACGCCGCGGCCAGCGACCTGCGGACCGGCGGAAGGGGCCTCGGTGTCGGCGTTCATCTCGCCGCGGTCGGCGAGGACCCGCCCCTTCTTCCCGCCGCCGCGATCCCGACGTTGACGGAGCCCAACGGCCGATTTCCGCTCGGGTGGAAGTCATTCCTGCGGCGCTCCCACCGCATCTCCTCGGGAGAGCTCGAAGCGGAGTTTGCCGCCCAGATTCAGCGGGTTTTAGACGCCGGACTGTCGGTCGACCACCTCGACGCTCACCAGCACCTGCATCTGATCGGACGCGTCCGCGCGGTCGTCTTCTCGCTCGCGCGGCGATTCCGGATTCCCGCGGTGCGCGTCCCCCGGGGGGGCGGGCGGAGGCCGGCGGGTCTCGTCGTCCGCTGGCTCGCGCGCGGGTTGCGCGGCGCCGTGGCGCGCGCGGGGCTCGTCACCCCGGACCTCTGCGAGGGATTTGACGACTCGGGTCGGATGTCCCGAGGCCGGCTTTTGAGGGCCATAGACCGGGTGTCGCGGTCCGGAGCTTCGTCCGCGGAAATCCTGCTGCATCCCGGAGAGGCGGTGGACGCGGAGCGCGGCCGCTACGACTGGGGCTATGACTGGGGCGGGGACCTCGCCGCCGCGCTCGACCCGGAGGTGCGCTCCGCCGTTCTCCGCGCCGGGTTTCGCCTCGGGACGTATCGCGATCTGCCCTGGGGGCCGCGGTGAACGCGCGCATCCCGCCGGCGCTGCTGGCTCTTTACGACGGGCAGCCCGCCCGCGTGCGCGCCCACATCCGGACGCGGTGGCGCACGTGCCCCTTTTCCGCGATCGCGGCGCTCGTCCCGGAGAGAGGAAGGATCCTCGATTACGGAGCGGGCCACGGCGCGCTCGCCTCGTGGCTCGCCATGCGGGATGCGGGCCGGACGGTCATCGGCGTGGATGTGGCTCCCGACAAGATCGCGGCGGCGCGAGGGGCCGCGGCGCGGGCGAGCGCGCAGGGGATCCCGGCGGCGGAGTTTCTCGTCGGCGGCGCCGGCTCCTTCCCGGACGGGCCGTGGGACGCGGTGCTCTTCGTCGACGTGCTCTACCTTCTGGAACCCCGCGACCAGGAGCGCGTCCTTCGCGACGCCGCGCGGGCGCTGGCCCCCGGAGGCGCCTTGCTCGTCAAGGAGGTCTCGCGAAAACCGCGGTGGAAGGCGCTCTGGGCAGAGGCGCAGGAGTTCCTCGCGGTCCGGGTGCTCCGCCTGACCGCGGGCGCCGGAATCCAATTCCAGAGCCCGGAAACGCACCGGAAATGGCTCGAATCGGAAGGCCTCTCCGTCTCCGGCGCGCCCGCCCACCGCGGGTATCTTCATCCCCACCACCTTCTGGCGGCGCGCCGCGCCGCCGCGGCGTAGGAATCGCAATGACGGGTCTGCCCCCCGGCGCACTCGACCGCGAGTCGCTTCGCATCCTCTCCGAGGCCCTCGCCGCGCTCGATAGGGGGTTCGACTTCCTTCCCGCGGCGGAGGGATCGAACGAGCGGCAAACCGCCGCGGTCGAACGCGTCGTTCTCGAGGTCGCGGAGCGGCTGCGCGACAACTACCCGTACTTCCATCCCCTCTACGCCGGGCAGATGCTGAAGCCGCCGCATGCCGTCGCAAGGGCCGCCTACGCGCTCGCGATGTGGATCAACCCGAACAACCACGCGCTCGACGGCGGCCGCGCCACGTCCGCGATGGAGAAGGAAGCGGTCGCGCAGATCGCCGCGATGTTCGGGTGGAGCTCTCCCCTCGGGCACCTCACGGGCGGCGGCACCATGGCGAACCTCGAGGCGCTCTGGGTCGGCCGGCAGCTGTCGCCCGGAACGGTGCTCGCTTCGGAGTCCGCGCACTACACGCACGGCAGGATCAGCGCCGTCCTCGGAGTACCGTTCGAGGCGGTTGCCTCCGACTCGCGCGGGCGCATGGACGTTGAAGCCCTGTCGCGGCGGCTGCAGCGGGGGGGCGTCTCGACCGTGGTCGCAACGATGGGATCGACAGCCACGGGATCGGTCGATCCCCTCCCCGAAATCGTGGCGCTCCGGCAGCGACACGGCTTCCGGCTTCATGCGGACGCCGCGTACGGCGGTTACTTCGGTCTCGCCGACAACCTGGCGCCAGAGGCCCGCCGCGCGTTCGATTGCCTGGGCGAGGTGGACTCGATCGTCATCGATCCGCACAAACATGGCCTCCAGCCGTACGGGTGCGGCTGCGTGCTGTTTCGCGACGCTTCGGTCGGCCGCTTCTACAAGCACGACTCGCCGTACACCTATTTCTCCTCGACCGAACTTCATCTGGGAGAGATCAGCCTCGAGTGCTCGCGCCCGGGTGCGGCCGCCGCGGGGCTGTGGGCGACGATGCGCCTCCTGCCTCTCGAGCGGGGAGGCGAGTTCGCCCGTGGGCTCGCCCTGTCGCGCGCCGCCGCGCTCGCGCTTCACGCCCGCATCGCGGGCGACTCCCGTTTTCTCGCCGCCTTCGAGCCCGAGCTCGACATCGTCGTCTGGCTCCCTCGCGCCGGCAGCGCCCAGGCGTCGTCCGCGCTTTCGCGCGCGATCTTCGAGGAGGCCGCTCGGAGGAATCTCCATCTCGCGCTCGCCGAGCTCCCCCTTCGCTTCTTCGGCGCGGCGGGGGCGGCTCTCGAAGGCGGCCGGGAGACCGCGACGTGCCTGCGCTCGGTCCTGATGAAGCCCGAACACGCGGACTGGCTCGACCGGATCTGGGCCATCCTGGACGAGGCGGCCGAAGCCGCGCGAAAGAAGTCCTAGGTGTAAAGGCTCAAGAGGTTGTTCACCCGGGCTCAGCGGTGGGAAGCTGTTGGTGCGAGCCGACAACTCATCGACCAGGAGGCCCGGATGAACCTGCATAGCAGAGCAAAGACGACCCCACAAAGTCGAGAGCT
>JBBSGZ010000177.1:0-6487 GCA_038253555.1 Thermoanaerobaculia bacterium
CCACCTGATCTCCGACATCTGGCCGGGCTCGGGCGTGGCTGTTCTCGATTTCGACCAGGACGGCGCCGAGGACCTCTTCGTCGCCGACGGCGTGCGCTCGATCCTGTACAGGAACGACGGGCACGGACACTTCACCGACGTCACGACCGCGGCGGGGCTCGCGCGCTCGGCGACGGAAGGCGTCCGGGCCACCGGGGTCGCCGCCGGCGACGTCGACGGAGACGGCTTTCCGGACCTCTTCCTCACCGACGCATTCGGCGCTCCGCACCTTTTTCGGAACCGGGGCGACGGCACGTTCGAGGACTTCACGGCCGCGTCCGGCATTCGCGTGCCGAAGAACGCGCGCTCCGCCGCCTTCGCGGACGTCGACGGGGACGGCGACCTCGACCTGTTCGTCGCGATCACGGGCGACTACTACAACCAGATGCCGGACCCGCCGTTTGACGCGAACGACGGCCGCGCGAACCTCCTTTTCTTGAACGACGGGCACGGCCACTTCACCGATGCGACGACGGCCTGGGGGATCGAGAAGGTCACGCGGTGGTCTCTCTCCTCGCTCTTCGCCGATTACGACGGAGACGGCCGGCCCGACCTTCTGGTCACGAACGACTTCGGCCTGAAAAACCTGTACCACAACGAGGGCGGGTCGTTTCGGGACGTGACCGGCCGGACCGGAACGCAGGCGCGCGCGTACGGAATGTCGGGGGCATGGGCGGATTTCGACGGGGACGGGCGGCTGGACCTCTACACGACGGGGTGCGATACGCAGTGGTACTTTCTCCACGAGTATCCGGGGCTTCCCATCCCCCTCGCCGGCCGGCTCTTCCTCCCGATCGCGATCGACTGGATGGAGCAGATGACGCGCGGCAATACTCTTCTTCTGCAGACGGAAAACGGCCGCTTCACGAACGCGACCGACCGTTCGGGAGCGCGGCGCGCGGGCTGGAACTGGAGCGTCGCGGCCGCGGACCTGGACAACGATTCGTGGCCGGATATTTACGCGACGAATGGAATGTGGGGCGACGGCCGCGACCACGACCGGGAGCTCGAGTTCTGGTGGGAAACGCTGGCTTACTGGGAGGACTACGTCGCCGGCAAGATGACGTTTGACCGGAAGGGCGCCGGCATCGCCGGGATCGAGCGGGACCGGTACTTCCGCAACCGCGGCGCCGCGGGGGCCATCGGCCCGCGCTTCGAGGAGCGCGCTTTTCTCGACGGGCTGGATCTCGAAACCAATGGCCGGGCGGTCGTGGCATTCGACGCGAACGGAGATGGGGCTCTCGACGTGTACGTCCGCTCGATCGGCGCGCCGGAAGCCCTCTTCGTCGGCTCGCGCAAACCGGGCGAGCACTTCCTCCGCGTCCGCCTCCGCGGCGCCCGCGGTGTCGACAACTCGGACGGGGTCGGGGCGAGGCTGACGGCGACGTTCCCCGACGGCCGCCGGACGGTGGTCGAGACCGGAAATGCGAGCGGGTACCTCGCGACGGGCAGCCCGATCGCGCATCTCGGGCTCGGGCCCGCAACGAGGCTGAGGGACCTCTCCATCCGATGGCCGTCGGGGCGCGTCCAAGGCCTCGGGCCGATCGACGCGGTGGATCGGGTCCTCGTCGTCGTGGAACCCGCGCCGGCGGGTCCCGCTGTCCAGGTTTTTCGCCCGACGCCTGCCATAAAATAGAGGTCCATGGCCGACCTTCATTCCTACGACGTCGTCATCGTCGGAGGCGCGATCTCGGGCGCCTCGACGGCGATCCTGCTCAAACGGCAGATGCCCGAGCTTACGATCCTGGTGGTCGAGAAGACGGACCGCTTCGACTGGAAGGTCGGAGAGTCCACGGTCGAGATCTCGGCCTACTTCCTGACGCGGGTCTTGAAGCAGTACGACCACCTCTCTCGCGAACAGCTTCCCAAGCAGGCCTTTCGCTACTGGTTCGTGAACGATCGCGTGAAGACGCTCCGGGAAGCGTCGGAAGTCGGACCGACGCAGCTCGCGCGCACACCCTCCTTCCAGCTGGACCGATCCAAGCTGGACGAGCATCTCCTGAAGGTCGCGGCCGACGAGGGCTCCGACGTGTGGCGTCCGGCGCGCGTCACGAGCTTCGATCTCGGGGGCGACGCCGGCAACCGGCTGACGGTCGACCGAGCGACCGGAGAGCGCGTCGAGGTTTCGGCGCGATGGGTCGTAGATGCCACCGGACGTCACGCGATGCTCGCCCGCAAGCGCGGAGGCGTGACGCCGATCGACTCGCACCCGACGTCGGCGCTCTGGGTCCGGTACCGCGGGGTCAAGGACATGGACGGGCCGGAGATTGCCGGCACCGACCCCGCCGACCCGTTCTCCCGCGCGGTGCTCGCTTCGCGCCGGCTCGCCACGAACCACTTCACGGGGTGGGGGTACTGGATCTGGTTCATCCCGCTCAAGGATGGCGAGACGAGCGTCGGCCTCGTGTGGGACAAGAGACTCGTCACGCCGATGGGAGCGACTCCGCTCGAGAAGCTGGAAAATTTTCTGGACGGAAACCCGCTGACGCGCGACCTCCTCGAGCATGCCACGGCGGTCGAAGGAGACTGCCGGTCCTACGGCCACCTCGCCTACCTCGTAGACAAGTTCATAGGCCCGGGATGGACCTGCGTCGGCGACGCCGGCGGATTCCTGGACCCTTTCTACTCTCCGGGTCTCGACCAGATGGCGTTCTCCGTCTACTCCCGGGTGGAGTTGATGAAGAAGGCGCTCTCGGGCGCTCCCCCGTCCGAGATGGAAGAGGCCTACGCCGAGCACAACCGGTGTTACGACCGCTATCTGCGCTACTTCTACGATTCCATCTATAGAGACAAGTACTACGTCATGGGCGACTACGACACCATGACGACCGCCTTCCTTCTGGACACGGGGCTCTACTACGCGGCCGCCATCATGCCCGTGTACCGGTGGTCGCACGAACGCCTCGGATTTCCCCCGTTCTTTCAGGACGGCGCGGAGATCGGCTACTACCCCATCCGCTTCTACAACCGGCGGCTCACCGCGATCGCAAAGCGGAAGATGGCGCTCGGGATCTACGGCAACCACAATGACGGCCGCCGACCGGGCTTCGTCGGTTTCTCGGTCCGGTCATCTCTTTTCGTGATGATCGCGCACGGGCTTCTTCGATGGGGGAAGGCCGAGATCGCCAACGCCTGGACGTACGTCGCGCGGCCGCGCCGTCAGAGCCGGTCCGTGGAGGAAGCGGCGCCGCAACCCGCTTCGGACGACACCGCCTATCCCCGCGCCGCGGGGTGAGCTCGCCCGCTTCGCGAGGCACCGCCGTCGTCACCGGCGCGTCGAGCGGGATTGGAATCGAGATAGCGCGACTTCTCGCGGCCGACCGGTACGACCTCCTTCTCGTGGCGCGCCGGGAAGCGAGGCTCCAGGAGGTCGCGAGTCTCCTCGCGCGCGACTTCGGCGTCGAGGTGACAGCTCTCGCAAGCGACCTCGCGGCTCCGGACGGCGTGCGGCGCGTTCTCGACGAGATCGCGCGGAAAGGCTCGACGGTCGATGTGCTCGTCAACAACGCCGGGTTCGGCGTCTACGGACCGTTCGCGGGATCGAATCCGGGCGAAACGCTCGAGATGATCCGCGTGAACGTCGTGGCCTTGACCGAGCTCACACAAGGCATCGTGCCGCCGATGGCGGCTCGACGCTCGGGGCGGATCCTGAACGTCGCCTCCACCGCCGCGTTTCAGCCGGGACCCCTGATGGCCGTCTACTACGCGACGAAGGCTTACGTGCTCTCCTTTTCGGAGGCTCTCGCGAACGAGCTGTCGGGGAGCGGCGTCACGGTGACGGCGCTGTGCCCGGGCCCGACTCGCACCTCGTTTCAGGAGCGCGCGGGGCTCGAGGCGACGCGCTTGTTCGCGGGCCCTCTCGTCGGGGATGCGCAAAGCGTGGCTCGCGCCGGATATCGCGGCATGAGGCGCGGACGCCGCGTCGTCATCCCCGGAGTGGCGAACAAGGTCATGGTTCAGGCGCTTCGGATCTCGCCGCGCCGGCTCGTGACCGCGATCGCGCGACGGATCCAGGAATCGAAGACCTGAGGAACCCTTGCGTTGCGTCGGCGTCTCAGCGATACGCCTCAAAAAAAAAGCCCCCGAATGAGGGGGCTACCCGGGACCTGACAAACCTGCTCAGGCGACCGTCCGGCGCCCCATGAACAGGTGCGCGATGAATGAGATCACCGCAAGCACGATCAGCAGATGAATGACTCCGCCCACGTGGAACGCGAAGAGTCCGAGCGCCCAGGCGACCAGTAGAATGATTCCGATTGTGAGTAGCATCGGTTACCTCCAGCCCTGACTGGTAGCAGGATCCGTGCCCGATCCTCGGGGACGCCGCGGAACCGGCACGGAGTGGTCTGGCCCGCGCCTTGCTGGTCTCCCTTCATGATTGCCCCGTCCCGCGAAAGGCCGTCCCGCGAAAACCGCGAACCGCTCCGACGCGTGCTCGTGGTCGAGGACGACGGCGCGCTGCGTTCGGCGATCTGCTCCGTCCTCGGCGACGCCGGATACGGGGTCCAGGGAGCGGGCGACGGGCGGGACGCGCTCGACCTGCTCAATAAAGAAACCCGTCCCTGCCTCATCCTGCTCGATCTCATGATGCCGCGGATGAACGGATGGGAACTCTACGAGCGCATGCAGGCGGACCCCCGTCTCGCCACGTTCCCGGTCCTCTTCATCTCCGCGTTTCCCGCGGGCTTCGCTCCGACCACCCGGTTCATCGCCAAGCCATTCGATCTGGATCGGCTCCTCGCGATCGTCGAGGAACACTGCTGGACCGGCACTCAGCCGACTCCGCCCATCGAGCACTGAACTTGTCCGCGCGATCCTGGTCCGGCGGATGCCGTGTCAGCGTTCTCCACCTCGCCGCCGGGCGAGGACCTCGTTGACCCGCTCGGGGGAGATTCCCCGGATCGTCATGGCCGCGGCCAGGTGGTACAGGAGATCCGCGATCTCCCCTGCCAGCTCTCCGTCGTCGGGGTTCTTCATCGCCACGATCACTTCGGAAGCTTCCTCCCCCACTTTCTTCAGGGCGTGATCGAGGCCCTTCTCGAAGAGACGGGTCGAATACGACTCCGCGGGCCGTTCGCGGTACCGCCGCCCGAGGATTTCGAAGAGCGGGGCGAGATCGAAACCGGCGCCTGAGCCGGAAGGCCCGTCGAGCAGCGGATCGTGGAAGCAACTCGCCTCCCCGGTGTGGCAGGCGGGCCCGGAGAGCGCTGCCTCGTACAAGACGGCGTCGGCGTCGCAGTCGAGGACGACCGAGGAGACCGTCATCCGATGTCCCGAGGTCTCCCCTTTGACCCACGGGGCGCCGCGCGATCGGCTCCAGAAGGTCGCCTCGCCGGAAGAGAGGGTGCGTTCGATCGCGGCGCGGTCCGCCCAGGCGAGCATCGCGACGCGGCCGCTCCCCGTGTCGCGCACGACGACGGGAACGAGGCCCCGCTCGTCGAACCGGACGCGATCGAGCGCCTGACCCGCCGTCATGCTGCCGTCCGGACGGGAATGCCCGCCCGCTCAAGCGCCTGGCGCGCGCCCGCGAGGGTCAGCACGCGATCGTGAAACCGGCCGGCGACGAGCAGGGCCGAAGCGCCCGCCCGGGCGCCGTCGACGAGATGCTCGTAAGCGCCGACGCCGCCAGAGGCAATGACGGGGACGGACAATCCGCGCGCCGCGGTTTCCACGAGCTCGAGATCGTAGCCGTATCCGGTTCCGTCGCGGTCGATGGAGGTCAGCAGGATCTCGCCCGCGCCCCGCTCCACTCCCTCGTGCGCCCAGGCGATCGCGTCGCGGTCCCACTCCCGGCGTCCTCCGACGGTGCGCAGCGTCCAGCCGCCCTCCTTGCGTGACGCGTCGATCGCCAGGACGATGCACTGGTTGCCGAACGCCCGGACGAGCTCGCCGAGCAGCTCCGGCCGCTCGACGGCCGCCGAGTTCACGGCAATGCGGTCCGCACCCGCCCTCAGCAGGGCCTCGGCCTGCGCGCAGCCGCGGACCCCGCCGCCCACCGTCAGCGGAACGAAAAGCGCTTCCGCGGTCCTCTCGACCATCGGGAGCACGGCTTCCCTTTCTTCGGCGGTCGCGGAGATATCCAGGTAGATGAGCTCGTCGGCGCCCTCCTCCGCATAGCGCGCGGCCGCTTCCACCGGATCGCCCGCGTCACGGAGGTTCTCGAATCGGGTTCCCTTGACGACCCGGCCGGCGGAGACGTCGAGACAGGGAACGAGACGGACCTTGAGCCCGGTCGTGCCCTTCATGCCGGACCGCTGAAAATCGAGAGCGGGATGCGGCCCTCGTAGAGCGCGCGGCCGAGGACGGCTCCGCGGATCGAGGGAGAGGCGCGCAGACGTTCGACGTCTTCGGAGCTCGAAATTCCCCCCGCGGCGACGACGGGCGAGCCGAAAGCCTCGGCGGTGCGATGGAAGAGTTCGATGTCGGGGCCGGAAAGCTCTCCGTCCCG
>JBBSGZ010000178.1:0-6410 GCA_038253555.1 Thermoanaerobaculia bacterium
CGAGGCCGTGACGCCGGAACCCGTTCCGGCCGACTGGAGATCGAAGGCGAGGTCGCGCGCCGATTGGAACCGCTCCCCGGGACTCTTTTCGAGGCAGTGCCGCACGATCCGATCCAGCGCGGGAGACAGGGCGTGATCGATGCCCGACGTCTCCGGGGGATCCTTCTGAACGATCGCCGCCATAGTCTCCGCGGCAGAATCTGCCTGGAACGCACGCCGTCCCGCCAGCATCTCGTAGAGGACCGAGCCGAAGGAAAAAATGTCGGAGCGGGCGTCCACCGTCTGCCCGCGCACCTGTTCGGGCGACATGTATCCGACGGTCCCCATTACGGTGCCGGGCTCGGTGGCCCGCACCGCAGTCGGGGAATGGGTCTGGTCGGAGGGCGGAGCGTCGATCCGGGCAAGCCCGAAGTCGAGGATCTTGATTCTGCCGTCGCCGGTGACGAACAGGTTCTCCGGCTTGAGATCCCGATGCACGATCCCGCGCTCATGCGCCGCCGCGAGCCCGCTCGCGATTTGAACGCCGTAGTCGATCGCTTTGCGCGGGGGGAGGGCGCCGGTCTCCATCCTCTGCCGCAGGGTTTCGCCTTCGAGTAGCTCCATGACGGCGTAGGCCACGCGGCCTTCGGCGCCGAAATCGAAAATCGCGAGGATGTTCGGGTGGGAGAGGGACGCCACCGCTTTTGCTTCGCGCTCGAATCGGGCGAGCGCGTCCGCGTCCGAGGCGAGACGAGCCGGGAGCACCTTGACCGCGACGTCGCGGCCAAGCTTGCCGTCGCGCGCGCGCCATACCTCCCCCATGCCGCCGGCTCCGAGAGGCGACAGGATCTCGTAGGGGCCGAGCTTCGAACCCGCGGTCAATGTCAGGTCAATCCCCCCGGAGTGTGTGCGGCGATTGTACGCGGGCGACGCTTTCCGACCGTGCCGCGCCGGCGCCGCCGGAAGGAGGGGAATGCCGCGCCCTCCGCGTGGTTTCGCCGGGTGACCGCTGTCCCCGAGTTCTCTTCGGTTACTTCAGACCCTCGGCAAGGTTCAGTTCCGAAAGGACGCGGCGGATCCGGTAGACGTAGTGCTTTCCGTCCGGCGTGAGCACGAGATTCCCGTAGAGCACCCCGACGGGATCGGGGGAGAGCTCTTTCCAGATCACCCGCGCGCCGGTCGCAAGGTCGAGCCTGGCGATCCGCGCGGGCCACGTCCGGTCCCAGATGAAGAGCGCGCGGCCGGTTTCCTCCCACTGGATCGGCAGTTCGTAGGGCAGCGCTCCCCGAACCTCCGTCGGATCGCCGCCCGCCACGCGGTAGAGAAGGATGCGGCCCCTGGCGTCGACGCCGGCTACCGTTTCCCCGTCGGGGGAGAGCAGCGCGAGGCTCTCTCCTTCGGGAGTCAGGGCCCGGGGCCTGCCCTTCGGAAACTCGATCAGCCAGGCGCGGGGCCGTCGGTTCGGCTCGAACCCGGGAAAAAGAAACCTCCGCCCGTCTGACGAAAATGTCGCTCGTTCGTGAGCGGCCACACGGGGCTGGACGGTACCGAGGTCGATCGGGGTCGCCTCGCCCGGTCCGGTCGGCACCAGAGAGAGCCTCGCGGTTTCCTGAACGCGCTGGACGTTTGCGATCCACTTCCCGCCGGGGGAGAGCGCAATGCCGTTGCCCGAGCCGAGGCGGGCCGGGGCCGAATCGCCCGCGCGTCGGAAGTAGAGAAACGGGTCGACCGAGGCCCCCGGGGCGCTCTGCTCGATTCCCAGATACCCAGACCCGTCCTCGGAAATCGCGCCCAACGCCTCGTCGCTCCAGGTCGAGAGGTCCCGTTCGCGAAGGTCTCCTTTCAAGAGGCCGCCGATTTCTCCCCGGCGGTCGTCGCCCGAGAGAAGGACGGTTCCTTTGCCGGAGACGTCGTGGATGCGGAGGTTCATCGGGGGGACATAGACCATCCGCGGTGTGGCGCCTCGCCGGGCCGCCCACAGGCTGTAGCGCGTCCCGTTGTCCTTCGCCCCGGCGCCCTCGACGTTGCCCGTGAACCACACCTCTTTGCCGTCGGGGGACCAGGCGAGGCCGTCCAGGCCGGAGTTCAGGTCCGTCAGCCGCTCGACCCCGGCCGTTCGCAGACGAGCGACGCTCACGTAGCCGGCGTCGTTTCCATAGAAGGGGTGCTCCAGAAACGCCACGTTCTGTCCGTCGGCGGAGATGCGCGGGTGGCTGATCCATCCGTCCGTCTCGGCGATCGTCCGGCCCATCGGAAACTCGAGCCGCTGTCGCGCGCCGATCTCGCGCACGACGGCGAGCGCCTGACCATCGGGCGAAATATCCCCATCCGTCACGTGCTCGAGCACATCGCGCGGCGCGCCTCCTCCGAGCGGGGCGCGGGCGAGAGTTCCCGAGCGGATCCAGTAGCCGCGGTGAACGCATCCCAGAAGGAGCGCCATTTCTCCGGTTCGGGAGATCCCGAGCACGGTGCCGGACGGGAGGTCCAGCGGTGTCGATTCGATCGAGTCGAGACGCGCGGCGTAGATCCTGACCGGCTGATCGCGCCGCGTCGATCCATAGATCACCGTCTGGCCGTCAGGGGAGAACCGCGCCGACTCCACGTAACCGCGGTGGAACGTCAGCTGCCGAAAGCGGGGCGCCTCGTATCTGTGGAGTCGGGTCGCGAGAAATGCCCCGGCCGCCAGAAGAGCGAGGCCGGCGAGGGCGCTCCCCGCGGCGGTCCACGGAGTCCTTTTCGCGCGGCGAGGTCCGGCATCCGCGCGGGTCCGGGACGGGGCGCTCGATCCCACCGCGTGCTCCAGGTCGAACGCGAGATCGCGCGCGGACTGAAAGCGTTCCGCGGGATTCTTCTCCAGGCAGTGCCGGACGGTCGCGGCGAGCGCGGGGGAGAGGTCGGTGCCGGATTCGGACAGCTCCGGGGGATCCTCTTTCAGGATCGCCGTCATCGTCTCCGCTCCGGTCGCGCGCCCGAACGCGCGGCGGCCGGAGAGCATCTCGTAGAGCACGGAACCAAACGAGAAGATGTCGGACCGGTGGTCGGCGGGCGCTCCCCGCACCTGCTCGGGGGACATGTAGCCCACGGTTCCCATGACCATCCCGGGCGATGTTCCGCCGGCGACGGTCGGCGACTGAGTGTCGTCGGGTGCGGCCCCGAGCGCCGTCTGGCGCGCGAGGCCGAAGTCCAGGATCTTCACCCGACCATCGGACGTGATGAAAATGTTTTCGGGCTTCACGTCCCGGTGAACGATTCCCTTCTCGTGCGCCGCGGCGAGCCCCCGGGCGATCTGGGCGGCGTACTCGACCGCCTTGCGAACGGGAACGGGCCCGCCGCCCAGCCGATCCCGGAGAGTCTGGCCCTCCAGGAGCTCGGAGACGGAATAGGTCGTCACGCCCTCGGTCCCGAAGTCGAAAAGGCCGAGGATGTTCGGATGCGAGAGGGCCGCCACCGCGCGCGCCTCCCGCTCGAAGCGGGCGAGCGCGTCGGGATCGACGCCGATCCGCTCGGGCAGCACTTTCACCGCGACCTCCCGGCCGAGCCGCGAGTCGAGCGCCCGGTAGACCTCGCCCATGCCGCCTGCCCCGAGCGGCGAGAGAATCTCGTAGGGCCCGAGGCGGGAGCCCGCCGAGAGCGTCATCTCTTTTTCAGCTCTGCTGTCCAGTTCAGGACGACGGTTAGCGGTGCGGAGTTGAACTCTTCGACAGGAGTATTGATGAGAAAACGCTGGCCATCGGCCGAAACGCTGTGAGGAATTACCGGAATGCCAGAAAATCTGGGCTCGAAAAGCGCCTGGGGTTGACCAGCCTGAACGGCAGAGTCGGCATGGACCGCCACCGCCATGAGTCTTTGGTCCGCGGCAATATAGAAGAGCTCCTTTCCGTCGCGCCGCCATCTCGGATAAGCCCCGCCGGCGGTCGAGATCTGCCACTTGCCGCTCGAAGCAGGGAAGGGCTGCACGTACACTTCTCTCCTTCCCGACTCATCCGAGGTATAAGCCATCCATCGGCCGTCCGGAGAGAATTGCCCCTGACCCTCATCGAACTCGGTTCTCAGAAATGAAATCGGTTTGCGATCTCCGAAGAGGGGCAAAAGCCAAAGATCCAATCCTGTTTTCGGATCCTGGTTCTCATAGGCGATGAACCGCCCGTCGGGAGACCAGTCCGTGCTGTGTTTCGCGGTGTCGGACCGAAACAGCAACTCCTCGCTGCCCGCCCCGCTCGAGGTCTTTTGATACAGGTTGCTCGTACCGTCTCGATCGGAAGCGAAGACGATCCGACCTCCGTCGGGCGACCAAACAGGACTCCTCTGGTTGAACGAACCGAAGGTGAAGCGCGAGAGGGTGGAGCGTGCCAGGTCGACCAGCCAGATGTCATCGATCCCCGTCCGGTTATCGAGGCGCTCCACGGCGACTCGTTTCCCGTCCGGAGAGAGCGCCGGGCGCAAGTACAAGGCGGGTCCGGCAGCCGACTCGATCCGTTTTCCTCCGCGATCGAACCAGACGAGCTCAGTCGTCGGCAGGCCCCCGGCGCCCCCGCTCCGATAAGCGAGCACGCCGTTCTCCGAGACGGAGAAGGTGGTCCGGCCATTGGACGGGTTGTAAGCCACCTCCTCGGCGACACGGACCGGTTCGCCGGTGAGCCGCAAACGATTCGGATCGAACCGCTGGGCCATCAGCGTCCCCTGCCGCACGAAGAGCAGATATCCCGGCGGCGCGTAAGCTGCTCTGACTTCTGTCTTCAGCACGTGTTTCGCCCCTTCGGACCCGAGCGAATCGACGTAAATGCCGCGGCTCTCCCGTTGTCCGCTCAGGACGAGATAGAGGAAGTGGCTGCCGTCAGGCAGAAATTGGGGCCAGACGTGAGCGGTTTCCTTCCGCCTGCGGTCGAGCGTCGTCGCGGAGGTCGGAATTCCTCCCGCCGCGGACACGCGGGCCAACCCCCCCTCACGATTCGGCGCGAAAACAATCACTCCATCGCGGTTCCAGGCGCCACCATTCCCCGCAGGCGCATCGCACAGGGTCACAGGAGGACCGCCGGGAACGTCGATCTTCTTTAACTTTCCCTGCGCGAAAAATCCGATGAAGCGACTATCAGGAGACCAGAATGGAGAGGACGCACCTTCCGTTCCCGGCAGCTTCTGAGGAGCGAGCGAATCCAACGAACGAACCCACAGGTGAGTCTTCTTGTCCGACGTGACGGCGCCAAAGGCGAGGTAATGCCCGTCGGGTGAAACAGTGGCCTGAGGAGCCGCCGGCCCGCCGGCGAGAGTCGTCTGCTCCGGAGGAAAAACGAAGAAGCGAGTCGGACGCGTCTCGATTGCTGCCCGCCGGAAATGAACGACGGCGAGGACCAGCGCGGCGGCCAGAGAGACACCCGCGAGAGACCAGGCGATCCGCTCGCGGTGCTTGCGCCGTGCGACCACAGGCACGGGCGCGCCCGCCTGTGAGCCTTCGGCGATCCACTTGAGTTCGCTCGCGACGTCGTGTGCCGACTGCCAGCGGTCGTCGGGGTCCTTGGCGAGGCAGGTCTTCGCGACACGATCGAGTACCGGCGGCGTCATCGGCTGGACCGAGGAGACGGAAGGAGGCTCGCTCGACATGATCGCCGAGATCAACGAGGCCCGGCTCGTTCCGGAAAACGCCTTCCTCCCCGTCGCCATCTCATAGAGCACGCAGCCGAATGCAAAGATGTCCGTCCGCGCGTCCGCCTCCTTGCCCTCGAGCTGCTCGGGCGCCATGTACTGGAAGGTCCCCAGGATCGTCCCCTCCTGCGTCAGGGGGGAGCTTCCGGCGACGGTCGGCAACGCGGTCACGCCGGAGGGCGCGGCGGCCTTTGCGATCACTTTCGCCAGGCCGAAGTCGAGCAGTTTGACTCCAGAGCGGGTCAGCATGACGTTGCCGGGCTTCAAGTCCCGGTGCACGATCCCCTGCCGGTGTGCCCGGTCGAGCGCGTCGCACATCTCGACCCCGTAGCGCAACGCCTGCTCGAGCGGCACGGGTCCCTTCGCCAGTCGGTCGGCGAGCGTCTCGCCTTCGAGGTACTCCATGACGAGGTACTCGACGCCGTCCTGATTGCCGACGTCATAGAGCGCGCAGATGTGCGGGTGCGAGAGTTGCGAGATCGTCCTGGCCTCCCGCTCGAAGCGCTGGCGGACTTCGGGAGAAGACGAGAGATGCGACGGCAGGACCTTGACCGCGACCGTCCGCTCGAGCCGCGTGTCCCGCGCCCGGTACACCTCGCCCATGCCGCCTGCCCCGAGCGGCGAGAGGATTTCGTAGGGACCGAGGCGCGTGCCCGCGGGGAGCGTCATGGCTTCTTCAGCCCGGCAGTCCAGTTGAGGACGACTGTGATCGGAGGAGAAGATGGAGCTTCCGGCTCAGAAACGATGAGAAAGCGTTCTCCATCGGGAGCGGCGGCGTAAAGGCTGTGGAA